>NZ_JBJGYM010000012.1:0-158916 GCF_054049995.1 Geodermatophilus sp. SYSU D01106 | reverse complement strand
CAAAACCACACATACCTGAATATCGTCTCCCGCGGCGGGTCCGCCGCCCCCGCCCGCCCCGCGGACCCGCCCCCGGGGGGGGGGCGGACCCGCCCCCGCTCCTGGGGCGTTCCCCGGCCTCCGGGGGTCCTGCAGGACCCCGGGAGCGCGGGATCGACCCCAGGAGCCGGCTCCCCGGAGGGCCAATAACGCGACAAGTGCCCTCTACAGGGACGCGTAGAAGCGCAGGTGGGCCTCGGCGGCGGCGTCCCAGGTGTGCCGGGCGGCGAGCTCCTCCCCCGCCGTCCGCACCGCCGGGTCGCGCTCCCCGCCGGCGGCCAGGATCTCCGCGGCCAGCTCCGCGGGGTCGCCGGCGAAGCGCGCCGCGCCGCCGAACACCTCGCGCAGCACCGGCAGGTCTCGGGTCACCAGCGGCACCCCGGCCGCCAGCGCCTCCATGGCGGCCAGCCCGAAGCCCTCCTTGGTCGAGGGGAAGGCGAAGACGTCGGCCGCGGCCACCAGCGAGGGCAGCTGGTCGTGCGCCACCGGCCCGAGCACCACCGGGTAGACGCCGAGTTCCTGCGCCCGCGCCTCCACCCGCTCCCGGTAGCCGCGGTGGTCGAACAGGGTCTCCCCACCGGCCACCACCAGCGACAGCTCCGGCCGCGCCCGCTGCACCGCCGCCATCGCCTCGACCAGGTCGAGCGTCCCCTTGCGCGGCTCGATCCCGCCCACGGCCAGCACGTACGGGCCCAGCCGCGCCCGCCAGCGGTTGCGCGATGCGGCGCCGCCCGGGCCGGCGGCCGCGGCGAACCGGGCGGCGTCGACGCCGTTGGGGATGACCGTCGCCGTCCGCCCGTACCCGGCCGCCACCTCGGCGGCGACGGCGGCGCTCACGCACACGAGCGCGGAGGGCCGGCGCACCGCGCGGTCGTGGCAGGCGACCAGCTCCGGCGTGGTGAACGCGTCGAGGTGGTGCACGGTGCGCACGCAGTCGGCGACGGCGTTGGCGCTGATGCAGTCCTGGGCGTGCACGACGTCGTGGCGCCCGCCCGCGGTCGCGAAGGCGGCGCCGAGCTCCTCGATCGAGCGCAGGATCCGCGCGCCGACGTCCTCCCCCGGCCGGTCGGGGAACGGCACCAGGCACACCCGGACGGCGGGGTCGACGGCGCGGAAGAAGCCGCCGTCGCCGCCACGGCCGAGCGACCACACGGTGACGTCGCACCCGGCGCGGGCCAGCGCCTCGGCCAGGGCGAGCGTGTGCACGACGCCGCCGCGCGGGCGGGTCGAGTAGGTCAGCAGTGCCACCCTCACCGGTAGGCCTCCGGTCGTCGCTCGCGCAGGTGGGACAGGACGGTGCGGGCCCGGGCCACCTCGGCGGCGACGTCGAGCTCGGCCAGCGCCAGCCCCGCCTTGGCCCAGGTGCGGGCCAGCACGTCGCCGCCCGGGCCGACCACCTTCGCCTGCCCGAGGAACCGCAGCCGGCCCATCGACGCCGTCTGGTTCGCCGACACCCACACCACCTGGTTCTCCGCGGCGCGGGCGCAGTCGTAGAGGTCGAACAGCCGCGACTGGCGGTCCTGCACCAGCCGCGGCGCACGGTCGGTGAGGCTGGCGGGCCACGCCGACAGACAGGCCACCAGCAGCGCGCCGTCGGCGGCCAGCGTGCGGGCGGACTCCGGGAAGGTCTTGTCGTAGTCGACGAGCATGCCGATCCGGCCGAGCGGGGTGTCGAACGCGGCGAACCGGTCGCCGGCCCGGTAGGCCGTGCGCTCGCCGGCCGGCTGGTGCACCTTGCGGTGCCGGCCGAGCACGCCGTCGCCGGTCAGGCACACGGCGGTGTTGTGGTGCACGCCGTCGGCGACCTCCCGGTAGCCGACGCAGACGACCATGTCCTCCGCGGTGGCCGCCACGCGCTTGAGCTCGGGCGCGTCCTCGGGCAGGGCGGGCGGCAGCTCGCCGGCGTCGGTGCCGGACAGGTCGCCCAGGTAGCCGCCGAGCGTGGCGTCGGGGAAGACGAGCAGCTCGACGTCGCGGGAGCGGGCCGCGGCCACGATCGTCTCCACCTTGGCCAGGCACTGCTCGAGGTCGCGGCCGAAGTGCGCCGCCACCGCCGCCACCCTCACGACCGTCGCCTCCAGGCACAGGAAGCTCTACGCACGTATCGGGAACCGGGACGTGCGTAGAGCTTCCCATGCCTCAACGGGATCAGCCCATGGTCGGCGCGGGGCCGGCGGCGGCCAGCGCGAGCTCGCGGTCCAGGCCGGCCCGGGGCGCGCCGGCCAGCCGGGCGGCGACGTGGTCGGCCAGGTGCTCCGCGTCCCGCCCCACCCCGGAGAACCGTCCCGACCCCCAGGTGTGCAGCCACGGCAGCCCCAGCACCGACAGCCCGGGCACGCTGGTCACCCCGCGCACGTGGGTCGGGTACCCGCGCCCGTCGAAGGCCGGCAGCCGCACCCAGCTCCAGTCGCTGGTGAAGCCGATGCACCAGACGACGGCGGCGATCCGCGAGGCGTCCAGCGTCGTCGGCGCGTCCGGCCCGGGCGCCCACACCGGCGTGTACCGGGCCTCCTCGGGCGCGTCGATGCCCTCCGCGGCGATGAACCGGTCGACGGCGTCGAGCACGTTCTGGTTCACCCGGTCCGCGGAGTCCAGGTTGGCCGCGAGGTCGTCGGCGAAGGTGAGCGTGGCGCCGGCGAGCCCTCGCAGCACGCCGTAGAGCCGCATCCCGTCGCGGGCGAAGGCGCGCAGGTCGATGTCGCGCCCGCCGTCGCGGCCGGTGACGTAGTGGTTGGTGCCCAGCCGGGCGGCCTCGCCGTCGCGGTGCTCGGTCATCGGCATGTCGTAGTGGCCCATGTCCGACAGCCACGCGACGACGTCGCGGCCCCGGTAGGAGCGGGCGACCCGCGGCGCACGGCCCACCGCCAGGTGCACCCGGCGCCCGGCCAGGTGCAGGTCCTCGGCGATCTGGGCGCCCGACTGCCCGGTGCCCACCACGAGCACCTCGCCGTCGGGCAGCCGGTCCGGGGAGCGGTACTCCGCCGAGTGCACCTGGACGACGTGCCCCGGCAGCTGGGAGGCCCAGCCGGGGACGACGGGCCGGTGGTAGCCGCCGGTGGCCAGCACGACGTGCTCCGCGGTGAGCGGGCCGGCCGTCGTCGTCAGGGTGAAGCCGCCGCCGGCTGCGGCGTCGAGCCGCTCGACGGCGGTGGACTCGAGCACCGGCGGGTCGAAGGACGCGGCGTAGCCGCGGACGTAGGCGACGATCTCGTCCCTGACCATGAACCCGTCGGGGTCCTCGCCGCGGTAGGGCCAGCCGGGCAGCCGGCACTGCCAGTTGGGCGTGACCAGGCAGAACGTGTCCCAGCGGGCGTCGGACCACTCGTGCGCGACGGTGTCCCGCTCCAGGACGACGTGCTCGATCCCGCGCCGCCGCAGGTGCCACGACATCGACAGCCCGGCCTGTCCCCCGCCGACGACGGCGACCGGCACCGACGACGGGAACGGGACGCGGGCCGTCCCCCAGCTGGTGCGCTCAGACACCGGCGAGCACCCCGTAGGCGTCGGGACGGCGGTCGCGGAGGTGGCCCATCGACCGGCGGGCGCCGTCGAGCAGCGCGCGGACGTCGACGTCGGCCACGGCGGTGCCCTCGCCGACGCCGGTGGTGGCCAGCACGTCGCCGCCGGGGCCGACCACCTTCGCGCTGGCCACGAAGCGCAGCGAGCCGAAGGTGCCGGACTGGTTGGCCGACACCCACACCACCTGGTTCTCCAGCGCGCGGGCCTGGTCGAACAGGTCGAAGCGGCGGGTCCAGCGGTCGGCGGCGAGGTCGGGGCTGGTCGCGGTGCGCGCGGCCGGCCAGGCGGACATGCAGACGACGACCTCGGCGCCGTCGAGCGCGAGGGTGCGGGCGGCCTCGGGGAAGGCCTTGTCGTAGCAGATGAGCATGCCGATCCGGCCGACCGGCGAGTCGAAGGCGCGGAACCCCTCGCCCGCCGCGTAGCTGGCGTTCTCGCCCAGCGGCTGGTGGACCTTGCGGTGCACGCCGAGGACGCCGTCGCCGGTGACCGCGACGGCGGTGTTGTAGCGGGAGGTGCCGTCGGACTCGCAGAACCCGGCGGTGACCACCATGTCGCCGGCGAGCTGGGCGAGCAGCGCCACCTCGGGGCCGTCGACCTCCAGCGCCGGCGGGAGGTCCGGCGTCCCGCCGCCGCTCAGGTCGGCGAGGTAGCCGCCGAGGGTGGCCTCGGGCAGGGCGAGCAGCCCGACACCGCGGGCGCGGGCGTCCTCGATGAGCCGCCCGATGCGGGCGAAGGCGGCCTCCAGGTCGCGCCCGAAGGGCGCGGCGACCGCGGCGAGGGTGGTCACGCTGCTTCTCCTGTGGCTGGGCCGAGTCCGGTGACGGACCCGGGGAGGGCGGGGGTGAGGGAGCCGTCGGGCCAGCGCAGCCGCACGCCCGAGCCGGGGACGAGCTCCCCGCAGACGGCGGTGGTGGCGGGCCCGGCCGGGGCGACCCGGCGGCCGGGGGCGTCGGCGGTGAGGAAGGCGGTGCCGGGGAAGCAGGTGGCCCAGTCGCCGGCGGCAGCGCCGTCCGGCCGGGGGACGGCGGCGACGTCGAGCACGGCGCCGCAGCCGCTGGCCTCGGCGAGCATGCCGAGGGTGCCGACCAGCCCGGCCATGCTCACGTCCTTGGCGGCCGCGGGGGCGGTGCGGGCGACGACCGACCCCATGAGCTGCAGCTCCGCGCGGGTGCGGCCGCTGGTGGAGTCCCACTGCCGGCCGGTGTGCCCCCGCCGCCAGCCGCCGCCGAGGTCGGCGGTGAGCGAGACCGCCTGCCCGGGACGCCCGCCACCGGCGGGCACGGGGCGGTCGGTGCGGCCGAGCGCGGTGACGCCCAGCGCCGCCGGGACGCCGACCTGGGTGTGCCCGCCGAGCACCGGCACGCCCCACGCCTCGGCGGCCGCGCGGAGCCCGGCGAGCACCCGGGCGACGAAGGAGGCGTCCCGCCCGGCGACGGCGTCGAGCAGCCCGAGGGGTGCTGCGCCCATGGCGGAGAGGTCGTTGACGTTGACCAGCACGCCGCACCAGCCGGCCCACGCGGGGTCGCGCTCGACCATCGACGGCAGGATCGCGTCGCACGCGGCGACGACGTCGGTGCCGGGCACCGGGGCGCCGTCGTCGCCGACGAAGCCGGACCCGCCCAGGTGCAGGCCGGCCAGCAGGCCGCCGAGCGGCGCCTTGGTCGCCTGCACCAGCGCCGTCAGCCGGCCGACCGGCCAGGTCACCGTGGTGTGCGGCGCCCCGCCGACCTCCGCCGCCCCGGTGACCCGCCAGCCGAGCCGGGTGAACAGCCGCAGGTACCGGTCCTGCACGGTGGCGTCGAAGCGCAGCGCCCCGGCGGCCTCGGCGTGCGCGCAGGCGGCGGCGACCAGCGCGGCGCCCGTGCCGTGCGGCGCGCCCGGCCGGACGACGAGCCGGGAGCCGGTCCACCAGCCGACGTCGGGGGCGCCGGGATCCGCAGGGCCGAGCCGGACGCCGCCGAGCACCGTCCCGTCGGTTCCACGTGCAACCAGGGTGACCGCGCGCGGGTCGTCGTCGGCGCCGTCGAGGTCGGTGCCCACGAACAGGCCCTGCTCCTCGACGAAGGCCGCGTGGCGCAGCGCCCGGTGCGCGGCGACGCCGTCGGGCCCTGCCTCCTCCACCCGCCACGGCGGCGCGGGCGCGGCGAGCCGGTGGTCGACGAGCAGCACGCTGCGCTCGAGGCTGGCGAGCTCCTGTGGGCTCAGCGCGGTCCTCATGCCGCCGTCCTCACGCGCCGGCCGCCGACAGCGCGGAGCAGGCGCCGCAGGCCGCGCAGCCGGCGCCCTGGTCGGCGCCGCGCATCGAGCGGGCGCGCAGGCCGGCGGCCACCCGGCGGGTGACGTCGTCGAGGACGAGCGGGTCGGGCGCGCCGACGCCGTCGGCCACGGCGAGCGTCCCGGCGAGCGGCCGGTAGGGGACGACGAACGGGTAGACGCCGCGGTCGGCGAGCTGCAGCGCGCCCGCGACCAGCTCGTCGGGGTCCTCGCCGAGGCCGACGAGCAGGTAGGTGGAGACCCGGTTGCGGCCGAAGACGCGCACCGCCTCGTCCCACGCGGCGTCGTACTGGGCCATCGGCACGGTGGCCTTGCCGGGCATCCAGCGGCGCCGGACGTCGTCGTCGAGGCTCTCGACGTGGATGCCGATGGCGGTGGCGCCGGCGTCCCGGAGCTCCTGGATGGCGTCGAGGTCCCCGGGTGCGGGCGGCTCGCACTGCACCTGGACGGGCAGGCCGGGGACGGCGGCGGTCACCGCCCGCACGCAGCGGGCGAGGTGGCGAGCGCCGCGGTCGCGGCCGTTGGTGGTGCCGGTGGTCATCACCACCTGCCGGACGCCGTCGAGCCGGACGGCGGCCTCCGCGACCTCCGCGAGCTGCGCCGGCGACTTGACCGCGGTGGTGGAGCCCGCCGCGAGCGACGCCTCGATCGCGCAGAACCGGCAGCGCTGGTCCTCGGCGTAGCGGACGCAGGTCTGCACCACGGTGGTGGCGAGGACGTCGCGGCCGTGCAGCCGGGCGATCCGCTCGTAGGGGACGCCGTCGGCGGTGGTGAGGTCGTAGAAGGCGGGCCGGCGCACCGGCGTCGCCTCCAGGCCCAGGTCGGCGCCGTCGAGCAGCAGCCGGCCGCCGCTGATCGAGTACGGGCTGTCCGGGTTGACCGGCAGCGCCGTCGGGACGCCGTCGAGGAGCACGTGCCCGTCGTCGCTGGGCCCGGCGCCGGCGCGGCGCGAGACGGGGGCGTCGACGCGGACCCCGAGGACGGCGACGTCCACGCGGGTGCCCACCCGCGTCGGAGCGCGTCCGGGAGCCGCGGTCCCCGGGGCCGCCGTCATCAGAGGTTGTAGGTGGAGTTGATGATCGCGCCCTTGCGCGCGTAGTGGATCAGCGCGTCCTGCACGTCGAGCGGGTGGCAGGGGATGCAGCCGGCGATGAGGTCCTCCTCGCGCAGGCCGTGCAGCGAGAGCCCGAAGCGGCAGACGTAGACCGTGCCGCCCTCCTCGATGAACCGCTCGATCTGGGTGTTGATGTTGTGCTCGCCCGGGAAGGCGGAGTCGCCGGTGGTGGGGAAGCCGCGGGTGGCCATCGCGTTCATCGCGGCCGGGCCGTAGAAGTAGAGGACCGACTCGTAGCCCTTGCGCAGCGCCCGCAGCGCCTGCAGGCACGCGACGAAGCTGACCGAGGACTCGTGCGCGATGCCGTGCACGAGCGTGAAGTAGGACTCGCCCTCGCCGGCCTGGTAATCCGGGAAGATCTTGGTCGAGCCGTAGAGGTTGCTGCCCGGCGGGAGCGAGGGGTGCGGGACCTCGGCGAGGCTGGCCTGCTGGGCGGCCTTCAGGTCCTCGTCGGAGATGAGCGGCGTGCCGGTGGTGGCGGGCAGGGTCTGGGTCACGGTGGGCCTTCCTTCTCGAGGGGATCAGCCGAGGCCGTGGAGGGCCTCGAAGTTGCGGCGGAAGAAGAGGTCGGCGAGCTCGCCGTCGCCGGTGGCGGCGGCCAGCCGGGCGGACTCGCCCTCGAAGTCGCCCCAGGGCTGGTCGGAGGCGAACAGGACGCGGTCGGCGCCGGTGCCGTGGCGCTCGATCTCCCGGGCGAACCAGCGCGGGGCGAAGCCGATGGCCCAGCTGGTGTCGGTGTAGACGCGCTTGCCCTCGGCCACCCAGGCGAAGAAGCGCTGCCCGATGAGCTTGACGTGGCCGCTCATCCCGCCGCCCATGTGCACGAGGTGGACGGCGACGTCGTCGGCGTAGCGGTCGACCAGCGTGCCGACCTCGTCGAGGTCGCTGGCCGCGCCGGGGCTGGTGTGCACGTGGACGACGAGGCCGTGCTCGCGGGCCGCGCCGAAGACCGCGTCGAGCTGCGGGCGGCAGGCGTCGTCGCCGGCCCGGCCGCCGAGCAGGAAGGAGAGCTTGAGGGCCCGGACGCCCGGCTCGCCGGCCAGCGCCAGCGCCTTCCCGGTGGCGGCGGCGTCCTGCGGGCGGGGGCTGGTCCAGAGCCCCGCGACGACGCGGTCGTCGCGCTGGGCCGCCTCGACGACGAGGTCGTTGAGCGCGAAGGAGGTGCTCGGGTCGGGGACGCCGTAGTTCGGGATGACGAGCGCGCGCTCGGTGCCCTCGCGGTCGAGGTCGGCGAGCAGCTCGTCGATCGTGGCGCGGGCGGTGGTGTCGGGGTTGACCGGCGGGCCGCCGTAGAACGGGTGCGCGGGGAGGACGCCGAGGTGGCGGTGCGCGTCGTGCACCCGCCAGCGGGTCGGCGTCGTCATGACGATGACCCTGGCGGGCTCCCGTTGCCCCCTGGTGACGTCCGGAACGAGTTCTCGTTTCCGGATCGGGCGCGCCGCTGACCTGCTGTTCCGGGTCTGTTGCCGGACCCGCACGGGCCCCCGTCCCGCCTCCCGCGCGCGGAGGTCGGACCGCCGTCGTCACGGGTCCGGCTCCTGGGGTGTCGTCCGGCGTCCCGGGGCGCTGCAGGACCCCGGGAGCGCGGACGTCACTCCTGAGGCCGCGCTCCTGCGGTGCTGCCGCTGCTCCTGCGGCGTCGCAACAGCGCACGAGCGCGTCGAGCACCGCACGAGCCCGTGCTGGGGCGGGTTGCCAGGGTTCCTCGCGCACTGCCGGTCCTGCAGCGCCGTCAACGCAGGAGGAACACCGGCAGTGCGGCCCCATCCGCCGTTCGCGCGCGGAAGGCAGGGGCCAAGAGCGCTACGAAGGCCCTCAGCTGGCCGGGGACACCGAGCTCATGTTGAAGTCCGGCACCCGGACCGGCGGCATCGCGGCGCGGGTGAACCAGTCGTTCCACTCGCGCGGCAGCGTCCGCTCGGTGCGCCCCGCCTCGGAGATCCGCCCCAGCAGGTCCACCGGCGACTCGTTCCACCGGAAGTTGTTCACCGCACCGGTCACCTCGCCGCCCTCGACGAGGAACACGCCGTCGCGGGTGAGCCCGGTCAGCAGCAGCGTCTGCGGGTCGACCTCGCGGATGTACCAGAGCGTGGTGAGCAGCAGGCCGCGGTCGGTGGCGCCCACCATGTCGTCCAGCGACGCCGTCGCCCCGGGGGCCTCGAGCACCAGGTTGTCGACGGCGGCCACGGCCGGCGCGGTGGTCTTGAGCGCCCAGGCCCGCGGCCGCACCAGGTTGGTGAGCACGCCGTCGCGGATCCAGTCGACCGCCGGCGTCGCCATCCCGTTGTCGAACACGCTCGCCGACCCCGACGACGCGCTGACCACCTGGAACGGCGCGGCCTCCAGGCCGGGCGCGTGCGGGTCGCTGCGCAGGGTCAGCGGGAGCTGGGCCAGCCGGTCGCCGATCCGGTTGCCGCCGCCGGCGCGGGCGAAGACGTTGCGGCCCTCGTCGGCGTCCCGCGCCTCCATCGTCCAGTAGGCGTAGAGCATCAGGTCGCTCACGGCCGACGGCGGCAGCACCGTCTCGTACCGCCCCGCCGGCAGGTCGACGCGGCGCTGCGCCCAGCCGAGCTTGCGCTCGACGTCGGCGGCGAGGTCGGGCACCGACACGTCGCGGAAGTCGCGGGTGCCCACGCCGGCCCACACCGAGCGCGAGAAGTCGGTGCTCTTGCCGTTGAGCTCCACCCGGCCGGTGGGCTGGTCGTGCCGCAGCCGCAGGCCGGTCGAGGTGCCCACGTACGTGGTGGTCAGCGAGTGCTCGGCGTAGCCGAACAGCAGGTCACCGCGGGAGCGGGCGGCGCCGAAGGCCTCCCCCAGCGCCGGCGCGAACTCGGTGAACACCTCGATCGAGGTCTCCGCCGGGTCGGCGTCCCAGTCCCCCGCGCCCGCCGGCGCCTCCGACACCAGCGGCACCGCGTCCTCGGCGGGACCGGCGTCGCGCGCGGCCTGCTCGCTGGCGGCCACCAGCTCGGCGACGTCGGGCGTGCCGGTGCGCGCCACCGTGCCGGTGGCCATCCCGGCGCCGCCGTCGACGAAGGAGACGACGACGACCTGGCGCGAGCGCATCGCCCCGTTCGTCGTCAGGCTGTTCGACGCCCACCGCAGGTTCGCCTCGGTGCTCTCGACGACGTAGGCCACGCACCCGTCGGCGGTGGAGGCGGCCAGCGCCTGCTCGACGAGCTCCTGCGCGCTCAGCCGGCTCATCGCCCGCCCTCCTGGACCGTGTTGAGGATGGTGACGCCCTCGAAGAGCGCCGCCGGGCAGCCGTGGCTCACCGGCGCGACCTGCCCGGGCTGGGCCTTGCCGCAGTTGAACGCGCCGCCGAGGCGGTAGGTCGAGGGGCCGCCGACGGCGCGCATCGAGCCCCAGAAGTCCGTCGTCGTGGCCTGGTAGGCGACGTCGCGCAGCTGCCCGGCCAGCCGGCCGCCCTCGATGCGGTAGAAGCGCTGGCCGGTGAACTGGAAGTTGTAGCGCTGCATGTCGATCGACCAGCTCTTGTCGCCGACGACGTAGATGCCGCGCTCGACCCCGCCGATGAGGCCGTCGAGGTCCGGCCCGTCGTCGGCCGGCTGCAGCGACACGTTGGCCATCCGCTGCACCGGCACGTGCCGCGGCGAGTCGGCGAACGCGCAGCCGTTGGAGCGGTCCATCCCGCCCATCCGCGCGGTGTTGCGGTCGACCTGGTAGCCGACGAGCACGCCGCCGCGGACGATGTCCCAGCGCTGGGCCTCGACGCCCTCGTCGTCCCAGCCGATCGTCGACAGCCCGTGCTCGGCCGTGCGGTCGCCGGTGACGTGCATGAGCTCGGAGCCGTAGCGCAGGCTGCCCAGCCCGTCGGGGGTGGCGAACGAGGTGCCGGCGTAGGCGGCCTCGTAGCCCAGCGCCCGGTCCAGCTCGGTGGCGTGGCCGACCGACTCGTGGATGGTCAGCCACAGGTTGGAGGGGTCGACGACGAGGTCGTGGCGGCCCGGCTCCACCGACGGCGCCTTGGTCTTCTCGCGCAGCAGCTCGGGGATCTCCGCGAGCTCCGCGGCCCAGTCGTAGCGGCCGTCGGTGAGGTACTCCCAGCCGCGGCCGACCGGCGGGGCGATCGTGCGCATGCTCTCGAAGGCGCCGGTGGCGCGGTCGACGGTCAGCGCCGTGAACTCCGGCGCGATGCGCACCCGCTGCTGCCGCGTCCGGGTGCCGGACGTGTCGGCGTAGAACTTCTGCTCCTTGACGTGCATGCAGCCCGACGTCACGTGCTCGACGCCGTCGGCGGCCAGCAGCCGCTCGGACCACTCGGTGAGCAGCGCGGTCTTGTCGGCGTCGGGCACCTCGAACGGGTCGACGTCGTAGGCGGACACCCACGCGCCCTCGTGCGGCGGCTCCGGGGCGAGCTCGACCCGGTCGGTGACCAGCGCCGCGGACACCTGCGCGACGGCGACCGCCTGCTCGGCCAGCCGCACCGCCTCCGCGGCGGTGAGCACGACGCCGGCGGCGAAGCCCCAGGTGCCCTCGTGGACGACGCGCACGGCGAGGCCGAGGTCCTCGCCGTCGGCCAGCGACTCGAGGCGGGCGTCGCGCAGGTTCAGCGACTGCGTGCGGATCCGCTCGACGCGCAGGTCGGCGTGCTCGCAGCCGAGGTCGACCGCGCGGGTGAGCGCCGCCTCGGCGAGCGCGGACAGGGGCAGGGCGAGGAAGGACTCGTCGACGTCCCGGGGCTGCACCACCGCCCCTGTCTACCAGCCGGGCCGCCCCCGCCCCGCCCTCAGTGCAGGAGCCGCTGCCAGTCCGCGGGGACCCGCCCGGCCGGCCCGGGGGCCGGCTGGTCGGCCGGGTGCTCGGTCGGCGGCGCGAGCCGCACGCCGCGGGCGTAGCGCTCGTCGACGTAGTCCCACGCCCAGTCCTCACCGGGCTCGAAGCTCTGCACGACCCGGTGCCCGGTGGCCGCCGCGTGGGCCGACGCGTGCTGCGACGGCGAGGAGTCGCAGCAGCCCACATGGCCGCAGGCGGCGCACCGGCGCAGGTGGAACCACCAGCCGCCGGTCGCGTCGCACTCCACGCAGCCGGTGCCGCTCGGCGGGACGTCCGGGTCGATCTGCTCCATCGGGTCCTCCTGTCGGGGTGCGGCTCAGACCTGGTCCTGGCCGCCGTCGAGAACGAGCTCGCTGCCGGTCATGAAGCTGCTCTGGTCCGACGCCAGGAACAAGGCCCCGGCGGCGATCTCCTCGGGCCGGGCCAGCCGGCGCAGCGGGATGCCCGCCGCCATCCCCTCGACCATCGCGTCGGCGGCGGCCTCGTCCGGGGCCAGGCCGCGCAGGCCCGGCGTCGCCGTCGACCCGGGCACCAGGGTGTTCACCCGGATGCCGCGGCCGGCCAGCTCGACCGCCCAGGTGCGGGCGAGCTGGTGGATCGCCGCCTTCGACGCCGCGTAGAGGCCGAACGCCGGGGTGCCGTGCAGGGTCGCCGTCGAGCCGGTGAGCACGACCGACGCGCCGTCGTTGAGCAGCGGCAGCGCGCCCTGCACGGTGAAGACCGTGCCGCGGACGTTGCGGTCAAAGGTGTCCGCGTAGTGCTGCGGGGTGATCTCGCCGAGCGCGGCGAACTCGCCGCCGCCGGCGTTGGCGAGGACGACGTCGAGGCCGCGCCCGGCCGCGGCGATCGTCTCGAAGAGCCGGTCGAGGTCTGCCTGCTCGGCGACGTCCCCCGGCACGCCCACCGCGCCGTGCCCGATGCCCTCCACCGCCTCGTCGAGCGCGTCCTTGCGGCGCCCCGTCACGAAGACCTGCGCACCCTCCGCCGCGAACCGCCGCGCCGCGGCCAGTCCGATGCCCGAGGTGGCGCCGGTGACCAGCGCCGTCCTGCCGTCCAGCTGTCCCATCGTGGGTCCCTCCCGTGTCGTCATGTGCGCCCGGGAGAACTCGCATGACATGTCACGCATTCCGCCGGCGGGCGGGGACGCCGGCCGACGCCCCCGCCCTGCGTCAGGCGTCGAGCACGGTCCAGAGCCGGGCGATGCGGCCGTCCGCGACCTGGGCGACGTCGAGACCGCCGAGCACCGGCTCCGCGCCCGGCGGGCCGAGGCGCCACGGCCGCATCCCCAGGTCACCGACCCCGCGGAAGGGCCCGGCCGGGGTGAAGACCAGGCCCGGCCCCTGCGCCAGCAGCCCGGTGACCGTGGCCGCCAGGTCCTCGCGCCCGCGCACCGTGCGGCCGTCGTCGGTGAAGACGACGTCGTCGGTGAACACGTCGGCGATCGCCGCCGCCCGTCGCTGCGGGTCCGGCTCGTTGAAGACCTCCTGCAGCATCCGCTCCAGGAGCTCCTCCGCCCCGGCCATCAGTCGGTGCCGAGGACGCCGCGCAGGAACGCGATGCCCTGCTCGATCGCCGCCTGCGCGGCGAACGTGTGCCGCAGCGGGTTGAGGCCGACGAAGTCGTGGATGATCCCGCCGTAGCGGACGGCGGTGACCGGGACGCCGGCCGCCCGCAACCTGGCGGCGTAGGCCTCGCCCTCGTCGCGCAGCACGTCGGCCTCGGCCACGATCACCAGCGCCTGGGGCAGCCCGGCGAGGTCCTCGGTCGAGGCGCGCAGCGGCGAGGCGGTGATCTCCGCGCGCTGCGCCTCGTCGGTCGTGTACTGGTCCCAGAACCAGCGCATGCCCTCGCGGGCGAGGAAGTACCCCTCGGCGAACTGCTCGTAGGAGCCGGTGTCGAACGACGCGTCGGTGACCGGGTAGTAGAGGAGCTGCCCCCGGAACTCCACCCCGCCGCGCTGCTTGGCGAGGATCGTGGCGACCGTGGCCATGTTGCCGCCCACCGAGTCGCCGGCGACGGCGAGGCGGGAGGCGTCGAGCCCGTGCTCCGGGCCGTTCATGGCGATCCAGTCGGCGACGGCCCAGACCTGCTCGATCTGCGTCGGGTAGCGGTGCTCGGGCGCCAGGTCGTAGTCGGGGAACACGACGGCGGCCTGCACGCCGACGGCGAGCTCGCGCACCAGCCGGTCGTGGGTGACGGGGCCGCCGAAGACCCAGCCCAGGCCGTGCACGTAGAGGACGACGGGCAGCGGCCCGGTGGCGCCCCGCGGCCGGACGATGCGCACCCGCACCTCGCCGGTCGGGCCGCCGGGGACGGTGAGGTCCTCGACGTCGGCGGGCGCGAGGACCGGCGGCGGGTCGGTCTGCACCGCGACGGCGATCTCGCGACCCTTCTCCGGGGCCAGCTGGTAGAGGAACGGCGGGGTCGAGTTGGCGTCGGCGAACGCCTGCGCGGCGGTCTCGAGGACGGGCGGGACGGGCTCGGACATGGTTGCCTCTCGGCTCGAGGACGACGGATCGCGGTCCGGGGTCGACGCTGACGGGGCCGCCGTCCGGAAAGTTACATGACATGTCACGCAATGGGGAGGGCCGGTGCTCACCGACGAGCAGCAGGAGACCTGGTTCGCCTACATGCGGGTGTCGCTGCGGCTGGCCTACGAGATGAACCACCAGCTGCAGACCGACAGCGGCCTGTCCCTCGCCGACTACGACGTCCTCAACGCCCTCGCCGACTCCCCCGGCCGGCGGCTGCAGACCAGCGCCCTGGCCACCCGCATCTCCTGGGAACGCAGCCGGCTGTCCCACCACCTCAAGCGGATGGGCGGGCGCGGCCTGGTGGAGCAGGCCCCCTCGGCGCAGGACCGGCGGGCCACCGACGCCGTCCTCACCGACGCCGGGCTCGCCGCGCTGCGCGCCGCCACGCCGGGCCACGCCGCGCTCGTCCGCCGGCTGTTCTTCGACGGGCTGGACCCGGCCCAGCTCCCGGCGCTGCGCGCGGCCCTGGAGGCCGTGCACGAGCAGGTGGTCGAGCACGGCACCCTGCCCCGGCCGCCGGCGCACCAGCACCGGCTGCCCGGGTTGCAGACCGGCGGGTGACGGGTAGCGGGGAGCCATGGCCGGCCCCGCGGACGACGTCACGCTGACCTTCGGCGGCAACGCGACGACGCTGCTGCGGCTCGGCGGCTTCACGCTGCTCACCGACCCGAACTTCATCGGCCGCGGGCAGCGCGTCTACCTCGGCAAGGGCCTGTTCGCCAAGCGGCTGACCGACCCGGCGCTGCTGCCCGGCGACCTGCCCGACCTCGACGCCGTCCTGCTCTCCCACCTGCACGGCGACCACTGGGACCGGATCGCCTACGCGAGCCTCGACACGGCCACGCCGGTCGTCACCACGCAGGCCGCCGCCCGGACGCTCGCCTCGCGGGGCTTCTCCGCCACGGCGGACCTGCGCCCCTGGCAGGTGCACGAGCTCACCCGCGGCGAGGAGACGCTCCGGATCACCTCGGTGCCCGGCGAGCACGGCCCGGGAGTGCTCGCTCGGGTGCTGCCGCCGGTCATGGGCAGCGTGCTGGAGCTGCTGCGCGGCGGCGAGGTGACCTGGCGGGGCTACGTCACCGGGGACACGCTCTACCGCCCGTACCTGGCGGAGGTGCTGCAGCGCTGCGGGCCGCTCGACGTCGTCGTCCCCCACCTCGGCGGGACGAAGGCGCTGGGCTTCACGGTGACGATGGACGGCCGGCAGGGCGCCGACCTGGTGGAGCTGTTGCGGCCGCCGGTCACGGTGCCGGTGCACTACGACGACTACGACCGGTTCGCCTCGCCGCTCGGCGACTTCGTGCGGGAGGTCGCCGAGCGGCGGGCGCCCGGGGAGGTGCGGGTGGTGCAGCGCGGGGAGACGATCTCGCTGCGCGCCTGACGCGGCGCCCCCGCGCCCGGCCGCTCAGCGCGCCAGCACCTCGTCGAGGCGCTCGTAGCCCTGGACGACGCCGACCTCCATGCCGCTGGCCAGCATCGCGTCGCGGTCGGCGAAGGAGTCGCACAGCGACGTCGAGGTCAGCCGGGTGCGGCCGTCGCCGAGGTCCTCCAGCACGAGCTTCTCCAGCGCGACGCCGTCGGGCATGCCCTCGAAGGTGAAGGTCTGCACGATCCGCTCGTCGGGGCGGACCTCGTGGAAGGAACCGTGGAAGGCGTACTCGCCGTTCGCGTCGCTGTGCACGTAGCGGTAGGAGCCGCCGGTGCGGCAGTCGTAGTGGTCGATGCGCATCTCCAGCCCGCGCGGACCGAGCCACTGCACGACCAGCTCCGGGTCGGTGTGCGCCCGGAACACCTTGGCCGGCGGGGCGTCGAACTCGCGGGTGATGCGGATGAGCGGGACGTCGGGGTCGGCGGCGATCCGGGTCTCGCGCGTGCTCGTGGTCATGACGGGTTCCTCTCCTGGGGTGGGTCCTCCGGCATGCCCGCGAGGACGTCGTCGAGGCGGCGGTAGCGCTCCTCGGCCTGCCGCCGGTAGCGCTCGATCCACTTCGTCATCAGGTCGAACACCTCCGCCTCCAGGTGCACCGGGCGGCGCTGCGCCTCCCGGCTCCGGCTCACCAGGCCGGCGTCCTCGAGCACCCGCAGGTGCTTGGAGACCGCCTGCACGGTGACGTCGTAGGGGGCGGCGAGCTCGCCGACCGTCGCGTCGCCGACCGCGAGCCGGGCGACCATGTCGCGCCGCGTCGGGTCGGCCAGCGCCGCGAACACCCGGGAGAGCGGATCTGCCGCCACCTCTCGACCTCCTCGTTCAACCAAGTGGTTGCAGACGACGGTAGGACCGTCCGCTCACGTTGTCAACCATCCGGTTGAGGAGGCCCAGGTGCCCGGCGGGTGGTCCGGGAGCGCGAGGTCGGCGACGACGCCGCAGTGGTCGCTCGCCCACACGCCGCCGACGGGCTCGTCGAGCACCCGGGCGCACGCGGTGACCTGCAGCGTCGGCCCGTGGACGCCGGCGCGCACCAGCACCCAGTCGATCCGCCGGCTCACGGCGGTGGCCACCTCGCCGGCCCGCACCAGCGGGTTGCGCGCGTCGAAGGTGGGCCCGGGGTCGCCGGGGTGCAGCGTCTCCCAGGCGTCCTGGTAGCAGACGCTCGTGCCGTCGAGCGACCGGCGGCCGCGCCAGAACTGCATGCTCGCGGCGTCGGGGGTGGCGTCGCAGTCGCCGAGCACCACCACGTGGTCGGCGGTGCCGGTGAGCCTCTCCAGCGTGCGCGCGGCGGCGAGGGCCTGCCGCTCCCGCTCGCCCTCGTAGCCGAACTGCCAGCTCGGCTTGTGGTGGGCGACCAGGGTGCGGCCCACCGCGGTGTCCACCTCGACGACGAGCGTGGCGCACCAGGCGAAGTCGCGGGCCCGCTCGGTGCAGCGCTGGTCGACCTCCTCGACCACCCGGTGCGGCGCGCGGGTGGCCAGCACCCCGCCGACGCCGTCATCCGCCGCCCGCGAGAACGGGGTGACGGTGTAGCCGGACCCGAGGAGCTCCTCCACCGTGCCGCCCGCGACCGGCACCTCCTGCAGGGCGACGACGTCGGCGTCCAGCCGGCGCAGCGTCTCCCCGGTCAGCGCGCTGCGCCGTCGCCAGTCCGGGTTGGCCGGGCCGAGGACGTTCATGGTCAGGACCCGCAGGGACGCCGCCATGCCCGCGCAGTCAACCCGAGCGGGCGCCCGTCCTCCAGCCGCCGTCGCACGCCGGCGCTCCCCGGGTCCTCCCCCGGTCGGACGGCGGGCGGCCCCGCGGATCGTCCCGGCGGCCGACGCGCGCAGCGACCGGCGCGGACGACGCTCGTCCCGCCACCACGACGGTGGCCGAACGGGAGGAGGTCCGCGGTGCGCGGGACGGTCGGCGCGGTGCTCGGCGGGGCGGTCGCGGTGGCGGCGACGGCGGTGGCCGGGGTGCTGGTGGCGATGCCGGCGGGCGTGCACGGCGCCGGGGCGGTGCTCGCCGAGCTGCAGGGGCACACGGAGACGACCTCCCGCGACGACGCGGCGCGCGCCCCCGAGGGCTCGGTGCCGTTCTGGACCCGCTCGGTCGGGACCGACGTGACCGTCGTCCGGCCGGGCGAGGCGTACGGCGAGGACGACGGCAGCGTGCGCGCGGACATGGCGCTCGCGGCCGGGACGACGGCGCCCGGGTCGTGCACCCCGCTGGCGCACCCCGGCATGCCGTGGGACGGCGGCGGCTCCTGGCCCGACCTGACCGGCGAGCAGGCGCTGCTGTGCGACGGCTGGGTCACCGTCGTCGTCGACGGCCACCTCTACGCCTGGACGGGACCCGCCCCGCAGGCCTGACCTGCGTCCTCCGGTCCTGGCCCACCTGCGCGGGTCCTGGCTCACCGCAGCGCCTCCTGGCTCACCGCAGCGCCTCCTGGCTCACCTCCGGCGGTGAGCCAGGACGCAGCACGATCAGGCGGCCTGATCGTGCGAGGTCAGCCGGCCAGGCGCGCCGCCCGGACGGCCACCTCGGCGCGCAGCGCGCCGGCGTCGACGGTGGTGACCGCCCCCTCGGCGACCACCTGGCGCCCGCCCACCCACACGTCGCGCACCTGCCGCGAGACGCCCGACCAGACCAGGTGGGTGAGCAGGTCGGCCGGGTCGCCGACGGGCTCGAAGCCGAGGTCGCCGGTGTCGACGTGCACCAGGTCCGCGCGCCGCCCGGCCTCCACCTGCCCGAGGTCGGGCCGGCCGATCGCGTCGGCGGCCCCGCCGGTGGCCAGCCAGAACGCCTCGGCCGCGGTCAGCGCGAGGGCCGACCGCTCGCGCAGCCGCGCCAGCGAGGCCGCCAGCCGCACCTCGGCGAGCAGGTCCAGCCCGTCGTTGGACGCCGGCCCGTCGGTGCCCAGGCCCACCCGGAGGCCGCGGTCGAGCATGTCCCGCAGCCGCGCGACGCCGCTGGCGAGCTTGGCGTTGCTGGCCGGGCAGTGCGCGACGGCGACGTCGTACTCGCGCCACAGCTCGAGGTCGCCGTCGTCCATGTGCACGCAGTGCGCGGCGAGCACCCGGCCGCCGAGGACGTCGTGGGCGGCCAGCAGCGCCGGCACCGACAGCCCGTGCTCGGCGAGCAGGTCGGCGCCCTCGGTCGCGGTCTCGGCCACGTGCAGGTGCAGCAGCATCCCGTGCTCACGGGCCAGCTCGGCCGCGCGGCGCAGCAGGGGCAGCGGCACGGTGTAGGCCGCGTGCGGGCCGAGGCCGTACTCGACGCTGCCGTCGTCGGGCACCCCCCGCGCGAGCTCCACCGCGGCGGCCAGCTGCTCCTCCAGCGGCGGCATGCCGGGCAGCGGAACCATCGGCGCGGCGATCACCGCCCGGGCGCCGGTGGCGCCGACCGCCGCGGCGATCCGCGCGGGCTCGAAGTACATCTCGACGCTGGTGGTCACCCCGCCGCGCAGCATCTCCGCCGATGCGGCGGTCATCGCCACCTCGACGTCGTCGGGGGTCAGCCGGGCCTCGCGCGGCCACATCACCTCGCGCAGCCAGCGGTCCAGCGGCAGCCCCTCGCCCTGCCCGCGGAACAGCACCATCGGCGCGTGCGAGTGGCTGTTGACCAGCCCGGGCACGAGCAGGCCGGGCAGCGCGACCACCTGGGCGTCGCCGGCCGGCGGGGCGTCGGCGGCCGGTCCGGCCCACGCGATCCGGCCGTCCTCGACGTCGACGACGGCGTCCGGGACGACGGTGCCGGCCCGGTCCCCCACGATCACGGCCCGGGCGGTGAGTCGCTGGCGCATGGCGGAACGCTAGCCCCACCGGCCCCCGTGGTCCGGCAGCGTCCGGGCGACCCCCCGGAGGCCCCTCTACCGTGGTCGCATGTCGTTCCTCGCCGCCGCGTCCTCCGACCAGGGCGGGATCACCGGCTGGCTGCTCCAGCTGGTCGAGACCCTCGGGCCCCTCGGCGTCGGGTTCTCCATCCTGCTGGAGACGGTCATCCCGCCGATCCCCAGCGAGGCCGTGCTCGGCCTGGCCGGCGTGCTGATCAACAGCGGCGAGATGTCGATCGTGCCGGTCATCCTCTTCGCCACCCTGGGCTCGATCCTGGGGGCGATCTTCTTCTACTACGTCGGCCGGGCGCTCGGCCCTCGCCGCTCGCACGCCTTCCTCGACCGGCTGCCGCTGGTGGAGACCGCCGACGTCGACCGGACCTTCGCCTGGTTCGAGCGGCACGGCCGCTCGGCGGTGTTCTTCGGCCGCATGGTCCCGATCGTGCGCAGCTTCATCTCCGTGCCGGCCGGCGTCGTCCGGATGCCGTTCCTCCAGTTCGTCCTCTACTCCGCCGCGGGCAGCCTGATCTGGAACAGCCTGCTGGTGACCCTCGGCGTCGTCGCGGGCGACTTCATCCAGGACAACCTCAAGTACTTCGACTACCTGGTCGCGGCCGTGGTCGTCCTGGGCGTGGGCTGGCTGGTCTACAAGCGGGTCAAGGACATCCGCCACCACCGCCGCCGGCAGACCACCGCCGGCCGCACCGAACCCGGCCGCCCCGGGGACACCGGCGACAGCACGACGGCGTGACCTCCCGGCCCGACGTCGTCGCGTTCGACGTCAACGAGACGCTGCTCGACCTCGCGCCGGTCGCCGCCGCGCTGGTCGAGCACGGGCAGCCCGAGGGCCTGCTGCCCACGGTCTTCGCCCGCACGCTGCACACCGGCACGGCGGCCACGGTCGCCGGGCTCCGGGTGCCCTTCCGCGCGGCCTTCGAGTCGGCGCTGGCGCAGCTGACCGACCTCTCCGAGCGCGACCGCGGCCGCGTCGCCGACAGCTTCCTGGAGCTCTCGCCGCACCCCGACGTCGAGCCCGCGCTGCGGCGGCTGGCGGAGGCCGGCGTGCGGGTGGTGACGCTGTCGCACGGGTCGCCGGGCGTGGCCGAGGCCGGGCTGGAGCGCGGCGGGATCACGCCGCTGGTGGAGCGCACGCTGACCAGCGAGACGGTGCAGGCGTGGAAGCCCTCCCGGGAGGCGTACGTGTGGGCGGCCGGCGTCTGCGGGGTGGCGCCCGCGCGCATGGCGCTGGTGGCCGCGCACGCGTGGGACGTCCACGGCGCGGAGCGGGCGGGCCTGACCGGCGCCTGGTTCCCGCGCGCCGAGCGCGTCTGGGCGCCAGCGCTGCCCGCCCCGTCGGTGGTGGCCGCCGACCTCGCCGGGGCGGTCGACGCGCTGCTCGCGCGGTGAGCCCGCCGGTCCTCGTCGACACCCCGCTCGGCCCGGCCGCGGTGCGCGCCGCCGGTCCGGGCTCCGCCGTCGGCACGCTGGTGCTGGGGCACGGTGCGGGCGGCGCGACGGACGGGCCCGACCTGCTCGCCGTCACGGCCGCGGCGGCCGCGGCCGGCTGGCGGGTGCTGCGGGTGGACCAGCCGTGGCGGGTGGCCGGCAAGCGGATCGCGCCGGCACCCCCGCAGCTCGACGTCGCCTGGACCGCGGTGCTCGAGGCGCTGCGCAGCGGGGGCGTGCTGACCGGGCCCCTGGTGGTCGGCGGCCGCAGCGCGGGGGCGCGGGTGGCTTGCCGGACCGCGGCGACGCTCGGTGCCGACGGCGTGCTGGCGCTGGCGTTCCCGCTGCACCCGCCGGGCCGGCCCGAGCGCAGCCGGGCCGATGAGCTGCGGGCGGCCGGCGTGCCGCTCGCCGTGGTGCAGGGCGGGACCGACGCGATGGGCCGGCCGGAGGAGGTCGCCGCCGCGCTGGCGGGCGTGCCGGCGGCGTCGGTGCACCCGGTGCCGGGCGACCACTCGCTCGGGAAGGACCCCGACGCGGTGGCCGCAGCGGCGCTCGCCTGGCTGGAGCAGCTGCCCCTCAGGTGTTGACCATCGGACGGTCGCCGCTCGCCGCGGCGTGTCCGCGCGTGTCGGCGGCAACGAGCCGATGATCAACTCGAGCGGGCGCCCCTCCTCGAGTCGATCATCGGATGCGTGCACGGGACACGCGCCGGCACGCCGGCCGGCCGTGCACGCATCCGATGATCACGGTCGCGCAGCGGCCTCAGCGGCGGCGCCGCCGGAACGCCAGCACCACGAGCAGCAGCACCGCCGCCACCGCGGCCCCGGGCGCCGCGTAGCGCGCCATCGCGGCCCCGCCGGCGACCTCCAGCAGGTCGATCGGCTCGGGCTCGGCGGCCGGCTGCGGCCGGGGCGCGGCGGACGGGGTGCTCCGCGGCGGGGCGCCGGTGGCCGGGCGGCCGGGAGGAGCCGTGTTGCCCGACGGCGGCGCGCTGGGCGCCCGGCCGGCGGACGGCGCGGCGGGCGTCCCGCCCGAGGACGGGGCGGTGTCCGACGACGCCGGGGCGGTGTCCGACGTCGCCGGCGCGGTGTCGGCGACCGCGGGCACCGGCGCGGTGTCCGTGGCGCCCACCGGGGTGATCGGCCGGGTGGGCGGGTTGGCCGCCGCGGTGTCGGCGTCGGCCGTCAGCGAGTCGGTGGCCGACGCGGCGGCCTCGCGGGCCTTCGTGCCGGCCGAGCGCACGGCCTCGGCCACGGCGTTGTCCCCCGGGGTCTGCTCGACCGACTGGGCGACCTCCTCCGCGACGCCGGTGGCGGTCGCGGCGGCCCCCGCGACGGCCCCCGTGGCGGCGCTCCCGGCCCGGTCGGCGTCGCCCTGGGCGTCGCCCTCGCCGAGCTGGGCGGCGAGCTTGTCGGCGAACTGGCCGAGCAGCTTGTTGCCGACGTCGGTCATGACCCCGCGGCCGAACTGGGCGGGCCGGCCGGTGATGTTGAGGTCGGTGAGCACGTCGACGCGGGTGACCTGGCCCTCGGCGAGCAGCTTCGCGGTGATGGTGGCCGCCGCGGTGCCGTTGCCGCGCTGGTCCTTGCCGCGGGCGTCGATGACCGCCCGGTGCGCGGCCTCGTCCTTCTCCACGAACGACGCCTTGCCCTGGTAGGTCAGGTTGATCGGGCCCAGCTTGACCTTCACCCGGCCGGTGAAGTCGTCACCGGTGACCGAGTCGAGGGCGGCGCCGGGCATGCACGGGGCGATCCGCTCGATGTCGAGGAGCACCCGCCAGGCCTCGTCGACGGGGACGGGGACGGTGAAGGAGTTCTCCAGCTGCACGGTGCGACCTCCGGGGGTGGGAACGGACCTCGGCCGGTCCGCCCGGGTGGGCGGGCCGGCCGAGGGGACGGGCGGAGCCGGGGTTGGGGCGAAACTACAACCCGGCGGCGGTGGCGACCGCCCGGCGAGTGAGCACCTGCGCGAGGTGCTCGCGGTAGTCGGCCTGGGCGTTGAGGTCGCTGCTCGGGCTGGTGCCCTCGGCCGCCGAGCGGGCCGCCTGCGCGACCGCGTCCGGCGACGCCGCGGCACCGGCGAGGGCGGCCTCGGTGGCCGACGCCCGCAGCGGGGTCGGGCCCATGTTCGTCAGCCCGATCCGCGCCTCGGCGATGTGCCCGTTCTCCCGCCGGACCGCCGCGGCGACCGCGACGATCGACCAGGCCTGCGCCACCCGGTTGAACTTCTCGTACCGCGCGCCCCAGTCCCCGGCGAGCTTCGGTACCCGGATCTCCACGAGCACCTCGCCCTCGTCGAGGGTGGTGGTGAGGTAGTCGACGAAGAACTCCGACGCCGGCACCGTCCGCCGTCCCGAGGGCCCGGCGATCACCATCTGCGCATCGAGGGCGAGCGCCACGGCGGGCAGGTCGCCGGCCGGGTCGGCGTGCGCCAGCGCGCCGCCGAAGGTCCCGCGCCGGCGGGTCTGCCGGTCGGCCACCGTCTCGGTCGCCTCGGCGATCAGCTTCGCGTGCTGGGCGATCAGCGGGTCGGTGACCACCTCCGCGTGCGTGGTCATGGCGCCGATCACCAGCGCGTCGCCCTCGTCGCGGACGCCGCGCATCTCCGCCACCCGGCCGAGGTCGACGACGGTCTCGGGCGCCGCCAGCCGCAGCCGCATGACCGGGATGAGCGACTGCCCGCCGGCCATGATCTTGACGTCCTCACCGCCCTCCGCGACCGCCTGGACGGCCTCGTCGACGGTGGTCGGCCGGACGTACTCGAACGCGGCGGGGATCACCGGTCACCTCCGAGGGACGAAGCAGGGGTCGAGACACCGGTCGTGGACTCGGTGGAGGCGCCGCCGTAGGCGTTGGTGCCGGCCGCGGCCCGGTCGCCGCCGTCGCCGCCCTGGTGGATGGCCCGCCAGACCCGCTCGGGGGTCAGCGGCATGCGGATGTCGCTCACGCCGAGGTGCCGGACGGCGTCGAGCGCGGCGTTGACCACCGCCGGGGTGCTGGCGATGCAGCCGGCCTCGCCCACGCCCTTGGCGCCGATCGGGTTGCCCGGCGCCTCGTGCACCGTGTTGCCGGTGTCGAAGTGCGGCAGGTCGGCGGCCGAGGGGACCAGGTAGTCGACGAAGGTGCCGGTGGTGAGGTTGCCGTCGGCGTCGTAGACGGCCTCCTCGTACAGCGCCTGCGCGATGCCCTGGGCCAGCCCGCCGTGCACCTGCCCCTCGACGATCAGCGGGTTGACGATCGTGCCGACGTCGTCGACGCACGCGTACTTGCGGATCTTGACGAACCCGGTGTCGGTGTCGACCTCCATGGCGCAGATGTGCGTGCCGTGGGGGAAGGAGAAGTTGACCGGGTCGAAGGTCGCGTCGGCGTCGATCGAGGGCTCGATGCCCTCCGGGTAGTCGTGCGCGGCGAAGACGGCGAGCGCGATCTCCTGGATGGCGAGCGAGGCGCCCGGCGTGCCGCGGACGGAGAACCTCCCGTCCGCGAACTCCAGGTCGTCCTCGTTGGCCTCGAGCAGGTGCGCGGCGACCTTCCGGGCCTTGGCGACCACCTTCTCCGCGGCCTTCACCACGGCGGTCCCGCCGACGACGAGCGAGCGCGAGCCGTAGGTGTCGAGGCCCTTGGTGGCGATCGCGGTGTCGCCGTGCAGCACCTCGACGTCCTCGAAGGGCACCCCGAGGGCGTCGGCGACCAGCTGGCTCCACGCCGTCTCGTGGCCCTGCCCGTGCGGGGTCGAGCCGGTGACCACCTCGACCTTGCCCGTCGGCAGCATCCGGATGGCCGCGTGCTCCCAGCCGCCGGCACCGAAGGACAGCGACCCGAGCACCCGGCTGGGCGCGAGGCCGCACATCTCGGTGAAGGTGGAGAAGCCGATGCCGAGCTGCACCGGGTCGTTCGACTCCCGGCGGCGGCGCTGCTCCTCGCGCAGCTCGTCGTAGCCGATCAGCTCGAGCGCCTGCTGGGTGGCGGTCTCGTAGTCGCCGCTGTCGTACTCGAGGCCCGCCACCGTGGTGAACGGGAACTCCTGGGCCTGGATCCAGTTCTTCCGGCGCAGCTCCAGCGGGTCCATGCCGAGCTCGACGGCGAGCTCGTCCATGATCCGCTCGATGGCGAAGGTCGCCTCGGGCCGGCCGGCGCCGCGGTAGGCGTCGGTGGGCACCTTGTTGGTGAAGACGCCGTCGCACTCGAAGCGGTAGGCCGGGAACTTGTAGATCGCCGGGAACATGAAGGCGCCGAGCGCCGGCACGCCGGGGGTGATCAGCCGCAGGTAGGCGCCCATGTCGGCGAGCAGCCGCACCCGCAGGGCCTTGACGTTGCCCTCGCGGTCGCTGGCGATGTCGACGTACTGGATCTGGTCGCGGCCGTGGTGGGCGGTCATCAGCGACTCGCTGCGCGTCTCGGTCCACTTCACCGGCTTGCCGAGCCGCCGCGCCACGAGCAGCGCGATGACCTCCTCCGGGTTGACCTGCAGCTTGCCGCCGAAGCCGCCGCCGACGTCGGGGGCGATGACGCGCAGCTTGTGCTCGGGCACGCCGGTGACCGAGGCGAGCATGACGCGCAGGATGTGCGGCACCTGGGTGGCTGACCACATCGTGTAGTTGTCGCCCTGGGGCTGGACGACGACCGAGCGGGGCTCCATGAAGGCCGGGATCAGCCGCTGGTTGACGAACCGGCGGCTGACGACGACCTCGGCGTCGGCGAACGCCTGCTCGGTGTCGGTGCCCGTGCCGGCCTCGCCGGCGTCGAAGACGAAGTGGTAGCTGGTGTTGGACTGAGTGTGGTCGTGACAGAGGTCGGCGTCGGCCTTGACCGCCTCCTCCATGTCGAGGACCGGCGGCAGCGGCTCGTAGTCGACGTCGACCAGCTCGATCGCGTCGGCGGCCGCGGCCCGCGAGCGGGCGATGATCACCGCGACGCCCTCGCCGACGTGGTTGACCTCGTCGACGGCGAGCGAGGGGTGCCCGGGGTTGACCATGTCCGGGGTGACCGGCCAGGCGCAGGGGATGGAGCCCTGCTCGTCGGCGATGTCGCGGCCGGTGAAGACGGCGACGACGCCGGGCGCGGCCTTCGCGGCGCTGACGTCGATGCTGCTGATCTTCCCGTGGGCCACGGGGCTGCGGACCACGGACATGTGCAGCATCCCGGGCAGGACCATGTTGTCGGTCCAGGTCGTGCGCCCGGTGATCAGGCGCGCGTCCTCCTTGCGGCGGCGCGCCTTGCCGACCTCCTTCTCGACGGCGGTGGTCGCCGGGTCCTCGGTGAGGGTCATGCCTGCGCTCCGGTGGTCTCAGGGGCGGCGGAGGAGGTGGACGTCATCTCGCCCGCGGCCTGCTGCACCGCGCGGACGATGTTCTGGTAGCCGGTGCAGCGGCAGAGGTTGCCCTCGATGCCCTCGCGGACCTCGGCGTCGCTCGGGTCCGGGTTCTCCTTCAGCAGGTCGATCGAGGCCATGATCATCCCGGGCGTGCAGTAGCCGCACTGGAGACCGTGCATCTCGTGGAACGCCTTCTGCACCGGGTGCAGGGCGCCTCCGGGCTCCGCGATGCCCTCGATGGTGGTGACCTCGGCGCCGTCGGCCTGGACCGCGAGGACGGTGCAGGACTTCACCGCCTGCCCGTCGAGGTGGACGGTGCAGGCGCCGCAGTTGCTGGTGTCGCAGCCGACGACCGTCCCGACCTTGCCCAGGGCCTCGCGCAGGTGGTGGACCAGCAGCGTCCGGGGTTCGACCTCGTCCGTGTACGTGACGCCGTCGACCCGCATGCTCACCCGTGTCATGGATCCTCCGCTCCGTTGCAGGGCGCGTGGCGCCCGGCCCGCCGGGCGCTCTCCGGCGGAGTCTGGCAACGGGAGAGTGACTTAGGCCACGCTTACCTGCGGCGGAGGGAACAGCCGAGCCGCGGATGCGGGCTCTCCTGGGGGCGAGACCCGCATCCGCGGAGGCCCTGCGGGACGCGCGCCCGCAGGAGAGAGGTTGCAGCGCTGTTGCAGCGCCTCAGGCGGCGACGAGGGCCCGCAGCTCGCGGCGGCGGAGCACGGCGCTGGCCGCCAGCGCGGCCAGGCCGAGGACCGCCAGGCCCGCCCCCACCAGGCTCGGCGCGGTGTAGCCGTACCCGGCGGCGATGACGACGCCGCCGAGCCACGCGCCGAGGGCGTTCGCCGCGTTGAGCGCGGAGTGGTTCAGCGCGGCGCCGAGCATCTGCGCCTCGCCGGCGACCTCCATGAGCCGCAGCTGCAGGCAGACGACCAGCGTGGAGGCGGCGACGGCGAGCAGGAAGATGCCGGTCAGCAGGGTGGGGCCGGAGCCGGCGGCCGGGCCGACCAGCAGGAGCAGCACGGCGAGGGCGACCAGCGTGCCCACCAGCGACCGGAACAGCGCCAGGTCGGCGAGCCGCCCGCCGAGCGCGGTGCCGATGACGCCGCCGACGCCGAAGGCGAACAGGACCCACGGCACGGTGCCGCGGGACAGCCCGGTGACCTCGGTGGCCAGCGGCGCGACGTAGCTGTAGACGGCGAACATGCCGCCGAACCCGACGGTGCCGACCGCGAGGGTGAGCAGCACCTGCGGCCGGCGCAGCGCGCCCAGCTCGGCGCGCACGGTGGCGTCGCGGTCGCCGGGGCGGGAGGGGACGACGGCGAGCACGGCGGCCACGGTCAGCACGGCGAGGACGACGACGGCCCAGTACGCCGCGCGCCAGCCCAGCGTCTGGCCGAGCCAGGTGGCGGCGGGCACGCCGGCCACGTTGGCCACCGCGAGGCCGAGCATCACGGTGCTCACCGCGCGGCCCCGCAGCTCGGCGCCGACCAGCGAGGCGGCGACGAGCGAGGCGACGCCGAAGTACGCGCCGTGCGGCAGGCCGCTGACGAAGCGGGCGAGCAGCAGCGTGGTGTTGCCGGGGGCGAGGGCGCTGAGCGCGTTGCCGACGAGGAAGGCGGCCATGAGCCCCACGAGCAGCGCCCGGCGGGGCAGGCGGGCGCCGAGCGCGGCCAGCACCGGGGCGCCGACGACGACGCCGAGGGCGTAGGCGGAGATGACGTGCCCGGCGGCCGGGATGCTCACGCCGACGCCGGAGGCGATGTCGGGCAGCAGGCCCATCGTGACGAACTCGGTGGTGCCGATGGCGAAACCGCCGAGCGCCAGGGCGACCAGCGCCACGGCCACCCGCGGGGTGGCCAGCGTGACGGGACGGACGGGGGCGGGCGGGGCGGCGGCGCGGGCACTCACGTAGCCGTGCCAAGTCCGCGTCGCCGGGCGGCATTCCCGAACCGGCGCGTCCGGATCAGGCCCGGGCGCCGCGCCGCAGGGAGAGGAGGTGGCCGGCGACGGCGCCGCGGCGGGGCGAGCCGGCCGGCAGCGCCTCGAGGCAGGCCTGCCAGACGGCGACGTCGTCGCGGGCCTCGGGCAGCGCCGTCCACCGCAGCAGCAGCTCGGGACGGCGGCTGCGCAGCACCGCGGACCGCAGCGCGGCGGCCGTGCGGCGGCGGGCCGCGACGACGCCGGGTGCGCACGAGCGCGGCAGCACCGGCCCGGGGTAGCGGTCGAGGGCGGCGCCCACCGCGCCCCGGTCGAGCAGAGCGCGCACCCGGTCGAGGTCGGTCTCCAGCGGCCCGAGCAGCCGGTAGGGGCGGGACCCGACGAGGTCGGCGCCCACGAGGCGGCGCAGCCGGGACAGCTCGGCGCGGACGGTGACGGCGGCGGTGTCGGCGGCGTGGCACTCGGCGGCCAGCTGCTCGGTGGTGCGCCCCTCCCCCGCGGCGGCGGCCTCGGCGAGCAGCAGGAGCAGCTCGGAGTGGCGCAGCGAGAGCTCCAGCGGCCCGCGCGGCGTCGTCAGCCGGGCACGCTCGCGGCCGAGCACCTCCAGCAGCGGCGCGGCGGCCCGGACGGGCGCCGGCCGGGCCGGGCCGCGGGCCTCCTCCTCGCGGTGCAGCCAGCGCAGCTCGGACTCGACGGCGGCCACCGTGGCGCGCACGAGGGTGAGCACGTGCGGGCTGGCCACGTGGTCGCCGCCGGTGACGTCGATGGCGCCGAGCAGGACGCCGGTGACCGGGTGGTGCACGGGCGCGGCCGAGCAGCTCCACGGCTGCACGGGACGGCGGTAGTGCTCGCTGCCGTAGATCTGCACCGGGTGGTCCAGCGCCAGCGCCGTCCCGGGGGCGTTGGTGCCGGCCACCTCCTCCGACCAGCGGGCGCCGGCGACGAAGTGCATGCCCTCGGCCAGGGTGCGCAGCCGCCGGTCCCCCTCGACCCACAGCATCCGGCCCTCGGCGTCGGTGACCGCGACGATCATGCGGTCGGCCTCGGCGTCCTCGACGAGCAGCCGGCGGATCACCGGCAGCACCGGCGCGAGCGGGTGGGCGGCGCGGTAGGCGACCAGGTCGTCGTCGAGCAGGTCGACCGGCGGGTGCTGGCCATCGGGGTCGACGCCGCTGCCCAGGCTGCGCCGCCAGGAGTCCCACACCACCTCGCGCACGGCCGACCGGGGCGGCGGGGAGCCGCGGGTCACCAGCGTCTCGTGCGCGGCCCGCAGCCGGCGGGTGTGCGCCGGCGACGGCCGTCCCCCGGGCAACGCGAGCCACGGGCTGACGGCGGTCACGGCACGCTCCCGGGGCTGAGGGACATGGTGCGCCCATGGTGACCCGGATCGCACCCCCGGCGCCAGGGGACCGCCGCGGGGGTCCCGCCGCAGGTCAGGCGGCCGGTGGGCGGACGGGCAGCAGGCACCGGGGGTTGCGGGCCCGCAGCGCGCCGGCCCACAGCCCCGCGCCGTAGGCGAGGTCCTCCAGCCGGCGGGCCGCGGCGAAGCGCGGCAGGTCCACCTGCCCGCGGTGCGGCCACCACCCCAGGACGGCGTCGGCCGCGGCGACGGCGACGGCCGCCCGGCGGGCGCGGCGGGAGACGGCGGCGGCCGCGACGGTGAGCGGCCAGTGGTGGCGGGTGGCCGAGCGGGCGAGCGTGCGGGCGCCGGCGGCGGCGCCGCGCAGCACCAGCCCGGCGGCCCGGCCGTACGGCGGACGCCCGCCGGCCGGCGCCAGCCGGTGCGCCAGGCGCGCCGCGGCGACGCCGAGGACGCCGGCCGCGGCGACCCGGCCGCCGCGCCCGGCCAGGGCCAGCCCGAGCGCCGCCGCCGACCACGGGCTGATGACCACCGGGGCCACGAGCGCGCCGTGCCGGGCGGCCAGCGGCGCGGCCCCGGTGCCGTAGAGCGCGCGGCGGCGCAGCCACGCAGCCGTCGCGGACGGGTGCTCGTGGGCCACCCGCGCGGCCGGCTCGTAGCGCACCCGCCACCCGGCCGCGGCCAGCCGCCACACGAGGTCGACGTCCTCGGCCACGCGCATCCGCTCGTCGAAGCCGTCGCCGAGCGCCGCCCGCCGGGCCAGCAGCGCCGCGCTCGGCAGGTAGGACAGGCCGGTCAGCGGCGCGACCGGGCCGGGCGCCGGGCCCATGTCGAGGGCGCTGACCGCGGTCTCGTAGGCGCAGAGCCAGCCGGGGCGCTCCGGCGGCAGGGCGGTGACGCGGGGGGCGACGACGGCCAGCCGCGGGTCGGCGAGGTGCGGCAGCAGCACGTCGAGCCAGCCGGGGACCGGGACGACGTCGGAGTCGAGGAACGCCACGGCCTCGGTGGTCGCGGCGCGCAGGCCGGTGTCGCGGGCCGCGGCCGGGCCCCGCGAGCTCGGGTGGCGCAGCACCTCCACGCCCGCGGGGGCCAGGGCGTCGGTGAGGGCGGCGGCGAGCGCGGCGGGGTCGGCCGAGCCGTCGTCGACGACGAGCACCCGCACCCCGGCGGTCGACGGGTCGGCCCGCAGCGCGGCCAGCAGCCGGGCGACGCCGTCGGGGCGGTCGCGCACCGGGACGACCACGGTGACGTCGTCCGGGCCGGGCGCGGGGCCGGCGGGCTCGGGCACCGCGACGCCGGCGTCGAGCAGTCGGCCCGCGAGCGCCGCGGTCCGCGCGTCCGCCACGGTCAGCCGGTCGCCGTCGAGCAGGCGGCGGGCGGCCGGGGAGAGCCGCAGCAGGCGCAGCGGCGAGCCGCCGACCAGCGCCGTCCCGTCCTCCACCCGCCGGGTGCCGGGGGCGAGGCGCACGGCGTACCCGTCGGGCAGCCGGGCGTCCGGCGGCGCGGGGTGGACCGGGGTCACCGGCCCAGGAGGTCGGCCGTGGTGGTGAGCTCGACGAGCGGGGCGTAGAGGTCCATGAGGTGCAGGGCGCGCTCGTGCTCGTCGTCGGAGGAGCCGGCGCACGCGTCGGTGACCACCCGCACCGGGACGCCGGCGTCGGCGGCGGGCAGCACGGTCGAGACCACGCAGCAGTCGGTGGCCACACCGGCGACGGTCAGCGGCCCGCCGCCGACGACCTCGGCGAGCTCCGGGCCCCACTTGCCGAAGGTGGTCGCCGTCTGCACGAGCGCCGGGCCCGGGTCCTCGACCAGCTCGTACAGCGGCGCGTCGGGCGGCTGCAGCGCGAAGGGGTACCGGTCGTAATAGGCGGCCCACGCGCCCTGCGGCTCGGCCGGCGCGACGAACCGGGTGAACACGACGCGCTCCCCGAAGGCCGCGACCAGCCGCCGGATGCGCGGGCGGACCTCCTCGAAGCGCGGTGCCGTCCACGGGGAGTCGGGGTCGCCGAAGACCCGCTGGAGGTCGACGACGACCAGCCAGCCGGAGAGATCTGCCACGGCCGGACCCTAACCAGCCGCGCCGCCCGGCCGGTCCGGCGGGGACGGGTCAGGTTAGGCTGCCCTTCCTTTCTACCGAGGAGTACCGCGATGCCCCACGCCCTGTCCCGGCGGGCCGCCCTGCTGGCGGCCGCCCTGACCACCGCCGCGTCGCTGGCCGCGTGCGGCTCCGACGACGGCGGCTCGTCGGCGGGGTCGTCGGCCCCCGCGTCGGGCGGGGGCGAGGCCGGTGCCTTCCCCGTCACCGTGAGCACCGCCTTCGGCGACGTGGAGATCGCCGAGGAGCCGCAGCGCGTCGTCGCCCTGGGCTGGTCCGACGCCGAGACCGCGCTGTCCCTGGGCGTGCAGCCGGTCGGCGCGAGCGACTGGCTGGGCTTCGGCGGCGAGGGCGTGGGCCCGTGGGCCGAGGGGCTCTACGACGAGGCGCCGGAGATCATCGAGACGCTGGAGCCGAGCCTGGAGGCCATCGCGGCGCTCGACCCCGACCTCATCCTCGACACCCGCTCCGACGGCACGCAGGAGCGCTACGACTCGCTGTCCGCGATCGCCCCGACCGTCGGCGCGCCCGAGGGCGTCGACGCCTACCAGACCACCTGGCAGCAGCAGCTGGAGCTGGTCGGCCAGGCGCTGGGCCGCACCGAGGAGGCCGAGCAGCTGCGGGGCGAGGTCGAGCAGGCGTTCGCCGACGCCGCCGCCGAGCACCCGGAGTTCGACGGCACCGAGGTCGCCGTCGGCGCCTACACCTCCGAGGGCTTCGGCGCCTACGTCCGCGGCGACACCCGCGTCGACTTCATGGAGGCGCTCGGCTTCACCAACAAGCAGGCCATCCAGGACCTCGCCACCGAGAGCTTCTTCGTCCCGGTGTCCGAGGAGCAGGTCTCGCTGCTCGACGCGCCGCTGACCGTCGCCTTCCCGATCTTCGTCGACCCGGCGCAGATCACGTCGAACCCGCTGTGGCAGACGCTGGGTTCGGTGCAGCAGGGCAACGCCGTCGTCCTGGAGGACGAGACGCTGGTCAACGCCTTCTCCAGCGGCTCGGCCCTGGGCCAGCAGTACGCGCTCGAGAACGCCGTCCCGCTGTTCGCCGAGCCGCTGCAGGACTGAGGCCCTCCAGGGCTGAGCCGCTCAGTACGCAGGAGGCCGTCCCGGCACCGCCGGGGCGGCCTCCTGCCGTCGCACGGCCCCGCGGCGCAGCGCGAGCGCGCCGAGCAGGCCGACGGCGAACGCGGCCAGGACGCCGAGGTTGGCGAAGGCCCAGGCGCCCTCGCGCCCGCCGAGCCCCAGCGGGCCGAGCAGGTAGCCCTGCCAGGTCAGCCACCCCGCCGCGCCGTTCGTCACCAGGCCCCAGCCGAGCACGGTGCCCGCCGCCAGGAGCAGCAGCGGGACCGCCGGCGCCGCGCCGTAGCGGCCGCGGGCGTCGTAGAGGTCGGCGTCGGAGTAGTCGCCGCGGCGCAGCGCCAGGTCGCCCAGGAAGACGCCGCACCAGGCCGCGACCGGCACGCCCAGGGTGATGAGGAAGCCCTGGAACTGGACGGAGAAGCTCGCGTCGGCGAGGAACACCACCCAGATCGCGCCGAGCACCATGAGCGTGCCGTCGATGCCCGCGGCGACCGGCCGGGGCACCCGCACGCCGGCGGCCAGCAGCGACAGGCCGGACGAGTAGATGTCGAGCAGCGCACCGCCGACCAGGCCGAGGACGGCGACGACGACGAACGGCACGAGGAACCAGGTCGGCAGGAGCGAGGCCAGCGCGCCGATCGGGTCGCCGCCGACGGCCGCCGAGAGCTCCGGGTCCGACGCGGCGAGCAGCAGGCCGGTGGCCAGCAGCAGCACCGGCGCGAGCGCCCCGCCGACCGTCGTCCAGCCGACGACGCCGCGGGTGGACGCCGCGCGCGGCAGGTAGCGGGAGTAGTCGGCCGCGGCGTTCACCCAGCCGAAGCCGTAGCCGGTCATCGCCAGCACCAGCGCGCCGACGACGGCCGCCATCGAGCCCGCGGGCGCCGCGCCCACCGCCGACCAGTCGACCTCGCCGGCGACCAGGGCCACGTAGACGACGGTGAGCACGCCGCTGACCACGGTGATCACCCGCTGCATGCGCATGATCGCGTCGAAGCCGAGCACGCCGCCGGCCACGACGAGCAGCGCGACGACGACCAGCGCCACCGCCTGCGTCGCCGTCCCGCCGCTCCAGCCGAGCTCGGTGAAGACGGTCGCGGTGGCGAGCGTCGCCAGCGAGACCAGCACGGTCTCCCAGCCGACGGTCAGCACCCACGACAGGACCGCGGGCACCCGGTTGCCGTGCACGCCGAACGGCGCCCGGCTGAGCACCAGGGTGGGCGCCGAGCCGCGCTTGCCGGCGATCGCCACGAGCCCGCAGAGCAGGAACGACACGACGATGCCGACGACGCCGGCCACCAGCGCCTGGGCCGCGGAGATGCCGAAGCCGAGCAGGAACGAGCCGTAGGCCAGGCCCAGGACGCTGACGTTCGCGCCGAACCACGGCCAGAACAGCGACCGCGGGGCGCCGTGGCGCTCCTCCTCGGCGATGACGTTGATGCCGTTGGTCTCGACGGCGACCCGCGGCGCCGCCGTGTCGGTCCCCGTGTCCTGCCGCTGGGCCACTCGGCTCTCCTCCCCGGTCGGTGTCGCCGGTCATCCTGACGTCCCGGGCGCGGGGCGGCCCGCTCAGCCCAGCCGGCCGTCGTCCCCCACGTCCCAGCGGGCGGCGGCCGCCGCCAGCCGCGCGGCCATCCCCGCGAGCAGCCGCGCCCCCTCGTCCGCCGTGGCGCCGGCGGGGTCGCCGAGCACGCCGGTGGGGCTGACGCCGCGCACGCCCTCGGCCCGCAGGCGGGGCAGCAGCTCGGCGACCGGCGTCGTCACGCCCGGGACGGACCGGTCGGTCCGCACCGCCGCCGGTTCCACGTGCAACAGCAGCGAGGTCTCGGTCCGCCCGGCGTGCGCGTCGCCGGCGGGGACGGCGCAGGGGAACCAGGCGGCGTCGCGGCCCTCGGCGCGCAGCAGCGGGACGGCGCGGCGCAGGGCGTCGAGGTTGCCGCCGTGGCCGTTGACCACGAGCAGCCGCCCGGCCCAGCGGCAGGCGGAGCGGCCGTACTCGACGAGCAGCGCGGCCAGCGCCTCCGTGCCGATCGAGACGGTGCCCGGGAAGCCCTCGTGCTCGCCGCTGGCGCCGTACGGGACGGCCGGGGCCAGCACGCCGTCGAGGCCCGCCGCCCGCGCCACGGCCTCCGCGACGACGGTGTCGGTGGCCAGCGGCAGGTGGTGCCCGTGCTGCTCCACCGACCCGAGCGGGACGACGAGCAGCGGCCGCCCGGGGAGCTCCGGCCACACGGCGCCCGCCAGGTCGGGCACTAGCCGGCCTGGGCGGGGGCGTCGGCCTCCACGGGCAGCTGCCAGGGGCGGACGACGGCGAGCAGCACGGCCATGGCGAGCACCAGCGCGGCCACCACGACGACGCCCATCGCGACGGCGTCGTTGCCGAGCACGCCCACCAGCGGGGCCACGACGGCGCCGACGCCGAACTGCACCGCGCCGAGCAGCGCCGCGGCGGTGCCGGCGGCCTCCCCGTGCCGGCTGAGCGCCAGGGCGGGTGCGTTGGGCAGCGCGAGGCCGCACGCGGCCAGGACCGCCCACAGCGGCAGCACGATGGCCCACAGGCCGCCGGTGCCGGTGGCGGCCAGCGCGACCAGGACGACGCCCGCCAGGGCGCCGCCGGCAACGCCGGTGACCAGGACCTGCGCCGGCGAGAACCAGCGCAGCACCACCGGGTTGAGCTGGGTGGCGGCGATCAGCCAGAAGGCGCCGGCGCCGAAGAGCAGGCCGAACTGCTGCTCGTCGAGGCCGAACTCGTCCTGGAAGACGAAGGAGGAGCCGGAGACGTAGCTGAACAGCCCGGCCATGGTCAGGCCGGCCACCAGCACGAGGCCGACGTAGGCGCGGTCGCGGAGCAGGCCGCGGTAGCTGCGCAGGGTGCCCGCGAACCCGCTGCTGCGCCGCCGCTCCGGCGGCAGCGTCTCCCGGACGGCGTACCTGCCGAGCACGAGCAGGCCGACGCCGTAGAGCCCGAGGACCAGGAAGACCCCGCGCCAGGACGTGAAGCGCAGCACCTCCCCGCCCACCGTGGGCGCGAGCACCGGCGCCGCCCCGAGCACGAGGAACAGCCGGGAGAGCATGGTCGCGGCGGCCCGGCCCTGGAACAGGTCGCGCACGACGGCGAGGGCGATCACCGCGCCGGCCGCCGTGCCCATGCCCTGCAGGAACCGCAGCAGGCCGAGCACCTCGATCGACGGCGCGACGAGCACCAGCAGCGAGGCGACGACGTGCAGCGCCGTGCCCGCGATCAGCGGCCGCTTGCGGCCCAGCGCGTCCGACAGCGGCCCCAGCACGAGCTGGCCGAGCGCGAGCCCGACGAGCGTGCCGGTGAGGGTCAGCTGCACGGTGGCCGCGGAGGTGCGCAGGTCGTCGGCGACGGCCGGCAGCGCCGGCAGGTACATGTCCACCGTGAGCGGGCCGAGGGCCACGAAGGCCCCGAGCGTGAGGGCGGTGCGTGCCGTCCCGGGCCGGTTCGTCGTGCCGGGAGCCGCGGTGGCGGCGGGCCGGTCCTGGGTCGTGGTCACGGAGAGGCGAAGGCGCCCCGGCGCCGGTGCATTCCACCGAGCCGGGGTGTTCACGGAACGGTTCCCCTCCCGACATGCCCGGGGGCCGGTGTCAGCGCCCGGATCCGGGGAAGGGCAGGGACATGACCACCGACTCCCCGGACGCCATCCGCAAGGTCGCCGAGATCCTCAAGGACCAGCGACTCGGCTTCCTCACCACGACCATGCCCGACGGCCGGCTGACCAGCCGCCCGATGGCCCTGCAGGAGGTCGAGTTCGACGGCGACCTCTGGTTCTTCGCCGAGCAGGACGCCCCCTGGCTCACCCACATCGCCTCCTCGCCGCAGGTCAACGTGGGCGCCGGCTCCGGCGGCAGCTGGATCTCGCTGACCGGCACCGCGCAGGTCACCGCGGACGTCGCGAAGAAGAAGGAGCTGTGGAACAAGGGCGTCGAGGCCTGGCTGCCGCAGGGCCCCGAGGACCCGTCGGTCGTGCTGGTGAAGGTGCACGGCGACACCGCCGAGTACTGGGACTCCCCCGGCAACCGGCTGGCGACGGCGCTGAGCTTCGTCAAGGCCAAGGCCACGGGCAGCCAGCCCGACACCGGCGAGAAGGACGTCGTCGACCTGCCCTGAGGCAGGACGGGTGCGGCGGCCGGGCGGCCGCCGCACCCGCGGTCAGCGGATGGAGTAGCCGGCATCGACCGGCAGCATCGCCCCGGTGACGTAACGCGCCTCCTCGGAGACGAGGAACAGCACGGCGTTGGAGATGTCGACCGGGTCGACGTAGGGCACCGGCAGCGGGTGCAGCGTCTCGAACAGCTCGGCGAACTTCTCCCGCGTCGGCTCCGGGTCGTCGGGCGTGAACAGGCCCCACGTCTTCTCGTTCTGGATCATCACGGTGTCCACGCCGGTGGGGTGCACCGTGTTGACCCGGATGGACTGCTTGCCGAACTCGTTGGCCAGCGTCCGCATGATCCCGACGACGCCGTGCTTGGCCGCCGTGTAGTGGATCGTGTTCGGCGTCCCCTTGATGCCGGCGGTCGAGCTGGTGATGACGATCGACCCGCCGCCGCCCTCAATCAGGTGCGGCAGGGCGACCCGGCAGGTGTTCCAGACGCCGGTCAGGTTGATGTCGATCATCTCCTGCCAGTCGCCGTCGGTGAGCTCGAGCGCGGGCTTGATCTCGAAGACGCCGGCGTTGGCCAGCACGATGTCGAGCCGGCCGAGCTGGGCGACGCCGTCGTCGACCGCCGCGCGCAGCGCCGCCGGGTCGCGGACGTCAGCCTTCGCCGCCACGATCCGCCGGTCGAGCGCCTCGACCTGGCGGACGGTCTCGGCGAGGTCCTCCTCGGTGGCCGGCGGGTACATCCCGATCGAGTCCACCGGACCGCAGAGGTCGACGGCGATGACGTCGGCGCCCTCCTGCGCGAGCCGCAGCGCGTGGCTGCGGCCCTGGCTGCGGGCGGCTCCGGTGATGAAGGCGACCTTGCCCTCGACGCGGCCGGCCACTACTTGACCACCGACCCGGCGTCCACCGGGAGCTGGACGCCGGTGACGTACCGGGCGTCGTCGCTGACCAGCCAGAGGATCGCGTTGCTGATGTCGGCCGACTCGACCCACGGCACCGGCAGCGCGTTGAGTCCCTGGAACATCGGGGCGACGTCGTCCCGGGTCACCTCGTCCTCGGGCTTGTCGGGGACGAAGTTCCCGTAGGTCTTGCGGTTGTGGATCATGTCGGTGCTCACCGACGTCGGGTGCACCGAGTTGACCCGGATCATGTCCGGCGCGAGCTCGTTGGCCAGCGTCTTCACCAGTCCGACGACGCCGTGCTTGGCGGCGACGTAGTGGGCGAGGTTGCCCAGGCCCTTGATGCCGGCGGTGGAGCTGGTGAGCACGATCGCGCCGCCCTGACCGTGCGCCCGCAGGTGCGGGACGGCGGCGCGCACCGTCTTGAACACGCCGGTGAGGTTGACGTCGATCATCTCGTCCCACATCTCGTCGGTGAGGTCCTCCACCGGCGCGAAGCTGGCGATGCCCGCGTTGGCGAGTACGATGTCGAGGCGGCCGAGCTCGGCGACGCCCTCGTCGACGGCCGCCCTCAGCGCGGCGGTGTCCCGGACGTCGGCGACCCGCGCGACGATCCGCCGGTCGAGCGCCTCGACCTGCCGGACGGTCTCGGCGAGGTCCTCCTCGGTGGCCAGTGGATAGCCGACGGTCGGCATGTCGGCGCACCGGTCGACGGCGATGACGTCGGCGCCCTCCTGTGCCAGCCGGAGTGCGTGGCTGCGGCCCTGGCCGCGGGCCGCACCGGTGATGAGTGCGACCTTGCCGTCGAGTCTTCCCATGTGGACTCCCTGCTCGGCGGTGCGCTGAGCCCCCGTGACGCAGGTGTCAACCTAGGCGGAGGCCGCCGGGCCGGGCAATGACACCGACGTCAGCCTCACGGACGGCGCACGGGCTCGGCCGGGGTCGTCCAGCCGACTCCCAGGCAGCGCACGGCCGGCGGTCAGCGGCCGCGTCGATCCTCGGTCGTGCCTCCTCCGGAGCGCCCGTGTCCCCCGTCGCGGGCGCTCCGGAGGAGCACCGGACCCCGAGGAGGACCCGTGCTCACCGTCGCCGTGCTCGTCGCCCTGCTGCTGACCATGACCCTCGCGGACCTGGCCCCCGGGCTGCTGCCCGACGGCCCGGGGCCCGCGGGGGTGGCGCCGACTCGCTGAGCCCTCAGCCGAGCTGCAGGCCCGCCAGGGGCGACTCGTCGCAGATCCGGGCGGGCGGTGCGGGTGTGGACGCAGCGGGGACGGCCGGCATGCCGAGCAGCGTCGGCTGGCCGCGGACCGGGCCGGTGTGCGAGTGGTCGAGGTGGCTCTTGGGCTTGACCAGGTCGAGGTCGCGGGCGGCCAGCGCGGTCTCGCCGTAGCCCTGCACGCACTCCGGGTCGGGGCCGTCCAGCGGCAGGCCGGTGAAGAACTTGGCCGCCATGCAGCCGCCCCGGCAGGCGTCGAAGTGCGCGCACCTCGTGCAGGCGCCGCCGGTCTGCGGGCTGCGCAGCTCGGCGAACAGCTCGCTCTGCTGCCAGACCCGCTGGAAGCCGCCCTCGCTGCGGACGTTGCCGGCGAGGAACTGCTCGTGGATGGCGAAGGGGCAGGCGTAGACGTCGCCGACCGGGTCGATCAGGCAGACCACCCGCCCGGCGCCGCACAGGTTCAGGCCCGGCAGCGCCTGCCCGTAGGCCGACAGGTGGAAGAACGAGTCGCCGGTGAGCACCCGGTCGCCGTTGGCCAGCAGCCAGGCGTAGAGCTCGCGCTGCTGGGCCTGGGTCGGGTGCAGCTGGTCCCACACGTCGGCGCCGCGGCCCGACGGGCGGAAGCGGGTGATCCGCAGCTGGGCGCCGTAGCGGTCGGTCAGGGCCCGGAAGTCGTCGAGCTGGGAGACGTTCTCCCGGGTGACGACGACGGAGACCTTGAAGTCCTTCATCCCGGCCTCGGCCAGGTTCTCCAGGGCCTTCGTGGCAGTGGCGAACGAGCCGGTGCCGCGGACGCGGTCGTTGACCTCGGCGGTGGCGCCGTCGAGGGAGATCTGCACGTCGACGTAGTCGGTGGCGGCCAGCTGCTCGGCGCGCGCCCGGTCCAGCTTCACGCCGTTGGTGGAGAACTTGACGCCGACGTCGTGGCCGATGGCGTAGTCGAGCAGGTGCCAGAAGTCCGGCCGCACGGTGGGCTCGCCGCCGCCGACGTTGACGTAGAAGACCTGCATCCGCTGCAGCTCGTCGATGACGCCCTCGGCCTCGGCGGTCGTCAGCTCGCGGGGGTCGCGCCGGCCCGAGGAGGACAGGCAGTGCACGCACGCGAGGTTGCAGGCGTAGGTGAGCTCCCAGGTGAGACAGATGGGGGCGTCGAGGCCGTACTCGAACTGGTCGACCAGGCGGCCGCCGGTGGGGCGCTCCGGGGCGGCGGGTCGGCTCGGCAGGACGGCGGTCATGCGCGCACCTCTTCGGGACGGCGTTCGATCATCTGGGAGCGGGCGAGGTCGGCCAGCGCCTTCACGTAGGCGGGCCGCTGGGCCTCGGGGACGCCGCACGCGACCAGGGTCGCGGTGGCGCTGGGGTGGTCGGCCAGCGTCTCCACGACGGTGACCAGCGTCCTCGACTTCAGGAACGACAGCTTGCGGTTGCCGAAGTGGTAGACCAGCGCCCCGAACGGCTCCGGCCGCAGCGCCACCGACCGGGCGCGACGCCAGGGCAGATCGGGGTCGAAGAGGTCCGCGGCCGGAGCGGTCGGGGTCGTCACGATCGGCTCAGTAGACGCCGCACATGCCGTCGATGGAGACCTCCTCGACGAGGGACTCCTCGACCAGCGCCTCCTCGGCTCCCGTCTCGACGGCGGTGGCCTGCGCGGTTCCGTCCTGGGTCTCGGTCTGGGTCGTCTCGGGCATGCGGACCTCCGGATCAGGTGGGTCGGGGGATGCGGAGGACGCTAGAGGCACCGAGTGCCACGGGCAACCGTGTGGGTGAGCGGGGCCACACCGGCGGCTCCCGGCCGGCCGGAACGGGCCAAGATGTGCCGGTGACCGACGTGCTGCGCGCCGACCTCCGCGAGGACACCCGGGCGCGGATCGAGCAGGCGGCCCTCGAGCTGTTCACCGCGGCCGGGTTCGAGCAGGTGACGATCGAGGAGATCGCGGCCGCCGCGGGCACCAGCCGGCGCACGTTCTTCCGCACCGTGGGCAGCAAGGCCGACGCCGTCTGGGGCGACTTCGACGGCCACGTCGACCGCCTGGCCACCCTGCTCGAGCACTCCGGCGACGACGTCCCGGTGCTGACCGCCGTGCTCGGCGCCTACGTCGAGGTGAACGACTACGCGCCCGAGGACCTGCCGGTGCTGCGCCAGCGGATGCGGCTGATCCTCACCGAGCCGGCGCTGCAGGCCCACTCGCAGCTGCGCTACGCCGACGTCGACCGGGTGGTGGCCGGCTACGTGGCCCGGCGCTGCGGGGAGCAGCCGACGGCGCTGGTGCCGCGGCTGGTCGCCACGGCCACCCGGGCGGCGGCGACGACGGCGTTCGAGGCCTGGCTGTCCGGCGACGCGCCGTCGCTCGCCGACGCGCTGCGGACGGCGTTCGGCCAGCTCGCGGAGGGCTTCCCCGGCCTGCGCTGACGAGGCGCTTCACGAGGCATTGGATCCGATCCGCACGTCCTGGGCCGCGATACGTGCGTAGAGCTTCCTATGCCCGGCCCACCGCGGCGCGCAGGCCGTCGAGCAGCCGGTCGACGTCGGCGTCGTCGGTGTAGGGCGCGAGCCCCACCCGCAGGCCGCCGGTGTCGCCGAGGCCGAGCCGCCGGGACACCTCGATGGCGTAGAAGCTGCCCGACGGCGCGTTGACCCCGCGGGCGGCGAGCTCGCGGGTGACGTCGGCGGCGGCCCGGTCGGCGAAGGTGAGCAGCAGCGTGGGCGTGCGGCGCGCCGCCCGCGACCACAGCGTGACGCCGGGCAGCTCCGCGAGGGCGTCCTCGATGCGCAGCCGCAGCCGGTCCTCGTGCTCCTCGACGGCGGTCAGCCCCGCGACCAGCCGCGCCCGCCGGTCGCCGTCGTCCCCGCCGAGGCCGGCCAGGTAGTCGACCGCGGCCGTCGTCCCGGCGAGCAGCTCGTAGGGCAGCGTGCCCAGCTCGAAGCGCTCGGGGACGGCGTCGGTGGAGGGCAGCAGCTTGTCCGGGTGCAGCGTCTCCAGCAGCGACGGCGCGGCGACCAGGCAGCCCAGGTGCGGGCCGAGGAACTTGTACGGCGAGCAGGCGTAGAGGTCCGCGCCGAGCGCCGCGACGTCGACCGGCGCGTGCGCGGTCAGGTGCACGCCGTCGACGTGGGTGAGCGCCCCGGCCTCGTGCGCCAGCGCGGTGAGGGCGGCGACGTCGGGGCGGGTGCCGATGAGGTTGGAGGCGCCGGTCAGCGCCACCAGGCGGGTGCGGTCGGAGAGGACGGCGGCCAGCGCGTCCGGCGTCAGCTCGCCGGTGTCCGGGTCGAGGTCGGCCCACCGCACCGTGGCGCCCCGCGCCTGCGCCGCCTGCACCCACGGCCGCACGTTGGCGTCGTGGTCGAGCCGGGTGACCACGACCTCGTCGACCGGGCCCCAGCCGGCGGCCAGCGTGCGGGACAGGTCGTAGGTCAGCTGGGTCATCGACCGGCCGAAGACCACGCCGCCGGGGTCGCCGGCCACGAGGTCGGCGACGGCGGCGCGGGCGGCGACCACCACCGCGTCGGCGTTGCGCTCGGCCTCGGTGACCTGCCCGCGGTTGGCGATCGGCGAGCCGAGGGTGGCCGCCACGGCGTGCGCGACCTGGCGGGGCACCTGCGAGCCGCCCGGCCCGTCGAAGTGGGCGGCGCCGGCCCGCAGTGCGGGGAAGTCGGCACGGACGGCGGCGACGTTGTACGCGGTGCTCACGGTGCTCATCGCCGCCGAGCATGGGGGACGGCAGACTCCGCGGCATGTCCGACCTGACGCACTCCGACTCCGTCGTCGTCGCCGTCGGCCCGGAGGAGCTCTACGACCTGGTCAGCGACGTGACCCGCACCGGCGAGTGGAGCCCGGTCTGCGTGGCCTGCTGGTGGGACGAGGGCGCCACCGGGCGGGCCGGCGACTGGTTCACCGGTCGCAACGTCACGCCCGATCGCACGTGGGAGACGCGCAGCCAGGTGGCGGTCGCCGACCGCGGCCGGGAGTTCGCCTGGCTGGTCGGCGGCTCGCGGGCGCGCTGGGGCTACGTGCTCGAGCCCGTCGGGGGCGGCACCCGGCTCACCGAGACGTGGGCGTTCCTGCCCGACGGCGTCGCCTTCATGACCGAGCGCTACGGCGCCGACGACGCCCCGGCCCAGGTGCAGGCCCGCATCCGCGCCGCGCGGGAGGGCATCCCGGCCACGCTCGCGGCGATCAAGCGCGTCGCCGAGGGCTGAGGAGCGTGCACGTCCGCGGAGACGCCCCGGGCGTCTCCGCGGACGTGCACGGCCCGGGTCAGTCCGGGCAGAGGGACGTGCCGAAGTGGCAGGCCACGACGGCGGGGGTGTCCACCGGGCGGCCGGCGTCGACGGCGTGCGCCAGCCGGACGAACCCGCCGTGCGTCCACGACAGGGGCGTGGCGGAGAACGTCGGCTCGCCGGGCACGTACTCCGTCCCCTCCGCGGACGGCGGCTGGTCGTCCCAGACCTGCTCGGCCATGAAGAACGACTCGTCGTCGGCCGCACGGGCCATCGTGTCCAGCCGTTCCTGGGCGGTCGCCGCGGCGTCGCCGCCGAGGGCCAGCTCGAACTCGCCGCGCTCGCCGGTCAGCAGCGGCCACCCGCGGCCGATGGTCTCGCGCGAGCCGGGGTCCACCGGCTCCCACTGCGTCCCGTCGGCCCGCTCGCCGTACCCGTCGAAGCTCGACCGGTGCCAGAACCGCCCGTTGGCGGTGTCGTAGCCCAGCTGCTCGTCGACCAGGCGCAGGGTGTTCGCCACGACCGGGTCGTCGGCCGGCACGATCCCGAGCCGCACCAGGTCGAGGAAGCTCGGGTCGAGCACCTCGCGCTGGTCGACCAGCGGGCCGCCGTCGGCGATCTGGATCTGCGTGCCGGCGTCGGAGTCCCCGTCGTCGGTGATGCGCAGGTAGTACGGCTCGGGCGAGAGCGGGCCGGTGGTCGTCACCGTCCACTCGGCCAGCCGCGCCCGCCAGTCGTCGGCGGTGGCCAGGTAGGTGCCCGCGCGGGCGTCGTCGCCGTTGTCGCGGGCGATGTCGGCCGCGGTGACCAGGCCCGCGATCTCGGCCGCGATGGTGTTGGGCGACCAGCCGGCCAGGTTCTCCCAGCGCTCCTGCTCGGTGTCCGGGCCCTCGGCCACGATGAAGTCCGCCGACAGCCGCACCCGCTCCCAGTCTTCAGGGCCGGTGCGGCCGAGCTGCCAGGCCAGCACGATCGGCAGCGCGACCTCGTCCATCTGCAGCCCGCCGAAGACGGCCTCGCCGTCGAGCCGGGCGTTCTGCGGGAACGACCCGTCGGGACGTTGCTGGACCGTCCACAGGTGGTCCAGCGCCCGCTCGGCGGCCGCCTCGTCGCCCATCGCGATCAGGGCGGTCGCGTGCTGGTACAGGTCCCGGGACCAGACCTCGTGGTACACGGGGAAGTGCTGCAGCTCGTTCGCCCAGGCCCACGGCTTGCCCGGGGAGGCGATGAACCCGCCGCGGAAGGTCTTGTCCTCGCTGGCCGCGACGACCATCGCCGAGACGAGGTACTCCGTGCGCCACTGCCCGGCGCTGGCCGGCACGGGCGCCAGGCCGTCGAGGTAGCCGTGCCAGCCCTCGCTGTAGGCGGCCAGCGCGTCGTCGAAGCCGCGGTCGAGCGCGGCGTCGGCGGCCTGCGCGGCGTCGTCCTCGGTCGTCCCGAAGCCGAGGGCGAGGGTCAGGTCCTGCCCGCCCTCGACCCCGGTGAGGGCGGTCCGCCCGATCTGCACCACGTTGCCGGGGGTCCGCGCCTCCCACGCGTCGTCGAGCACGAAGTCGTCGCGCAGGTCGGCCCAGCCGTCGCTGCGCTCGAGGTAGCCGCTGGAGGTGTCGGTCAGGCCGGCGGAGGCGACGACGGCGCTGCTCAGCGCGCCGTCGGTGGCCAGCAGCCGCCCGCCGTCGGAGCGGCCGGTGTCGTCGTTGGCGTTGAGCCCGAGGGCGGCGTCGTGCAGCAGGTAGACGTCGTAGGGCTGCCCGTCGAGGGACTCGAAGCGCACGTCCACGAGCACGGCCGGGCGGTCGGGGTCGGTCGTGTAGGTCTTGGTGATCCGGTACCGGCCGCTGGTGGCGGTGTTGACCTGGCGGTACACCAGCGCCCGCTCGTCGACCAGCTCGACGACGGAGTCGGTGGCCTCGTCCTCGCGCTCGGCGAACGTGGTGCCGTCGGAGACGACGAACTGGGTGTCCCGGGAGCTCGGGGTGTCGATCCGCGGGGCGAAGACCTCGCTCAGCGTCCCGTCGTTGAGCGTGTACCAGGCGGTGCTGTCGAGGGCGCCGATCGCCGTCCCGAAGCCGTCCTTGTCCCCCGGCGACCAGTCGGCCGCCTCACCCGGGTACCCGGGCGCCTGGTCCGCGCCCTCCGGCGGGCCTCCGACGGGGGCGTTCGCCTCCGCGGGGGCCGCGCCGAGGACGAGGACGCCGACGGCGGCGGCCAGGAGGGCCCGGCGGCGTCCCGCCCGGGGCGTGGTGGGAGAGGTCATGGCGGCTCCTCACGGTGTCCCCCGTCCGAGTGACGTGCGTCACACCGTAGGGGGACCGGTCCGTCCGCCACCAACGGACGGGACCGCGCGGGCGGACTAGCGGCCGAGGATGCCGCCGATGGCGCCGCCGAGGCCGCCGCCCTGGCCGCCACCGCCGCCGCCGCCGCCGCCGAGCATCTTGATCAGGTCCATCGGGTCGATGCCGAGCTTCTGGAGGAGGCCGGCGTGCTGGTCGGTGTCGACCTGACCGGGCAGTTCCTGGTCGGCCTGCTGCGCCTTGGCGTCGTCACCCTGCGACTGGAGCAGCTGGAGGATCTGTGCCTTGTCGATCTGCATGGGCGGGCCGGTACCCACTCAACCCGCCGCCCTCACCACCCGGTCGGGACGGACGACGACCCAGCGGGCCCGGCCCCCGCCCAGCCATGCGGTGAGGGTGCCGTCGACGTCGTCGAGCAGCGCCCGCCGGCCGCCCGCGGTGAGCGTGAGACCGGACGGCGCCAGGGCGAGGACGGCGGTGCCGGCGCCGAGGACGTCGTCGAGCCGGCACTCCCGGCCGTCGACGCGGACCCGGGCGCGCGGCACGAGCGTCCCCGCCAGCCGCCGCCCGGCCGGCCCGCCGCGGTCGACCAGCGGCCCGCGGCGCAGCGGCGGTGTGCGGCTGTCGGTGGCGTAGGCGGCGAGCGCCGGCACCCGACCGACGGCGGCCAGCACCGCGCGCCGCACCGGCACCGCGCCCGCTCCCCCGCCGGTCATCAACCCGCCGACCAGCGCGGCCAGCCGCACCAGCGCCCGGGCGTGCGGCCCCCGCTCGGCGCCGTGGGTGTCGAGCAGCGCGTCGTCCGCGCCACCGGTGACGACGGCGGCGACCTTCCACGCGAGCTGGTGCACGTCGCGCAGGCCGAGGCCGAGCCCCTGGCCGACGAAGGGCGGGGTCAGGTGCGCGGCGTCGCCGGCCAGCAGCACCCGCCCGCGCCGCCACCGGTCGGCCACCTCCGCGCGGTAGACGTACTCCGCGGCGCGGACCACCTCGGCGCCGTCGGCCCCGAACGGCGCCAGCAGCGGCCGCAGCACCTCCGGCGCGGTGAGCGCGGCCGCCGTCCCGCCGTCGAGCAGCCGGGTCTCGAAGCGGTACCGGTCGCCGCTGACCGGCATGAACGTCGCCGCGCGGGCCGGGTCGCAGACCTGGTGCACGCCGGGCCACACCGGCAGCGGGGACGGCGCGCGCAGGTCGACCACCAGCCAGCGGTCGGGCCGGGCGAGGGTGCGCATGCGGGCGCCGGTCAGCCGCCGCACCGTGCTGTGCGCCCCGTCGCAGCCGAGCACGGCCGCGGCGTCGAGCCGGGCCCCGCCGGCCAGCGCGACCGTGACGGACCGGTCCGGCCGCTCCGTCAGGCCGGTCACCTCGGCGGGCGCGCGCAGCGTGACCCGCGGCGCCCGGTCGACGGCGGCGCGCAGCACCGCCTCGAGGTCGGGCTGGTGGAACATCGACGCCTGCGGCCAGCCGTGCCGGCCGGCGCCGGGGTCGCGCGCGAACTCGGCGAGGACCCGGTGGCCGGCGTCGAGCAGCCGCAGCCCCGCCATCGGCCGGCTGACGGCGAGGAACTCCTCCGCGACCCCGGCGTCGGCCAGCGCGCGCAGCGCCTCGTCGTCGAGGTGCACGGCCCGGGGGACGGCGGGCGGCGCGGGCCGGCGCTCGAGCAGCAGCACGTCGATCCCCCGCCGCGCGAGCAGCAGCGCCGCGGTGCAGCCCACCGGCCCGGCGCCGACGACGACCACCGGCAGCTGCGACACGCCGCCCAGTGTCGCGGACCGGGCGCCGGCGCCCGTCCTGGCATCGTGGTCCCGCCATGGCCCCGACGTCCGCCCCCGCGCCGCCGCGCGAGTGGCGCCGCCACGGCCGGCCCGCCGGAGAGCGCTGGCGCACCCTCGTCAGCGGCCTGGGCCAGACGCTGGTCACGGCCGGCGTCGTGCTGCTGCTGTTCGTCGCCTACGAGCTGTGGGTGACCGGCCTGTTCACCGCGCACGACCAGGACCGGCTCGCCGACCAGCTGGCCACCGAGTGGTCCGGCGGCTCACCCGGTGCGGACGCGCCCGTCGTCGGGACGCCCACCTCCCCGGCCGCGCCCGGCGTGGGCGAGCCGTTCGCGGTGCTGCACGTACCGCGCCTGGGCGAGGACTGGTCGCGGGTCGTGCTCGAGGGCACCACCGAGGACCAGCTCGCCCAGGGCCCGGGCCACTACGTCGGGACGGCGATGCCCGGCGAGCAGGGCAACCTCGCCGTCGCCGGCCACCGCGTGGGCCGCGGCTCGCCGTTCCTCGAGCTCGACGCGCTGCGGCCGGGCGACGCCGTCGTCGTCGAGGTGGCCGACGGCTGGTTCACCTACCGGATGCTCGGCGCCGGCGACGACCTGGCCGCACCCGATCCCAACGGCGTCCCCGGGCGGCAGATCGTGACGCCCGACCGGGTCGACGTCGTCGCGCCCGTCCCCGGCGCCGCGGACGCCGCCCCCGCCGGCGCCTACCTGACGCTCACGACCTGCCACCCGCGGTACTCGGCGCGGCAGCGCCTGGTCGTGCACGCCGTGCTGGAGGGCCCGGGCGTGACCCGGGCCGACGCCCCCGACGGGCCGCCGGCCCTGACCGAGGACTGAGCCGTGTACCGCTGGATCTGGCGCCACCTCCCCGGGGGGACGGCGACCCGCGCGGCGCTGTCGCTGCTGCTGGCGCTCGCCGCCTGCGCGCTGCTGCTGTTCGTCGTCTTCCCCGCCGTCGAGCCGCACCTGCCGTTCACCTCGGTGACGGTCGACCCCGGCCGCTGAGGGCCGCCCGCCGCAACGGTTGCGTCCCCTTGACGGCACCCGGTGCCGCGCACAGTCTGTGGCGCGGCGCACAGTCGCAGCGGCGGCCCGTCGACGGCGACGGGCGGCGACCGCGCGCGGACGGACGGAGGCACACCGGGTGAAGACCAAGGGCGCGATCCTGTGGGGCGTCGGCGAGGACTGGTCGATCGAGGAGATCGAGCTGGGCGACCCGAGGGAGGGTGAGGTCCAGGTCCAGCTCGCCGCGTCGGGCCTGTGCCACAGCGACGAGCACCTGGTCACCGGCGGCACGCCCGTCGCCTTCTACCCGGTCATCGGCGGCCACGAGGGCTCCGGCGTCGTCACCAAGGTCGGCCCCGGCGTGACCGGGCTGCAGGAGGGCGACCACGTCGTCACCGCCTTCATCCCCGCCTGCGGCCAGTGCCCGCCGTGTTCGAAGGGGATGCAGAACCTCTGCGACCTCGGCGCCAGCCTGCTGGCCGGCACCGCGATCTCCGACGGCAGCTACCGGGTCCAGGCCAAGGGCCAGGACGTCATCCCGATGTGCCTGCTCGGCACCTTCTCCCCCTACATCACCGTGCACCAGGCATCGGTGGTGAAGATCGAGCCCGACATCCCGCTGGAGATCGCCGCGCTGGTGGGCTGCGGCGTCACCACCGGCTGGGGCTCGGCCACCAAGGTCGCCGACGTCCGGCCCGGCGAGAACGTCGTCGTCATGGGTGCCGGCGGCGTCGGCATGAACGCCGTCCAGGGCGCCGCGGCGGCCGGGGCGAAGCGGGTCATGGTCATCGAGCCGGTCGCCCGCAAGCGCGAGTGGGCGATGGACCTCGGCGCGACGCACGTGTTCGAGTCGGCCGAGGAGGCCACCGAGAAGGTCAACGAGCTGACCTGGGGCCGGATGGCCGACAAGACGATCATCACCGTCGGCGACATCCAGGGAGAGGACATCCAGACCGCGCTGAGCCTCACCGGCAAGGGCGGCCGCGCCGTCGTCACCGGCATGGGCAACGCCGCGAACACCGACGTCAAGCTCAGCCTCTTCGAGCTCACGCTGCTGCAGAAGGACCTGCAGGGCGCGATCTTCGGCGGGCTGGCGCCGCGGGCGGCGATCCCCGAGCTGCTCAGCCTCTACCAGGAGGGCCAGCTCAAGCTCGACGAGCTCGCGACCACGAAGTACAAGCTGGAGGACATCAACCAGGGCTACCAGGACATGCGCGACGGCAAGAACATCCGCGGGATGGTCGTCTACACCGACGCCGACCGCTGAGCCGTCCTCTCCTCCGACGCGGTCGTGCTCTGCCCACGGATGTGGGCAGAGCACGACCGCGTCCGGGGACGGGTCAGGTGCCGCGCAGCTCCGGGAAGTCGGTATCGGCCCAGTCGGTGCCCGTGCCGGCCGGGGCCGCCTGCTCCTCCCGCTGCCGCAGCTCGACCCGGCGGATCTTCCCCGAGACCGTCTTGGGCAGCTCCGCGAACTCGATCCGCCGCACCCGCAGGTAGGGCGCCAGCCGCTCGCGCGCGTGCCGCAGCACCGCCAGCGCCGTCTCCGCCCCCGCCTCCCAGCCCGGGGCGAGCGTCACGTAGGCCTTCGGCACGGCCAGCCGGACCGGGTCGGGCACCGGCACGACGGCGGCCTCGACCACCGCGGGGTGCTCGATGAGCACGCTCTCCAGCTCGAACGGGCTGATCTTGTAGTCGCTGGCCTTGAAGACGTCGTCGGTGCGCCCGACGTAGGTGATGTAGCCGTCGGCGTCCCGGGTCGCGACGTCGCCGGTGTGGTAGTACCCGCCGGCCATCGCCTCGGCCGCCCGCTCCGGGTCGCCCTGGTAGCCGGTCATCAGCCCGACCGGCCGCTGCGAGAGGTCCAGGCAGATCTCGCCCTCGCTGCCCTGCTGCCCGGTGAGCGGGTCGACCAGCACCACGGGGACGCCGGGCAGCGGGCGGCCCATGGAGCCCGGGCGCACCTCCGCGCCGGGGGCGTTGGCCACCGACGCCGTCGTCTCGGTCTGCCCGTAGCCGTCCCGCAGCGTGAGCCCCCAGTGCCGGCGGACCTGCTCGATGACCTCGGGGTTGAGCGGCTCGCCGGCGGCGACCACCTCGCGCAGCGCGCCGGGGCCGCCGGAGAGGTCGGCCTGGATGAGCATCCGCCAGACCGTGGGCGGCGCGCAGAAGGTGGTGACGCCGGTGCCGCGGACGTGCCCGAGGACGCGCGCGGCGTCGAACCGCGTGTAGTTGAACAGGTCGACGGTGGCCTCGGCGGCCCACGGGGCGAAGAAGCAGCTCCACGCGTGCTTGGCCCAGCCGGGCGAGCTGATGTTGAGGTGCACGTCGCCGGGCCGCAGGCCCAGCCAGTACATCGTCGACAGGTGCCCGACCGGGTAGCTGACCTGCGTGTGCTCGACCAGCTTGGGCCGGCTGGTGGTGCCGCTGGTGAAGTACAGGAGCAGCGGGTCGCCGGGCTCGGTGCCGGGGTGGCCGAGCGGCGCGTCGGGGGCGCCGGCGCTGTCGGCGTAGGGCGCCCACCCGGACGGCGCGTCGCCCACGGCGATCCGGCCGTAGTCGCCCGGCACGGCGTCGAACTTGGCGGCGTCGACGGCGTTGACGACGACGTGCCGGGCGCCGCCGCGGCCGATCCGGTCGGCGAGGTCGTCGGGGCCGAGCGCGGTGGTGGTCGGCATGATCACCGCGCCGAGCTTCATCACCGCGAGCATCGCCTCCCACAGCTCGACCTGGTTGCCGAGCATGAGGACGACGCGGTCGCCGCGCCCGACGCCGCGCTCCCGCAGCCACGCGGCCACCTGGTCCGAGCGGCGGGACAGCTCGGCGAACGACCAGCTGCCGCTGGTGCCGTCCTCCTCGGTGATGCGCAGCCCGGGCCGCTCCACGCCGCGGGCGACCTCGTCGAACCAGTCCACCGCCCAGTTGAACGGGCCCGCCACCCGCGGGAACGCGAACTCGGCGGCCGCCGTGGCGGGGTCGCCGCGGAGGGCGAGCAGCCGGTCGCGGGCCTCCCGGTAGGCGGTGGTGGCGGTGCCGGGCATGCGGGGGCTCCCTCGGTCGTGCGGTCGTGGGCCCCGGCATGGTCGGACGCGCCCGTCCGGCACCACCACCCCCGATCGCGCCGGGCGTTGCCGCACGTTGCAGGCGAGGACGGCCCCCGGCGCGCGCGGCGCTACCGTGACGCGGGTCACCGCCGTCCGCCCTGCCCGAGGAGGTCCCCCGTGTCCCTCCCCGCCACCGCCCGGCCCGACGACCGCGACGTCCTGCGGGCCGCCGTCCGCGAGGTGCACGCCCGGTCGGGGATGGGCGTGGTGTTCGCCGGCCCGGTGCAGGGCGCGGCCATGCGGATCGAGGAGATGGTGGGCGGGCGCACGCGGTACCTGCACGGGCTGCAGGTGCGCACGGGCGCGGGCCTGGGCGGGCGGGTGCTGAGCGAGGGCCGTCCGGCCGGCGTCGAGGACTACGAGCGGGCGCTGGACATCACGCACGAGTACGACGGGCCGGTGCTCGCCGAGGGGCTGCGCACGGTGGCCGCGGTGCCGGTGCTGGTCGACGGGCGGGCGCGGGCGGTGCTGTACGCGGCCAGCCGGGAGGGCGGCTCGGTGGGCGACCGGGTGCGCGACGCGCTGGCCCGCGCGGCCGGGCGGATGGGCGCCGAGCTCGCCGTCCGCGACGAGGTGGACCGCCGCGTGGCGCTGATGGCCGCCGCCCCGGCCGGCCCGTCCGCCGCGGAGGACCCGGCGCGGTGGGAGGAGGTGCGCGCGGTGCACGCCGACCTCCGGCTCGCCGCGCAGGCCACCGACGACGCCGCGCTGCGCGACCGGCTGCTGTCGGCGTGCGGGCGGCTCGCGGCGCTGGGCGCCCCGCGCGGGACCCGGCCGGCCGTGCGGCTGTCGGCGCGCGAGGTCGACGTCCTCACGCAGGTGGCGCTGGGCTGCAGCAACCGCGAGACCGCGACCCGGCTGTCGCTGCGCCCGGAGACGGTGAAGAGCTACCTCGGCTCGGCGATGACGAAGCTCGACGCGCACACCCGCCTGGAGGCCGTCGTCCAGGCCCGGAGGCTCGGCCTGCTCCCGTAGGCACTCCTCGCGTCGATCATCGGACGCGTGCACGGGACACGCGACGACACGCCGGCCGGCCGTGCACGCATCCGATGATCAACTGGCTGGCACCCGGCGGACCCGTCAGCCGAGCAGGCGGGTGAGCGCCGGGCCGAGGTCGCGCACCGTCCGCACCATCTGCGCGCTCCCGCCGCCGCGCGCCGCCAGCGCCCGGGCGGCCGCCTCCGCCTCCGCCGTCGGCAGCGGGCACAGCACGTCCACCCGGTCCAGGCCGGCGAGCGCGGTCTCCGGCGGGTCGCCGGTGGTGTGCAGGCAGTCCGACAGCAGGACGACGCGCCGCTCGTCGGCCACCTCGGCGTGGAGCTGGCGGCGGGCGGCCCGCAGCGCGCCGGCCAGGTCGGTCATCCCGTGCCCGCGCAGGCCGATCAGGTGCGTGACGACGTCCTCCGCGGCCCGCCGCTGCCCCGGCCGCTGCACGACGTCGACCTCCCGCCCGAAGGTGATCAGGCTGGTCCGCAGCTTGTCGTCCCCGGTCAGGACGACGCCGGCCGCCGCCACCGCCGCGATCGCCACGCCGAGCCCGGTCATCGACCCCGACGTGTCCACGGCCAGGCACACCGACCGCCGGTGCCCGGTCCACGTGCGCGTGACCAGGTCCTCCGGCGCCAGCGGCGAGCCGACCTCCCAGCGGTCGAGCGTGCGGTCGAGGTCCAGGTCGCCGTCGCCCCGCCGGTCGGGCACCAGCCGCCGCGTCCCCCGTGTCCGGACGCGGCCGACCCGCCCCACCTGCACGAACACCCGCGCGGCCAGCCGCTGGGCCGCCGAGCGCAGGTCCCGGTCGGTGGCGGCGGCGAGGTCGGTGAGCAGCGCGGCCGCGGCGTCGGCGTCCTCGGCCATCAGCGCGGCGAACGCCTCCTCGTCGAGCTCGCCGACCTCCGGGCTGACCTCCTCGAACGCGTCGTGGCGCGCCGCCATCTCACGGCGGCTGGTCTGCCGGCGCCCGCCCCCGGAGCGGCGGTCGCGGCGCAGGGACGAGGCCGAGTCCTGGCCCGCCGGGGACTCCGGCGGGCCCTCACCTTTTCCCGGGTCGTCACCACCTGCGGCGTCGGCGGGGGGCTGCTCGTCGGGTGGCGGGGGCGAGCCGTCCGGTGGCCAGACGCCGTCGAGGATCTCGTCGATGACCGCCTCGGGCGTGCGCTCGACGCCCTCGGCGATGCGGATCCGCCCCGACAGGGCGGCGTAGGCGGCGTCCCGGGCGGTCTCCCGCGCCCCCTCGGCGCCGAGCCCCGACTGCCCGCGCACGTCGAGCAGCCCGCCCAGCAGCAGCACCAGGTCGGTGGCGCCGCGCACCGACGAGCCCATCCGGACGTCGCGGTGCTCGCGCGAGGCCCGCACCAGCCGGACGGCGAGGCCGATGAGCGCCGGCGGCGCCCCGGTCACCGCGGTGACGATCGCCCGCTCGGCCGCGGCGTCCTGGTAGCCGAGGACGACGCGGCACATCCGGTCGGCGATCGCCTGCCCGACCCGCGCCGTGCCGATCGCGTCGAACGGGTTCATCGCCGCGATCAGCCGGAACCCCGCGGCGGCGCGCACGTGCCCGAGCCGCGGCACGGTGATCTCCCCCTCGGTGAGCACGGTGATGAGGACGTTGAGCGTCTCCTCGGGGATCCGGTTGAGCTCCTCGAGGTAGAGCAGCCCGTGCCCGCGCATCGCCGTCAGCAGCGGTCCGTCGGTGAAGCTGCCCGGCACGTAGCCGTCGGCGAGGACGGCGGCGGGGTCGTACTGGCCGATCAGGCGGGCCGGCGTCAGCTCGGCGTTGCCCTCGACGAACACGACCTCCTGGCCGGTCTCCGCCGCGATCGAGCGCAGCAGCGTGGACTTGCCCGTGCCGGGCGGCCCCTCGAGCACGACGTGCCGGTTGGTGCGCAGCGCGACGGTGAGCACCTCCCGCTCACGACGCAGCCCGATGACCGGGTGGGGCGCGGACGGTGCGCTCACGCGGCTCCTCTCGTGGTGCGGGACCTGCGCATCCGAGGGGGGCGGGTGCGCAGGTCCCGGGTCGGTGGACGGCGAGCGGCTCAGGCCGGCGCGCCCTCCAGCGGCGGGGTGTCGTAGACGATGACGCCGCGGATGTTCTTCCCGTTGACCAGGTCCTCGTAGCCCTCGTTGACCTGGTCGAGCGTGTACGTCTTCGTGATCAGCTCGTCGAGCTTGAGGTCGCCGGACTGGTACAGCTCGATCATCTTCGGGATGTCGTGGAACGGGTCGCCCGAGCCGAACAGGCTGCCCTTCACGGTCTTCTCGAACAGCGTGAGCAGCGAGCTGGACAGCTCGATGTTGTTCTTCGTGGGGTCCGCCAGGCCGGTGATCACCGCTGTCCCGCCCTTGCGGATGGTGTTGACCGCGTCGGTGACGACCTTCGCGTCGACGACGCCGACGGTGATGATCGCCTTGTCCGCGCCGACGCCGCGGGTCAGCTCCTGGACGAGCTCCATCGCCTCTTCGGCGGTCTCGCAGCTGTGCGTGGCGCCGAGCTGCTCGGCGGCCTCCCGCTTGTTGGGCAGCGGGTCGACGGCGACGACGTTGCGCGCCCCGGCCAGCGCCGCGCCCTGCACGCTGTTGATCCCGATGCCGCCGATGCCGTAGATGACGATCGTGTCGCCGGGCTCAGTGGCCGCCGCGTGCACCGCCGACCCCCAGCCGGTCGGGACGCCGCACCCGATGAGCACGACCTTGTCCAGCGGCAGGTCGGGGTCGACCTTGACGGCGGAGTTCTCGCTGATGACGGCGCGCTCGGAGAACGTGCCGAGCATGCACATGCCGCCGTAGTCGTTGCCGTCGTCGTCGTGGAAGCGGTACGTGCCGTCGGGCAGGTTGCCGACCAGGATCGACGCGCCCATGTCGCAGAGGTTGGACTTGCCCGTGGAGCACCAGCGGCAGTGCCCGCACACCGGCAGGAACGAGCAGACGACGTGGTCGCCGGGCTGCAGCCGGGTCACCCCGGGGCCCACCTTCTCGATCACCCCGGCGCCCTCGTGCCCGCCCACGATGGGGAACTGGGGGACGATGTCGCCGTGCCGCAGGTGCTCGTCGGAGTGGCACAGGCCGGCGGCGACGTAGCGGATGAGCACCTCCCCGGCCTTGGGTTCGTCGAGCTCGAGCTCGGTGATCTCGAACGGCTTCCCGACGTCGCGCAGTACGGCTGCCCTGGTCCTCATCGACCCTCCCGTCGTCGGCCGCCGCGACTCGGCGGCACCTCCCGGCGCGGGCCATCGTCGTGACGCCGGTGTGACCGGGGCCACCCCCGGACGGGGGGATGCTCAGCCGCGCGGGCGGGGCAGCACCCGGTGGACCTCGCCCGCGCGCGCCGGGTCCAGCGGCACCGCGCTCGCCAGCACCGCCGGGCCGAGCCGCAGGACGCCGTCGCTCAGCGGGGCGCAGCGCACGCCCGCGCGGCCGCGCATGCCGCGGTGGGCGCCGGGCGCGAGCACGGTGTCCAGCCACGCGCAGGGGTTGGCCGGGCGCCCGCCGCGCAGGACGACGACGCCCTCCCCGCAGTCGAGGGAGAACGTCTCGCCGCGCAGCGCCTCCACCTCCGCGCCCCGCAGGACGACGTTGCGGCGGGTGAGCAGCGGGTCCAGCGCCCCGGCGCCGAGCTCGGCGGCCAGCGCCTCCACCGACTCGGCGGCGAGCACCGTGACGGCGGCGTCGCGGTGCGCGGGCCGGCCGGCGTAGCGGTCGCCGACGACGCCGTGCCCGGCCCGCACCTCGACCCGGCCGACCCGGTCGCCGTCCTGCGGCGGGACGGCCCCCGCGGGGCGCCCGTCGTAGCGGTGCACCGGCGAGACCACCAGCCCGACGACCTCGACGTCGTAGGTGTGCGGGAGCCCCGTCACCGCTCGGCGGTGCGGTGGATGGGGCCCTCCGTCCCGGTCAGCCGCTCCCCCGTGCCGCCCCAGCGCCCGGCGATGACCTCCGCGGCGATGGACACGGCGGTCTCCTCGGGCGTGCGGGCGCCCAGGTCCAGGCCGATCGGCGAGGACAGCCGGTCCAGCTCGGCGTCGGACAGCCCGGCCTCCCGCAGCCGCTCCAGCCGCTCGTCGTGCGTGCGCCGCGAGCCCATCGCGCCGACGTAGGCCACCGGCAGCCGCAGCGCGACCTCCAGCAGCGGGACGTCGAACTTCGGGTCGTGGGTGAGCACGCACAGCACGGTGCGCTCGTCGATCCGGCCGGCGTCGACCTCGGCCTGCAGGTAGCGGTGCGGCCACTCGACGACGACCTCGTGCGCGTCGGGGAACCGGCGGGCGGTGGCGAACACGGGGCGGGCGTCGCAGACGGTGACCCGGTAGCCGAGGAAGGCGCCCACCCGCGCCACCGCCGCGGCGAAGTCGATCGCGCCGAACACCACCATCCGCGCCGGCGGGGCGAAGGAGGAGACGAACAGCGTCAGCTCGTCGCCGCGCCGCTCGCCGTCGTGGCCGTAGGTCAGCGTGCCGGTGCGCCCGGCGGCGAGCATGCCGCGGGCGTCGTCGGCGACGGCGTCGTCGAGTCGCTGCAGGCCGAGCGTGCCGGAGGACCGGTCGGGCCAGAGCACCAGCCGCCGTCCGATGCGGTCCTCCGGGCCGCGGACGACCGTGACGACGGCGACCGGCTCGTGCCGGCCGACGGACTCGGCGATCTCCCCGAGCTCGGGGAACGACTCGCGCGACACCGGCTCGACGAAGACGTCGAGGATCCCGCCGCAGGTCAGCCCGACGGCGAACGCGTCGTCGTCGCTGACGCCGTAGCGCTCCAGCGTCGGGACGCCGGACTCGACGACGTCCTTGGCCTCCTCGTAGACCGCGCCCTCGACGCAGCCGCCGGACACGCTGCCGACCGCCGTCCCGTCGGGGCCGACGAGCATGGCCGCGCCGGCCGGCCGCGGCGCCGAGCGCCACGTGGCGACCACGGTCCCCATGCCGACCGTCTCCCCGGCCTGCCACCACCCGACCAGGTCGTCCAGGACTTCACGCACGCGAGATCACCCCTGACAGTTCCTCGAAGGCGGCCAGGCTGTGGCCCGACACGAACGCGTCAACCGACGGCAGCGCCGCCTGCATCCCGCCGGTGAGCGGCTCGTACCCGGCCCGCCCCTTGTGCGGGTTGACCCAGACGACGGCGTGGGCGAGCCGGCGCAGCCGGGCCATCTGCTCGCGCAGCAGGTCGGGGCTGCCCCGCTCCCACCCGTCGCTGCACACGACCACGATCGCGCCGCGCGCGGTGCCGCGCTGCCCCCACCGGTCGAGGAAGGCCTTGAGCACCTCCCCGAGCCGCGTGCCGCCGGACCAGTCGGGGATCGCGTCGCCGCTGGCGGTCAGCGCCCGGTCGGGGTCGCGCAGCCGCATCTCCCGGGTGACGCGGGTGAGCCGGGTGCCGATCGTGAACACCTCGGTGGACGCCGGCCGGGCGCGCACCGCCGCGTGCGCGAAGCGCATGAGCGCGTCGGCGTAGGGGCTCATGGAGCCGGAGACGTCGACCAGCAGCACCACCCGCCGCGGCCGGGGCCGGGACCGCCGGTGCATCAGCCGGGTGACCTCGCCGCCGTCGCGCAGCGCCCGCCGGACGGTGCGCGCGGGGTGCACCACGCCGTGGGTGTCCGCGCGCCGCCGCCGGGACGGCCGCATCGGCGCGGCCGGGCGGACCAGCGCGAACAGCCGGCGCAGGTGCTCGCGCTCGGCCGGCGTCAGGTCCGCGACGTCGCGGTGGCGCAGCACCTCGTCGCCGGACGCCGCGACGGCGAGGTCCGCGGGGTCCTCGCCCCGCTCCCCCGTCCCGCCGCCCTCCTCCAGGGGCGCGGCGGTGGACACCAGCGGCGGCGGCTCCTGCGCGGTCGCGGGCCGGCGCCGGGGCGCCTCCCCGCCGAACCAGGCGGCGAAGGCGGCGTCGTAGCGGTCGAGGTCGTCGGGCCCGGAGCACAGCGTCAGGCGACCGGCCCAGTAGACGGCGGTGGCGTCGAGGACGTCGAGGGCCGCGACCGCGGACAGCATCGCCTCGACCCGGTCGGGCGAGGCGGCCACGCCGGCGGCGCGCAGCGTGCGGGCGAACCCGAGGACGACGCCGACGACGTCCCCGGCGCGCTCAGCCGCCACCGAACAGCGCCCCGCGGGCCAGGGCGTGCACCCGGTCGGTGTCCTCGCGGTACTTGAGCACCGCCCCGAGGGTGCGCGCGGCGAGGTCGGGGTCGAGGTCGCGGGCGCCGAGGGCGTGCAGCGCGCTGGCCCAGTCCATCGCCTCCGCGACCCCCGGCGGCTTGAGCAGGTCCAGGCTGCGCAGCTTCGCCGTCGCCCGGGCCACCTCGCGGGCGAGCTGCTCGGTGACCTCCGGGAGCCGGGTGCGCAGGATGGCGACCTCGCGCTCGAAGTCGGGGTGCTGCAGCCAGTGGTAGAGGCAGCGGCGCTTGAGGGCGTCGTGCACCTCGCGGGTGCGGTTGGACGTGAGCACGACCAGCGGCGGGACGTCGGCGTGCACGGTGCCGAGCTCGGGGATGGAGATCGTGAAGTCCGAGAGCACCTCGAGGAGGAACGCCTCGAACTCGTCGTCGGCGCGGTCGACCTCGTCGACCAGCAGCACGCTCGGGGAGTCCTCGAGCGCCTGCAGCAGCGGCCGGGCGAGGAGGAAGCGGCGGTCGTAGAGGGAGGCCTCCAGGGCCTGGGTGTCCCCGGTGGCGTGCGCGGCCTCGGCGGCCCGCAGGTGCAGCAGCTGGCGGCCGAAGTCCCAGTCGTAGAGGGCCTGGCTGGCCTCGAGGCCCTCGTAGCACTGCAGGCGGTAGATCGGCCGGCCGGTGACCTGGGCGAGCGCCCGGGCCAGCGCCGTCTTGCCGACGCCGGCCTCGCCCTCGAGGAACAGCGGGCGGCGCATGACCAGGGCCAGGTAGGCGGCGGTCGCCAGTCCCTCGTCGGGCAGGTAGCCGGTGTCCTGCAGGGCGGCGGCCAGCTCCTCGGGGCTGCCGGGGAGCCCGTCGGTGCGGAGGACGGCGGCCGTGGTCTCGCTCACGCCGCCGAGCATCCCACCTGGCCGCGGGGCCGGCCGCCCCCGACCGGGGGTCCCCCGACAGCACGGTGGCCGGCCGGGAGTCGAGGTCTCCGGCCGGCCACCGCCGACTGTGGTGCGTCCCGCCCCTACGGGCGGGAGGGCGTCACCGCCCGATCTTGCCGTCGTTGTCGCGGTCGAGGGCGTCCTTGGCCTTCTGCACGAAGCCGCGGTCGTCCCGGCCGGTGGTGCCGGTCGTGGTGCCGGTGCCGGCGACGCCGGTGGTGCCACCGTCGACCTCGATCTCCTCCTTGCGCACCTGCTCGCTGACCTGCTGCTGCTCGGTCACCGTCTGGGTGTCCAGGCGGACGCGCTCGACCGGCACGGCCTCCTTCTCCACGACGGGGCGCTCGGCGTGCAGGACGACCTCGTGCTCCTCCTCGGAGATGGCCGGGCCGTCCATGGCGTCGCCGTAGTTGGCGTCGGTGATCGGCTCGCGCTCGACCCGGACCTCCTCGTGGGAGACCGGCACGGTCTGCGTCACGTTCTCGCTGACGACGTACTTGCGCAGCCGCGCCCGGCCGGCCTCGACCCGCTGGGTGCCCACGGCGAGGTGCTCCTCGGAGCGGGTCATCGCGTTGTCGGTGGTCGGGCCGGAGGTGTCGTGGCCCACGGTGCCGCGGGTCTCGAGGTCGTCGCGGACGCCGTCGCGGTCGCGGTCCATGCCCGCGGTGCCGGCCACGCCGGTGCCGGCGGTGGTCAGGTCCTGCTGGCCGCGGGTCTGGTCCATCGAGTAGGTGCCGGCGGTGCCGGTGTCCGTCGTCGTGGTCTGCGTGGTCTGCGTGCCCGAGCCGTAGCCGAGGCCGTAGTACCGGTACAGCTCCTGCTCCTCCTGCGGGGAGAGGTGGCCGTCGGTGTCGACCTTCGGCGCGTCCTTGACCTGGGCCTTGGTGACGCCCACGCGCAGGCCGTCGTTGGTCAGGTCGGCGTCACGCAGCGGGACGAAGGACTCCTTGGTGCCGAACAGACCGGTGCGCACCGTGGCCCACTCCGGCTGACCGGTCTCGTCGTCGAGGTAGACCTCGGAGGCGGACCCGATCTTCTCGCCCGACTGGTCGTAGACGTCCTGTCCGATCACACGGCTGATGGTGTCGGTGCCGATCATCGTCGTTTCGCGCTCCCATCTGAGCTCTGGTGTAACGGTCGACTCAATGGGTGACCGAGGTCGGCGGACCGAAACGACCGGATCGGATCTTCGTCCGCCCGTCACCGTCCGTCCTCGTTCCGGCAACCGCGCCCCTCCCCCCGGCGGGACGACGTCCGTCCAGGTCAGCGCGGTGTGTCGGAGGACGTCGCCGTATCGCTCGACGAGCGACGACTCGTAGCGGTACGTGACCGTCCGGTCGCCCGGGCGTGTCGCGCTCGTCCCGCCCGGCGCGTCTCCACGGCTGGCGCGCCGTCATCGGCTCTATTGGAGGCGTGCCGCCCCGCTCGCCCTACGACAACCTGGTGCACCCCCGCACGGTGAAGAAGCCGCCGCCGCAGGTGGCCGCCGAGCGCGACCTCGTCGTCGAGGACCCGTCGTCCGGCTTCGTCGGCGCCGTCGTGCGCTGCGAGAAGGACGTCGTCCACCTCGAGGACCGGTTCGGGAAGGTCCGCGCCTACCCCCTCGGCCCCGGCTTCTGGGTCGACGGCCGGCCGGTGGTGCTCGTGCGCCCGACGCCGAAGGGCCCCGCGACGCCGACCCGCAGCGCCTCGGGCTCGACCTACGTGGCCGGCGCCCGCGCCCGCGTCGCCCGCGAGGGCCGCATCTACGTCGAGGGCAAGCACGACGCCGAGCTGGTCGAGAAGGTCTGGGGCCACGACCTGCGCATCGAGGGCGTCGTCGTGGAGCCGCTGCACGGCGTCGACGACCTGCCGGCCATCGTCCGCGAGTTCCGCCCGGGCCAGGGCCGGCGGCTCGGCGTGCTGGTCGACCACCTGGTGCGCGGGTCGAAGGAGTCGCGGATCGCCGAGCAGGTGACCGGGCAGCACGCGCTCGTCGTCGGGCACCCGTTCATCGACATCTGGCAGGCCGTCAAGCCCTCCGTCGTCGGCATCCGCGCCTGGCCGGAGGTGCCGCGGGGCGAGGACTGGAAGACCGGCGTCTGCCGGCGGCTCGGCTGGGAGGACGACACCGGCTACGTGTGGGCCCAGCGCATCCTCGCCCGCGTGCGCACCTGGACCGACCTCGAGCCCGCGCTCATCGGCCGCGTCGAGGAGCTCATCGACTTCGTGACCGAGTGATCGCGACACCGTGATCCTCCGGATCACACCGCGGCCAGGTGCCCGGAAGGACCTCGGTGCCCCCCACACCTCGCACGCTCGGCGCGGGCCCCTGCACCGAGGCCGGTCGACGCGCTGAGCCCTTCCCGGCGCTCGGTCGCGGGACCCTCCGGGCCCCACTCCTCCCGCCGCCTCGCAGGGCGGCTCGCGTGTCGCTGCGCCCCCGCCGCACGGCGACGGCCGCCGCCCCGGGAGGGGACGGCGGCCGTCGTGGTGGTGCTCCGGTCAGCTCGGCACGTAGTCGAACGTGTCCGGGTCCGGGCCGGTGCGCTCGCCGCGGTCGAGGCCGCTGATGGTGGCCATCTGGCCCTCGTCGAGCTCGAAGTCGAACAGCGCGAAGTTCTCCTCCACGCGCTTGCGGGTCACCGACTTCGGGAAGACGACGTCCCCGCGCTGCACGTGCCAGCGCAGCACGACCTGGGCCGGGGTGCGGCCCACCGTCTCCGCGATCGCGGTGATCGCCGGGTCGTCGAGCACCTTGCCCTGCGCGATCGGCGACCAGGCCTCGGTGACGATCTCGTGGTCGGCGTCGAAGGCCCGCACCTCGTCGTTGGCCAGGTACGGGTGGACCTCGATCTGGTTCACCGCCGGGCGCACGTCGGTCTCGGAGAACAGCCGGCGCAGGTGGTGCGGGTTGAAGTTGGAGACGCCGATCGCGCGGCAGCGGCCGCCGGCGTAGATCTCCTCCATCGCCTTCCACGTCTCGACGTAGTCGACGTCGATGGTCGGCAGCGGCCAGTGGATGAGGAACAGGTCGAGCTGCTCCAGGCCGAGGTCGGTCATCGTCTGGTCGAAGGCGCGCAGCGCGTCGTCGCGGCGGTGGAAGCCGTTGTTCAGCTTGCTCGTGACGAAGACCTCGGACGGGTCGATGCCCGACTCGCGGATCGCCTGCCCGACCTCCTTCTCGTTGCCGTACATCTCGGCGGTGTCGATGTGCCGGTAGCCGACCTCGAGCGCGGTGCGCACGGCCTCGACGGTGTTCTCCGGCTCGACCTGGTAGACGCCGAAGCCCAGCTGCGGGATCTCGACGCCGTTGTTCAGGCGGATGGTGGGCACGGTGGCCACGGGTGCTCCCTCTCGTCGTGGACGGTGGGCGGCGCGCCACTCCATGGCGCGCGCCTCTCCCGTCGGGGGCCGCTACCCGCCGACCGCGTCCTCAACCCGCGACGCGGGCTGCGTCACAGGCCCGGAGGCGCCGCGCCGGAGCAGCGGCGCACCGGCCAGCGCGATGAGCGCCGCCGAGGCGGCGGCCACCGCGGGCACGGCGAACGCGGCCTGCGCGCCCCAGGAGTCGACGGCGGCGCCGGCCAGCGCCGAGCCCGCGGTGACGCCGACGGTCAGCCCGGTGTTGGACCACGACAGCGCCTCGGTGAGCGCCGCGCGCGGCACCCGAGACTCGATCAGCGAGGCGCCCGACACCAGCACCGGGGCGACGGCGAGGCCGGCGAGGAACCCGGCGCCGATGAGCAGCGGCAGCGACGACACCGCCCACAGCCCCTGCGCGGCCACGCCGAAGAAGACGGCGGTGCCGAGGAACCGGGCGGCGAGCGTGCCGGGCAGCCGCGCGACGCCGTAGGCGAGACCCGCGACCAGGCTGCCGCCGGCGTACAGCGCCAGCGCGACGCCGGCCAGCGCGGGCACCCCGAGGGACTCGGCGTACCCCACGACGACGACGTCCATGGCGCCGAACACGGTGCCCACGCCCAGGTAGGCGGCGCACACGAGCAGCACCGCGGGCCCGAGGGCGGCCAGGCGCTGCGACCCGCCGCCCTCGCCGGCCGGCGTGACGACCGGCTCGGTGGCGCGCTGGCGCGCCAGCCACAGCCCGCCCACCGTGCCCAGCACGATGCCGGTGGTGAAGCCGGCGGCGGGGGCCACCAGCGTGCCGAGCACGGTCACCAGCGGCGGGCCGACGACGAACACGACCTCGTCGACGACGGACTCGAAGGCGAACGCGGTCTGGCGGCGCTCGGCGTCCTCCAGGGCCGCCACCCACCGGGCGCGGACCAGCGCGCCGATGTTGGGCAGGCTGGCGCCGGTGAGCGCCGCGAGGCCGAACCAGGTCCAGCGCGGCGCGTCGCCGACGACGACGCCGACGAACGCCAGGCCGGTGAGCAGGTAGGCCGCCATCGCCACCTGCAGCACCCGGCCCTGGCCGCGGCGGTCCATGGCGCGCGCCCACTGCGGGCCGGCGACCGAGGCGGTCAGCGCCAGGGTGCCCGAGACGGCGCCGGCGAGGGCGTAGCTGCCGGACTCGCCCTCGACGAGCAGCACCGCGCCGAGGCCGAGCATCGGCAGCGGCAGGCGGGCGACCCAGCCGGCGAGGGAGAACCAGGCGGCTCCGGGGACGGTGAACAGGCGTCCGTAGGGACCGAGGAGGGTGCGGGGTGACACGGGCTTCTCGCGCTTCCTGGCCACAGGCGAGTGCGGGTCTGCCCGCCGGACTCTCGGGTGGCGACGCGACCGTAACAACGGACGGGGACTCCGTCGTCCCGGTTTCCTCGCGACCGAGCGTGTCGACGTCGTCACTCAGGGGCGTTGCGAGGACCCTCCGTGGCGTCCCGCACACCTCTCCCGAGGAGCCCCGTGGCCCCGACCGCCCAGCGCGCCACCCGCCCGCTGCCCCTGCGCCTGCTGCTCGTCCTGCTGCTGGCCCTCACCGCCCTGCTGTCCCCCGGCACCGCCCGGGCCTCCGGCGGCGACGACGGTGGCACCCAGGGCGCCGCGGCGGGCGGCGACTTCGCCGTCACCGTCAACGGCCGGACCACGAACCCCGGCGCGGGCAGCGAGTACCGCCTCCGCGACACGACGCCCACGAGCCCGGTCGCCGTCCGCGGCCGGCACGTCACCTTCACGATCGACCCGGCCACCCTCGGCGTGTACGACTACGCGCTCACCGGCGCCCCCGATCCGCAGCGCATGGTCACCGCCCCGACCGTCGTCTTCTCCTCGAAGGTGCCGGTGCTCACCGCCGCCCAGCTGCGCGGCGTGCGGATCGGTGAGCTGCGGCTGCGCGACGACGTCCTCGTCGTCACCTTCACGACCGCCTCCGGCGGCAAGCTCAAGGTGCAGGCGAAGGACGCCCCGCAGGGGGGCATCTTCCAGATGGAGCAGGAGTTCGGCGTCGCCGTCGAGTACGTGCACACCCTGGGCCCCGGCCTCTTCTACTTCGTCAACGAGTTCACCGGGAAGGTCAACCTCGGCAACGGCGTCGCCGGCGACGCCACGCACCAGATGCTGCTCGGCAAGGACAGCCCGCAGGTGGCCACCCGGCTGTCGCTGTCGGCGACGACGTCCCGCTGGTCGGTGGCCTCGGGCGGGCGCATGGGCGGCGTGCTCGGCGAGGACGCCGTCGAGCTGTCCGCCGGCGCGACGAACTGCACCAGCGACTGCCAGGCCCGCAACCGCATCCAGGGCTCGGTCCCCGTCCCGCCGGACCCGACCTCCCCCACCCCGATCGGCTGACCACCCCGCCGGCGTGCAACGTCGGTGCAGCACCCGCATCCGCGGGCGCGGCCGGGACTCCCCGGTGGCGTCCGCGGATGCGGCGTTCCGGGGCCCCGGTGCCGCGGGACCGGGGACGGCCGGGCCTCCCGCGGCTACATTCGCCAGCGTGAGTGCCACCCCGCTGCCCGACCCCCGGCCCCGTCGCGCCGACGCGGTCGAGGGCGGTGCGGCCCCGGGCACCGGGGGCCTGGTCGACCGGCACGGCCGCGTGGCCACCGACCTGCGGGTGTCGCTCACCGACCGCTGCAACCTGCGCTGCTCCTACTGCATGCCGCCCGAGGGCCTGCAGTGGCTGCCCAAGGTCGAGCAGCTCACCGACGACGAGGTCGTCCGGCTGGTGCGCATCGGCGTCGAGCAGCTCGGCATCCGCGAGGTCCGCTTCACCGGCGGCGAGCCGCTGCTGCGCCCGGGCCTGCCCGGCATCGTCGCGGCCGCGACCGCGCTCACCCCGCGTCCCGAGGTCAGCCTGACCACCAACGCGATCGGGCTGTCCCGCGTGGCCCCCGCGCTCGCCGAGGCCGGGCTGGACCGCATCAACGTCAGCCTCGACACCCTCGACCGCGAGCGCTTCAAGCGGCTCACCCACCGCGACCGGCTCGACGACGTGCTGGCGGGCCTGCGGGCCGCGCACGACGCCGGGCTCACGCCGGTGAAGGTCAACGCCGTCCTGCTGCGGGGCGTCAACGAGGAGGACGCCGTCCCGCTGCTGGACTACTGCCTGGAGCACGGCTACCAGCTGCGGTTCATCGAGCAGATGCCGCTCGACGCCCACCACGCGTGGACCCGCGGCGAGATGGTCACCGCCGAGGACATCCTGGAACGGCTGTCGGCGGCGCACGTGCTCACGCCCGACACCGAGGAGCGCGGCTCGGCCCCGGCCGAGCGGTGGCTGGTCGACGGCGGCCCCGCCACGGTCGGCGTCATCGCGTCGGTCACCCGCTCGTTCTGCGGCACCTGCGACCGCACCCGGCTCACCGCCGACGGCCAGATCCGCAACTGCCTGTTCGCCCGCGACGAGTCCGACCTGCGGACGGCGATGCGCGAGGGCGCCACCGACGCCGAGCTGGCCGACCGGTGGCGGATCGCCACGCTGGCCAAGCTCCCCGGCCACGGCATCGACGACCCGAGCTTCCTGCAGCCGAGCCGGCCGATGTCGGCCATCGGGGGATGACCCGGTGGCGGTGACCGTCCGCTACTTCGCCGGCGCCCGCGCGGCCGCCGGCGTCGACACCGAGACCTGTGAGGCCACCACGCTCGAGGAGCTGGTCGGCCGGATCGTCGAGTCCCACGGCGAGCGTCTCGAGCGGGTGCTCACCGCCTGCTCGTTCCTGGTCGACGGAACCCAGACGCGGGACCGCGCGTTGGCACTCGGACCCGGGGCAGTCGTCGACGTGCTGCCCCCCTTCGCCGGAGGATGACCGCCCCCTCGTGAGCTCGCCTCACCATACGAGCCGTCCCCGTCCGCTCCGCTCCGCCGAGGTCACCCCATGACCGAGTGGCTGCTCGTCCTCGTCGGCGTCCTGCTGGTCGCCGCCTGTGCGGCGTTCGTGGCCTTCGAGTTCGCCCTGGTGACCGTCGACCGGCCCACCGTCGAGCGCGCCGCCGACGCCAGTGACCGCCGGGCCGGCGGGGTGCTCGCCGCGCTGCGGACGCTGTCCACGCAGCTCTCGGGCGCCCAGCTCGGCATCACCGTCACCAACCTGGCGATCGGCTTCGTCGCCGAGCCGTCCATCGCCGAGCTGCTACGCGGGCCGCTGGAGTCGGCCGGGCTGTCCGGCGCGGCCGCCCGGTCGGTGTCGATCACGCTCGCGCTGGTGCTCGCCACCGTGCTGACCATGGTGTTCGGCGAGCTGGTGCCCAAGAACGTGGCGATCAGCGAACCGCTGCGCACCGCCCGCGCGGTCGCCGGCTTCCAGCGCGGCTTCACCCGGGCCACCGCCCTGGTCATCCGCTTCCTCAACGGCTGGGCCAACGCGCTGCTGCGCCGGCTGTTCGGCGTCGAGCCGCAGGAGGAGCTGGCCTCCGCCCGCTCGCCGGAGGAGCTGACCTCGCTGGTCCGCCGCTCGGGCCGGCAGGGGACGCTGCCCACGGAGACCGCCACGCTGCTCGAGCGCGGGCTGGCCTTCGGTGAGCTGCGCGCCAGCGACGCCGCCACGCCGCGCACCCGCATGACGACCGTGCCCGCCGGCGCGCCCGTCGACGAGGTGCTCACCGCGGCCCGCGACTCGGGCCACTCGCGCTTCCCCGTCGTCTCCGGCGCCGGCATCGACGACGTCGTCGGCATGGTCCACGTGAAACACGCCCTGGCCGTCCCGCGCGACCGGCGCGCCGCCACCGCGGTGTCGGCGGTGATGCTGCCGGCGCTGTTCGTGCCCACCTCGCGCCGGCTGGACGACCTCCTGGGCGACCTGCGCCGCGGCGGCCTGCAGATGGCCGTCGTCGTCGACGAGTACGGCGGCACCGACGGCGTGGTGACCGTCGAGGACCTCGTCGAGGAGCTGGTCGGCGACCTCGTCGACGAGTACGACGAGGAGGGCGGCGACGACGTCGTCGACCGCGGCGACGGCACCTGGTCGGTGTCGGGCCTGCTGCGCCCCGACGAGGTGGCCGCCGCGACCGGCCTGGCCGTGCCGTCGGACCGCCACTGGGAGACCCTCGGCGGGCTCGTCCTGCACGTGCTCGGCCGGATCCCCGAGGTCGGCGACCGCATCGAGGCCCGCCCGACCCTGCCGCCGGAACTCGCCGCCGAGGCCGAGGGCCTGCCCGCCGGGGTGTGGGTGCAGGTCGAGCGGGTCGACGGCACCCGGGTGGAGCGCGCCGTCGTCGGCGGCGTGCCCGCCACCACCGGCGACGACGAGGAGGACGACCGTGGGTGACTGGCTCGGCGTCCTGGTCGCCGTCGTCCTGCTGCTGGCCAACGCCTTCTTCGTCGGCGCGGAGTTCGCGCTGATCTCCGCGCGCCGCTCGTCGATCGAGCCGCTGGCCGAGGCGGGGTCGCGCCGCGCCCGCACGACGCTCGCGGCGATGGAGCGCGTCTCGCTGATGATGGCCGGCGCGCAGCTGGGCATCACCGTCTGCTCGCTGGGCCTCGGCGCCATCGGCGAGCCCGCCGTGGCGCACCTGCTGGAGCCGGTCTTCGCGGCGCTGTCGGTGCCCGAGGCGCTCGTGCACCCGATCTCGTTCGTCATCGCGCTGACCGTCGTCGTGGCGCTGCACGTGGTGATCGGCGAGATGGTGCCGAAGAACCTGGCGCTGGCCGGCCCCGACCGCGCCGCGCTGGCGCTCGCCCCCCCGCTGCGCGCCGTCGTCACCGTGCTCAAGCCGGTCATCGTGTCGCTCAACGCGCTGGCCAACGGCGTCCTGCGGCTGCTGCGCGTGCAGCCCAAGGACGAGGTGACCAGCGCGTTCACCCGCGACGAGGTGGCCGGGCTGCTCGACGAGTCCCGCGCCGGCGGCCTGCTCGACGAGCGCGGGCACGAGCTGCTCACCGGCGCGCTGCAGCTGGAGGACCGCGACACCCGCTCGGTGCTCATCCCCCGCGCGGCGCTGACCACGGTGGCGCCCGGCGACGGGACCGACGCCGTCGAGCGGGCGGCCGCGGCCACCGGCTTCTCCCGGTTCCCCGTGGCCGACGGCGACCGGCTGCTCGGCTACGTGCACGTGAAGGACGTCCTGGTGGCCGACGGCGCGCCGGAGCCGCGGGTCCGCGACATCACCCGGCCGCTGCCGCGGGTGGCCGCCGCCGACGACCTGCGGCGCACGCTGGGCGTGATGCAGGCCGGACGGGCACAGTTCGCGGCGGTGACCGACGGCGGCCGGGTGGTCGGCGTCGTGGCCCTGGAGGACATCCTCGAGGAGCTGGTCGGCGAGATCCGGGATGCTGCACACAGGGGTACGGAGAGGACGGGAACGCGATGAGCTTCGTGGACAAGGCCAAGGCGAAGGCCGAGGAGCTGCTGGGCCGGGCCGAGGAGGTCTACGGCGAGTCGCACGGCGACGCCGCCGCGCAGGTGGCCGGTGAGGCGCACCGCCTCGAGGCCGAGGTCGAGCTCGAGGAGGAGCGCGCCGAGGAGGCCGCCCACGGGCACGGCACCGCGCGCCCGACGGACGAGGACGGCCGCACCGTCGGCTGAGTCCGCTCAGCCGCCGGGCCGGTGTGTCACCGGCCGGCGGCCGGCCGCCTCAGGGGCAGGCCACCCACTCCTCGTCGCCGTCGGTGAAGACCTGGCGCTTCCAGATGGGCAGCCGCTTCTTCACCTCGTCGACGAGCTCGGCGCACGCGGTGAACGCCTCGCCGCGGTGGGCGGAGCTGACCGCGCAGGCCAGGGCGACGTCGCCGATGCCGAGCAGGCCGACGCGGTGGGAGACGGCGACCGCGCGCACGCCGGGCCGGGCGGCGAACTCCTCGGCCAGCTCGGTGATGACCCGCTCCGCGGTCGGGTGGCCGACGTACTCGAGCTCGGTCACCGAGCGGCCGCCGTCGGTGTCGCGGACGACGCCGGAGAAGGAGACGACGGCACCCGCGCCCGCGTCGGCGACGGCCTGCTCGTGCTCGGCGACGGACAGCGGCTCGTCGACGACTCTGGCGACCAGGTGCCCGGCGATCACGGGCCCGAAGCTACCCCGTCGCCGGACCCGGCCGGGGGCACGTCGAGGTCGACCGGGTCGGCCAGGCCGGTGCAGTCGACCTCCGTGACGTCGTGCGCGGCGAGGTACCGGCGGGCGCCCTCGTCGCCGGCCGCCGTCGCCGCCACCCCGGCCCAGTGCTCCCGGCCGAGGAGCACCGGGTGCCCGCGGACGCCGTCGTAGGTGGCGACGGCGAGCGCGCCGGGGGAGGCGTGCGCGGCGACCGCCCGCAGCGCCTCCGGCGTCATGCCCGGCATGTCCACGAGCGTGACGAGGGCCGCGTCGACCCGGCCCGGCCAGCCGCGCAGGCCGTCGAGGCCGGTGCGCAGGCTGGAGGCCATGCCGCTCTCCCAGTCGCGGTTGGCCAGCACCGTGGCGCCGGTGAGGTCCGCGGCCTGCCACACGTCGACCGCGCGGGCGCCGAGGACGACCAGCACCGGGTCGCAGGCCGCGCGCGCCGTCCGCACCGCCCGCTCGACCAGCAGGCTGCCGTCGTACTCGACCAGCGCCTTCGGCATCCCGTAGCGGCGGCCCCCGCCCGCGGCGAGGACCAGCCCGGCGACCGTGCTCATGCCCCTCCCTCCCCTGCCCCGCATGATCAGCCGGCCTGGTCGTGTCGCGTCCTGGCTCACGTCCCACGGTGAGCCAGGACGCGTCCCGGTGATCCCGCCTGATCATGCGCCGACCCCTCAGCGGGCGTAGACGGCGACCTCGGAGGCCTTCACCACCGCCCACACCGGTGAGCCCGGCGCGAGGCCGAGCTCGGCGAACGCGGTGGCGGTGACGTCGGCGAGCAGCGGCACCTCGCCGTCGAGCTCGCAGCGCACCGTGGAGCCGTGCGGCGTCGCGCCGGCCACGGTGGCGGGCCAGGCGTTGCGCGGGCTGCCCTCGGGCCGCGAGGGGTACAGCGCCACCGACTCCGGGCGGACGGCGACCAGCACCGGCCCGCTCGCGGGCTCGGCCACGGTGACCGCTCCCCCGCCGTCCAGGCGCACCGTCGTCCCCTCCGCCGTGCCGGGCAGCAGCGACAGCCCGACCAGCCGGGCCACGTAGTCGGTGCGCGGGTGCCGGGCGACGTCGGCGGGCGGGCCGGCCTGCACCACGGCGCCGTCCTCGACGACGAGCACGCGGTCGGCCAGCGCCATCGCGTCGACCGGGTCGTGGGTGACCAGCACGGTGCTGCCGGCGAAGTCGGCGAGGTGGCGCCGCAGCTCGGCGCGGACGGCCAGGCGGGTGCGGGCGTCCAGCGCCGACAGCGGCTCGTCGAGCAGCAGCAGCGCGGGGTCGCCGACCAGCGCCCGGGCCAGCGCCGCCCGCTGCGCCTGCCCGCCGGAGAGCTGCCCGGGCCGCCGCGGCCCGTGCTCGGCCAGCCCCACCCGCGCCAGCCACGCGGCCGCGGCGGCACGCGCCTCCCGCCTCGGCACGCCGCGCGTCCGCGGGCCGAAGGCGACGTTCTCCAGCACCGACAGGTGGGGGAACAGCAGGTGGTCCTGGAACACCATCCCGAGCGGCCGGCGGTGGGCGGGCAGGTGCACGCGGGCGGCGACGTCGTCCCACGGGGTGCCGTCGACGGCGACCCGGCCGCCGTCGGGCGCGAGCAGCCCGGCGAACACGCGCAGCAGCGTGGACTTGCCCGCGCCGTTCGGGCCGAGGACGGCGAGCACCTCGCCGTCGGCCACCTCCAGGGCGACGTCGACGGTCAGCGGCCCCCGGCGGACGACGACGTGCGCGTCCACGCTCACGCGGCGGCGCCCCGGCCGAGCCAGCGGTCGCGCAGCAGCAGCAGGGTGGCGACCGAGACGACGAGCAGGACGAGGGAGAGCACGATCGCCGCCTGCGGGTCGCGCTGCAGGGCCAGGTAGACGGCGAGCGGCATCGTCTGCGTGGTGCCGGGGAAGTTGCCGGCGAAGGTGATCGTGGCGCCGAACTCCCCGAGCGCGCGGGCCCAGCACAGCACCGCGCCCGCGGCGACGCCCGGCGCCACCAGCGGCAGGGTGACGCGGCGGAAGGTCGTCCAGCGGTCGGCGCCGAGGGTGGCGGCGGCGTCCTCGTAGCGGACGTCGGCGGCCCGCAGCGCGCCCTCGACGCTGATGACGAGGAACGGCATGGCCACGAACGTCTCGGCGATGACCACCGCCGTCGTGGTGAACGGGATGGTGATGCCGAAGGCGTCGTCGAGCCAGCTGCCGACGATCCCCTGCCGGCCGAGCACGAGGAACAGCGCGACGCCGCCGACCACCGGCGGCAGCACCAGCGGCACGGTGACCAGCGCGCGCAGCACCGACCGCCCGCGCGCCCGGGAGCGGGCGAGCACCCAGGCCAGCGGCACGCCGAGGACGACGGAGACGAGCGTGGCGAGCGTCGCCGAGACCAGCGACAGCCGCAGCGCCTGCCCGACGCCGGGCGCGGTGAGCAGGGCACCGAGCTGCGACCAGGGCGTGCGGACCAGCAGCCCGGCCAGCGGCAGCACCAGGAAGGCGACGGCGAGGGCCGCCGGGACCAGCAGCGGCGCCGGGGTGCGGGCGCGCCTCACGGTGCCCGGAAGCCGGCGTCCTGCAGGGCCTGCTGCCCCTCGTCGGAGAGCACCAGGTCGACGAAGGCGCGGGCGGCGTCGGGGTTGGGCGCGCCGGCCAGCGTGCAGAGCGGGTAGTCGTTGACGGCGTCCTCGGCCTCGGGGACGGAGATGCCCTCGACGGCGTCGCCGGCGGCCACGACGTCGGTGGCGTAGACCAGCGCGGCGTCGACCTCGCCGAGCTCGACCTTGGTCAGCGCGGCCCGGACGTCCTCCTCCTGCGTGTCCGGGCGCGGGGTGACGCCGGCCGCGGCGAAGACGTCCTCGGCCGCGGCGCCGCAGGGCACGTCCGGCGCGCAGACGGCGAGGGCGAGCTCCTCACGGGCGAAGTCGGCGAGGCCGGTGACGCCGGCGGGGTTGCCGGCGGGCACGGCGATCTGCAGGACGTTGGCGGTGAAGACGGTGGGGTCGCCGTCGGCCAGGCCCGCGTCGGTCACGACCGACATCTGGGCGCCGTTGGCGGAGGCGAAGACGTCGGCCGGGGCGCCCTGCGTGAGCTGGGTGGCCAGTGCCGAGCTGCCGGCGAAGTTGAACTGCACGGTCAGCCCGTCGTTCTCCGCCTCCAGCTGCTCGCCGAGGGCGGTGAAGACGTCGGTGAGCGAGGCGGCGGCGAAGACGGTGAGCGTGCCGGTGGGCCCGCCGTTCCCGCCGGTCGGCGTCGTGGCGGCCGCGCCGTCGTCGCCGCCTCCGCAGGCCGACGCCGCCAGGGCCACTGCCGTCAGTCCCGCGAGGACGCGTCCGCTCCGCATGCGCGGGACCCTAGCCCCTGCCGGTCCGCTGGTGCGGAACAGCTACGGGACGTCGACGCTCACCTGCGTCGCCTTGACCGTCGCCACGGCGCGGACGCCGACCTCGAGGCCGAGCTCGTCGGCGGCCTCGCGGGACATGAGCGAGACCAGCCGGAACGGGCCGGCCTGGATCTCGACCTGGGCCATCACGGTGTCGCGGAGGACGCGGGTGACGATGCCGGCGAGCCGGTTGCGCGCCGAGGAGCCCCGGGTGGTGCCGGGCTCGGGCGCCTCGTGCAGCTCGGTCGCCAGGCGGGCGAGGTCGGCGCCGTCGACGTGCGCCGGCCCGCCGCCCTCGCGGGAGGCGGGGAGGCGGCCGCTGTCGATCCACCGGCGCACCGTGTCGTCGCTGACCCCGAGCAGCGCCGCGGCCTCGGCGATCCGGTAGCTCGCGCTCACGCCGGGCGACCCTAGTCGCCGGGCCGCCGTCCGCTGACCCGTCCCGCGGAGGGACGGGCACGCGGTGTGCAGGCACCGCGCCCGGGGAGCCCGTGCGAGCGCGCTGCGTGCACAGGGCGCGGGCCGGACGGGCGCGCGGGGACGCCGCCACCCTCCCAGGGTCGGGCCACCTGCGTTCCGTTTGCCGATCACGGCACCCGGGGAGTGGCAGCCGGTGTCACGCACCCCCAGCGAGAACCCCGCCGGCGGCTCGGCGTCCGTCCGCACCCGCCGGCTGCGCGAGAAGGCCCGCGACGTCCTCGGCTTCGAGGAGTTCCGGCCGGGCCAGGAGCGCGCCATGCAGGCGGTCCTCGCCGGGCGGGACACCCTGGCGGTGCTGCCGTCCGGCGCCGGCAAGAGCGCCGTCTACCAGGTCGCCGGGCAGCTCGTCGACGGCCCCGTGGTGATCGTCTCGCCGCTGATCGCCCTCCAGCGCGACCAGGTCGAGCGGCTCGCGGAGCTCGGCGAGCGGGCCGGCCGCGCCGCCCAGCTGAACTCCAGCCTGTCGGCCGGCGACCAGCGCGCCGCCCTCGAGGGCCTGGCGGACGGAACGGTCCGCTTCCTCTTCCTCGCGCCCGAGCAGCTGACCAAGCCCGAGGTCGTCGACGCCGTCCGCGACGCCGGCCCGGCGCTGTTCGTCGTCGACGAGGCGCACTGCGTCTCCGCCTGGGGCCACGACTTCCGGCCCGACTACCTGCGGCTCGGCCAGGTCGTCGAGCAGCTCGGCCACCCGACCGTGCTCGCGCTCACCGCCACCGCCGCGCCCCCGGTGCGCGCGGAGATCGTCGAGCGGCTGTCCATGCGCGACCCGGAGGTCGTCGTCGCCGGGTTCGACCGTCCCGAGATCCGCCTGGAGGTGGACCACCACGCCGACGCGCACGGCAAGCGCGCCGCCGTCCTCGACCGGGCCGCGGGCGAGGTCGAGGCCGGCCGCGGCCCGGGCATCGTCTACAGCGCCACCCGCAAGGGCACCGTCGACCTCGCCGACGCCCTCACCGAGCGCGGCCTGCGCGCCCGGCCGTACCACGCGGGCCTGAGGAAGAGCGAGCGCGAGGACACCCAGCGCGCGTGGATGGACGACGAGCTCGACGTCGTCGTCGCCACCACCGCCTTCGGCATGGGCATCGACAAGCCCGGCACCCGCTTCGTCGTGCACGCCGAGCCGGCGGACTCCGTCGACAGCTACTACCAGGAGATCGGCCGGGCCGGCCGCGACGGCGAGCCCGCCCTCGCGGTGCTCGTCTACCGCCAGGAGGACCTCGGCCTGCGCCGGTTCTTCGCCGCCGGCGCCCCCGCCGAGGAGGAGTTGCAGCAGGTCGCCGGCCTCGTCGCCGCGGCGCCGGCGGCCGGCCTCGACGACGGCGTCGACGTCAGGACGCTGCGCGAGGAGACCGGCCGCGGCGCCACCCCGCTGGCCCGGGACCTCAACTTGCTCGAGCAGGTGTCCGCCGTGGTCCTCGACGACGAGGGCGCAGCCCACCCCGCCGAGGGCGCCCCCGCCCCGGGGGACGCCGCGGCCGCCGCGCGGGAGCTCGCCGAGCACCACGAGCGCGTCGACCAGAGCCGCGTCGAGATGATGCGCGGCTACGCCGAGACCACCGAGTGCCGCCGCCAGTACCTGCTCGGCTACTTCGGCGAGCAGCTCGAGGAGCCGTGCGGCAACTGCGACACCTGCTCGGCCGGCACCTCGCACGAGCAGCACGTCGGCGACGACACCGACACGCCCTTCCCGCCCGAGACGCCGGTGACCCACACCGAGTGGGGGCCCGGCGTGGTCATGCGGGTGGAGGACGACCGCGTCGTCGTGCTGTTCGAGGAGGTCGGCTACAAGACCCTGGCGCTCAAGGCGGTCGAGGCCAACGACCTGCTGCAGGTCCGCGGCGCCTGACGGGGCGGCGGGGGCGGGCGGAGGCCCCTGCGCGAGCGCGGGGACCCGGGCATGCTGTGCGGCACGTCACACCTCGACCGGAAGAGGGAGCCCATGGCCTCGACCCCGCGGTCGCCGCTCGGCGACGAGGCGCTCGACCAGCTGCTCGCCCACGCCCGCCTGGAGCTCGGCCCGGACCGGCGCACGGCCGCCACCCCCGCCGTGACCATGGTCCTGGGGCTCTACGACAGCCTCGACGCGATCGCGGTGGGCGAGACCCCGCCGGCCACCGGCTTCGACGCGCGGTGGGAGTGAGGACGTGCAGCCCTTCGAGCTGAGCATCGCCGAGGCCGCCCGGCAGATCGAGCGGCGCGCGCTATCCCCGGTCGAGCTCGTGCAGTCCGCGCTCGACCGCATCGCGGAGGTCGAGGACCGCCTGGGCGCCTTCGTCGTCGTGACCGCCGACGAGGCGCTCGAGGCCGCCCGCCGGGCGGAGCAGGAGATCCGCGACGGCGGACACCGCGGCCCGCTGCACGGCATCCCCGTGGGCATCAAGGACCTCTACGACGTGGCCGGCCTCCCGACCACGTCCAGCTCCGCGGTGCGCTCGGGGCACGTCGCCACGGAGGACTCCGCCTGCGTGGCCCGGCTCCGCGACGCCGGGGCGGTGGTGGTGGGCAAGACGCACACCCACGAGTTCGCCTACGGGGTGCTCACGCCGACCACCCGCAACCCCTGGGACACCGGGCGCGTGCCGGGCGGCTCCAGCGGCGGGTCCGGGGCCGCGGTGGCCGGCGGGGAGTGCCTGATGGGTATGGGCACCGACACCGGTGGCTCGATCCGCATCCCGGCGTCCGTGTGCGGCACCGTCGGCCTCAAGCCGACCTACGGCCGGGTGTCCCGCGCCGGGGTCACCTCGCTGTGCTGGTCGCTCGACCATGCCGGGCCGCTCACGCGCACCGTGCGCGACGCGGCCCTCACGCTGCAGGCGATCGCCGGGTTCGACGCCCGCGACCCGGGTTCGGCGAAGGAGCCGGTCCCCGACTTCACGGCCGGCCTCGACGCCGGTGTCGCCGGCCTGGTGCTCGGCGTCCCGGCCAACTACTTCTTCGACGACGTCGACCCCGAGGTGGAGGCGGCCGTCCGGGAGGCGATCGGCGTCCTCGAGGCCCGGGGGGCGCGGCTGCGGGAGGTGGAGATCCCCTACGCCGAGCAGATGATGGCCGTCGAGTTCGGGGTCCTCGTGCCCGAGGCCAGCGCCTACCACCAGGAGATGCTGCGGGAGTCCGGGGACCTCTACACCGACGACGTCCGGGTCTTCCTCGAGGCCGGCGAGACGGTGCTCGCCACGCAGTACATCAAGGCGCTGCGCGTCCGGACGCTGGTGCAGCAGGCCTTCCGCCGCGCGTTCGAGGGCATCGACGCGCTCGTGTGCCCGACCCTGCCCGCCGCGGCGGCCGCGGTGGGGCAGCAGACCTTCGCCTTCCCCGGCGGCACGGAGAAGGCGGTCATCGACGCCTGGGTCGGGCACTCGGCCCCCGGCAACGTCACCGGCCTGCCGGCGCTGTCCGTCCCGTGCGGCTTCACCTCCGCCGGGCTCCCGATCGGGCTCCAGGTGATCGGCCGCCCGTTCGACGAGGCGGGCGTGCTCCGCGTGGGGCAGGCCTACGAGTCCGCGACCGACTGGGGCGCGCGGCGCCCCCCGCTGTAGGAGGACGCCGGCGCCCGGGACGTCAGCCGACCGGCAGCGCGCCCAGCGCCCGGCCGGCCTCGCGGGCGGCGCTCAGGGCCGCCACGTGCATCTCGGCGGCGGTGTCGGTGAACGCGTCCAGCGCCGGGTTGACGCCGACCAGCGTGAACTCACGCTCGACGACGGTCAGGTCGGCGCCCCAGACGTCGGCCAGGATCCGCCGCAGGTAGGCGGTGGAGTGGTCCCAGCCCTCGCGCGGGGTGCCGGCGCCGTAGGCCCCGCCGCGGACGGTGGCCAGCACGGTGGGCGTGCCGGCCAGCAGCGGCGCGGAGCCGCCGGCGGCGCGCGGGTCGGCGATGACCAGGTCCATCCACGCCTTCACGTGCTGCGAGACGCCGAAGTTGTAGAGCGGGACCGCGAGCAGCACGGCGTCGGCGCCCGTGAGCTCATCGACGAGCGCGGCGCTCAGCGCGACCGCGGCGCGCTGCTCGGGGCTGCGCAGCTCCTCCGGGGTCTGGGCGCCCGAGACGGCGGCGGCCCACGCGCCGGAGGGCAGCGGGTCGAGGCCGACGTGCCGGCGGACGACGTCGTCGCCGGGGTGGGACTGCCGCCACTCGGCCTCGACGACGTCGGCGATCTCGCGGCTGGCGGAGCCCTCGGGGCGGATGGTGGCGTCCAGGCGGAACAGGGTCACGGCGGTCTCCCAGGGAGGAGGTGCGGGGGCGTCCCCGGGTGGCGGCGCTGCCGGCGGGGCTCCCATACGTTCCGCTGTGAGATGTTCTGTGTCAAGAAGTTCTCAGGGCGGACGTGTCCTTGGCCGCCTCGGTACCGTGGAGGGCGTGACCGCGACCGAGGACGACGCGAGCCCCGCGTCCGTGCACTCGGCCCTGTCCGGCGACCTGACCTGGCTGGTGCAGCGCGTGGGCAGCGGCCTGGTCGGCGCGATGGACCACGTCGCCCGCGTGCACGGCGGCAGCCTGCGCAGCGTCGTCGTCCTGCGGCTGCTGGCCGCCTGCCCGCCGGCCACCCAGCTCGCGCTCGGCTCGTCCGCGGGCCTGGACAAGACGACGGTCACCTCCGCCCTGGACGCGCTCGAGCGCGCCGGCTGGGCGGTGCGCCGCCCGTCGGCGCACGACCGCCGCGTCCGGCTGGCCGAGATCACCGACGCCGGCCGCGAGTGGCTGGCCGCCGTCGAGCCCGAGCTCACGCGGGTCGAGGACGAGCTGCTCGCCGACCTCCCCGCTGCTGACCGCGAGCACCTCGTGCGCACCCTCCACCGGCTCGCCGCCGGCCGGTTCGCCAGCGCCGCGCCCCCCGCGGGGTCCTGCGTCTAGGTCGCCCGACCGGGCTCCCCCGGCCCGCTCGCCCTGCGGGACCGCCGCCGCGCGCCGAAGATCAGCCGCAGAGAGCCGGGCACGTCGCCCGGTGCGGGAGGAGAGCGCACGTGAAGGTCCTCGGCATCAACGCCATCTACCACGACCCCGCGGCGGCGCTCGTCGTCGACGGCAGGGTCGTGGCCGCGGCCGAGGAGGAGCGCTTCAGCCGGCGCAAGCACGGCAAGCGCCCGCTGCCGTGGAGCGCCTGGGAGCTGCCCGAGCTGTCGGCGGCGTGGTGCCTGAAGGAGGCCGGCATCCGCCCCGAGGAGCTCGACGCCGTCGCCTACTCCTTCGACCCCGCGCTCATGGGCACGCCGGAGGACTCCGGGCTGTTCGACGACGGCGACACGATGCGGAAGAAGTACGCCGAGATGGCGCCGGACTTCCTCGCGCACGCCCTCCCCGGGCTGGACCCCGCGAAGGTCCGCTTCGTCAAGCACCACGTCGCGCACGCCGCCTCGGCCGGCAAGGCCGCCCCGCAGCGCGACAACGCCGTCCTGGTGCTCGACGGCCGCGGCGAGGCGCACAGCCACCTCGCCGGCCGCTACGTCGACGGGCAGCTCGAGGTGCTGGCCGGGCAGTCGCTCCCCCACTCGCTGGGCCTCATGTACGAGGAGCTCACCGACCACCTGGGCTTCCTGCGCAGCTCCGACGAGTTCAAGGTCATGGCGATGGCCTCCTACGGCAAGCCGCGCTTCCTCGGCGAGCTGTCCGAGCTCATCCGCGCCACCGGCGACGGCGGCTTCCGCACCGAGCGGATCGACTTCTCCGAGTTCGCCCCCCGCCTCGGGCGGGACGAGCAGTGGACCGAGGACCACGCCGACCTCGCCGCCAGCGTGCAGACGCGGCTGGAGGAGGTGCTGGTCGACCTCGCCCGCTGGGTGCACGAGCAGACCGGCTCGACGACCCTCACGATGGCCGGCGGCACCGCGCTCAACTGCGTGGCCAACACCCGGATCCTCGCCGAGAGCCCGTTCGAGCACGTGTGGGTGCAGCCGGCCGCCGGCGACGCCGGCACCGCCCTCGGCGCCGCCCTGCACGTGGCCGCCGAGCTCGGCGAGCGCACCGAGCCGATGCCGGGCGCGGCCCTGGGCCGCGGCTGGAGCGACGACGAGATCGAGCGCTGGCTGCAGACCGCCGCCATCGACTACGAGCGTCCCGACGACGTCGCCGAGGCCGTGGCCGAGGTGCTCGCCGACAACGGGATCGTCGCCTGGTTCCAGGGCCGCAGCGAGTACGGCCCGCGGGCGCTCGGCCACCGCTCGCTGCTGGCCCACCCCGGCTTCGAGGCCAACCTCGAGCGGATGAACGACGTCAAGGGCCGCGAGCAGTTCCGCCCCGTGGCGCCCATGGTGCTGCTGGAGAGGGCGCCGGAGATCTTCAGCCGGGGCCCGATCCCCTCGCCGTACATGCTCTTCGTGCACGACGTCGCCCCCGAGTGGCGGGACCGCATCCCCACGGTCACCCACGTCGACGGCACGGCGCGCATCCAGACGATCGACCCGGACACCGAGCCGCTGGTGCACCGGATGATCGCCGCGTTCGAGCGGCGCACGGGCCTGCCGGTCGTCGTCAACACCAGCCTCAACACCGCCGGGCGCCCGATGGTCGACGACCCCCGCGACGCCCTCGAGTGCTTCGGCTCCGCGCCGGTCGACCTGCTGGCCATCGGCCCGTTCGTCGTCCGCCGTCCGGTGCGCACGCCCCGCCCCGAGTAGTCCCCACAGCGGTCCGCCCCTCCCCGGCCGGGGGAGGGGCGAACCGGATCGCCATCGGCTGCGAACCCCGTGTGCACGCCGCCCCCGGCAACGATCCGGCATCGGCGGTCCCCCGAACGGGGGTCCGGCGTTCCGGGCTGCCCACCGGGGGTAGCCACCCCAGGCGCCCGCCGCGACGGCGGGCGCACCACGGACACGGAGGAACGCACACGATGGCTACCACAGGCAACACCGGAGCCCGGCCGGGCATGACCTGGCCGCAGATGCTGGCACTGGCCTTCGGCGTCGTCTACCTGCTCGTCGGCATCGTCGGCTTCTTCATCACCGGCTTCGACGGGTTCGTCAGCAACCGCACGGCCGACGGCAACGACGACATGCTGCTCTTCTTCATGATCAACCCGCTGCACAACATCGTGCACATCGTCATCGGCCTGGCGGGCATCGTCCTGTCCCGCACGCTGGCCGGCGCCCGCACCTACGGCTGGCTGCTCGCGGTCGGCTACGGCGCGGCCTTCGTCTACGGCCTCATCGCCGCCGGCCAGGACTGGGACTTCCTGAACATCAACGCCGCCGACAACGTGCTGCACATCGCCACCGCCGTCATCGGCCTGGTGATCGCCCTCGGGCCCGTGAACAACACGGTCGCCCGCCCCACGCGCGCCTAGTCGGAGGGCCCTCCTGCCCCCCACCGCTCGCACGCTCGCGGCGGGACCCTGCGGGAGGGCCGTTGCAGCACCTCACACGAGCCGGTCCCCCGTCCGCGGGGGGCCGGCTCCGCTGCGTCCGGCCCCCGAGAGGACGCCGCAGGGGAGCCGCACCCCGGCGCGACGACCCGTCCGCCGCGGTCTACCTTCCGACGCATGGACTTCGCCCTCTCCGCCCGAGCCGAGGACGTCTGCGGCCGGATGTGGGACTTCATGCGTGAGCAGGTCTTCCCCGCCGAACCCGTCTACGACGCGTGGCGCGCCGAGCGCGGCCACGACGACCACGGTCACCCGCCGGTCCTCGAGGACCTCAAGAAGGAGGCCCGCTCCCGGGGCCTGTGGAACCTCTTCCACCACGAGCTCGCGGGGCTGACGAACCTCGAGTACGCGTCGGTCGCCGAGATCAGCGGCTGGTCGCCCACCATCGCGCCCGAGGCGATCAACTGCGGCGCCCCCGACACGGGCAACATGGAGACGCTGATGCTGTTCGGGACGCCCGAGCAGAAGCAGCGCTGGCTCGACCCGCTGCTGGAGGGCGAGATCCGCTCCGGCTTCGCCATGACCGAGCCGGACGTCGCCTCCTCCGACGCGCGCAACATCCAGACGTCGATCGTCCGCGACGGCGACGAGTACGTGATCAACGGCCGCAAGTGGTGGACCACCGGCGCCGCCGACGAGCGCTGCCAGATCTTCATCGTCATGGGCAAGACCGACCCCGACGGCCCGCCGCACCGGCAGCAGTCGATGGTGCTGGTGCCCCGCGACACCCCGGGCCTGGAGATCGTCCGGCACCTGCCGGTGTTCGGGTACCAGGACCAGCACGGCCACTCCGAGCTGCGCTTCACCGACGTCCGGGTGCCGGTCACCAACGTCCTGGCCGGCGAGGGCGACGGGTTCATGATCGCCCAGGCCCGGCTCGGCCCCGGCCGCATCCACCACTGCATGCGCGCCATCGGCATGGCCGAGCGGGCGCTGATGCTCATGGTCGAGCGGTCCAAGCAGCGGGTCGCGTTCGGCCGCCCGCTGGCCGACCAGGGCACCGTGCGTGACGCCATCGCGCGCTCGCGCATCGAGATCGACCAGGCCCGCCTGTACGTGCTCAAGACGGCGGACCTCATCGACCGCTTCGGCGCGAAGGGCGCGCGCACCGAGATCTCGGCGATCAAGGTGGCCGCGCCGCAGGTCGCGCTCGACGTCATCGACCGCGCCATCCAGGTGCACGGCGGCGCCGGCGTCAGCAACGACACGGTGCTCGCCCGCTTCTACGCCAGCGCCCGCACGCTGCGGATCGTCGACGGCCCCGACGCGGTGCACATCCGCGGCGTGGCCAAGGAGGAGCTCGCGCGCGAGCGCCCCTGGGTGGGCTAGGCCCCGCACGCGACGGGCCCGGCACCTCGCGGAGGTGCCGGGCCCGTCGTCGTCCGGCTAGATCTGCAGGTTGCCGCCGATCGCGCCGCCGGCGAGCTTGGCCTGCAGCGTCGAGCGGTCCAGGCCGGCCGCCTCGAGCGCGTCGGCGTGGGCGTCGGTGTCGATCTCGTCGGGCAGCTGCGCGTCGACGGCGTCGGCCCGGTCGTTGTCGCCCTCGGCCCGCAGCACCTTCACGAGCTCCTGCTTGCTCATCTTCACGCGCGTCTCCCGTCGTCGGACCCTGCGTCCCCCGGGAGTGTGGTGCCGGTCACGCGGCCGTCGCAAACGGGCGATCCGGTTCAGCGGGCGCGCGACCGCCGCAGCAGCACGGCGCCCGCGACCAGCAGTCCGGCGGCGAGGACCAGCTGCCCCGCGCCCACGCCGGACCGGCCGCTGCCGAACCAGGTGACCGACGTCAGCAGCAGCACGGCGCCGATGCCGAGCACCAGCAGCGCCACGAGCCGCTCGCGCCCGGCCACCCGGCCGCCGTCCCGGCCGCCACCGTGGCCGGCGCCGCGACCGTCACTGCCCCGCGGTGCCCCTGTCATGTCGCCTCCGCTCCGGCCGGGCGCCCGCCGCGGCCTCCCCGAGCCAACCAGACGCCGCCACCGGTGTGCGCGAGGTCTCGACAGGCAAGCGCTCACTTGCGTATGGTCCGGGCGTGGGCGACGTGTTCAAGGCCCTCGCCGACCCGACCCGCCGCGCGCTGCTCGACGAGCTGCAGGACCGGGACGGCCAGACGTTGTTCGAGCTGTGCACCCGGCTGCTGCACCGGGGCGTCTCCTCGTCGCGTCAGGCCGTCTCCCAGCACCTCGACGTGCTCGAGCAGGCGGGGCTGGTCCGGCGGCGGCGGGAGGGGCGCTACACCTTCCACTCCCTGGACACCTCGCCGCTGCGCGCCATCACCGAGCGATGGCGCATCGACCCCGAGGAGGGCCCGTGCGGATCACCCTGACCAGCGTCCTGGTCGACGACCAGGAGAAGGCGCTGCGCTTCTACACGGAGGTGCTGGGCTTCGTGAAGAAGACCGAGGTCCCCCTCGGTGAGCACCGCTGGCTGACCGTCGTCTCGCCGGACGCGCCCGACGGTGTCGAGCTGGTCCTGGAGCCCGGCGCCCACCCGGCGGTGCCGCCGTTCAAGGAGGCGCTGGTCGCCGACGGCATCCCGTTCACCTCGTTCACCGTCGACGACGTGCACGCCGAGGCCGAGCGGCTCCGGGCGCTCGGCGTCCGGTTCACCCAGGAGCCGCTGGCCATGGGCCCGGTGACCACCGCCGTCTTCGACGACACCTGCGGCAACCTGATCCAGATCGCGAGCGTGCCCGCGGCCTGAGCGGTCAGCCCGCCGCGGCGCTCAGCCGCGGCGGGTGGGGGGCTCGCCGGCCGCGAGCGCGGCCTGTGCCTGGGCCGGGTCGTAGGCACAGGCGTCGGCGATGTCGGAGGCCGGTGCCGCGCCCTCGACCGGCTGCGGCGGCGACCCGTTGGGCACCTCGGCGCCCGAGGCGCTGGTGCCCGGGGCGGGCGCCGGCGCCGGGGTCGACGTCGCCGTGCCGGCGAGGGTGTCCTGGACGATCTGGCGCATCTTCGGGAAGTCGGGGTACGCCGGGTCGATCAGGCTGGTGTCGAACACGACGCTGCGCACCTCGGCGTCCTTGACCAGGAAGGCCAGGTCGACGAAGTCGTCCAGCGCCGAGCGCGGGATGTCGGTGCTGACGATGTCCTGCGTCGTCGCCGCCAGCTCCTGGTACTGCTCGAGCAGGGTGATCGGGTCGGCGGCGTCGATGATCGCGTCGATGGTGCAGCGCTGGCGGGCCATCCGGTCGTAGTCCGTGAGGCCGAACCGCCCGCGGGCGAAGTGCAGCGCCGTCTCGCCGTTCATCGTCTGGTCCGGCCCCGGCGCGATGTAGCCGTCGGGCAGGATGCCGAGCGTCGGCTCGCCGTTGATCGGCACGTAGTAGTTGACATTGACGGTGATCCCGCCGAGCGCGTCGACCAGCCGGCTGAAGCCGTCGAGGTTGACCAGCACGAAGTAGTCGATGGGCAGGCCGAGGGCCTCGCCGACGCCGAGCTTGAGGAAGTCGGCGCCGGGGTCGTCGGTCGGGCCGAGGACGTCGGGGTGGTCGGCCGGGCCGTTGCGGTAGACGGCGTTGAGCAGGCTCTCGCTCTCGTTGCCGGACTCGAAGCCCTCCGGGTAGATCCCGGCCAGCGGGCTGTCGGCCGGGAAGGGCAGGTCCTCGAGGTTGCGGGGGAGGCTGAACAGCGTCGTCTCGCCGGTCTCGGTCTCGATGCTCGCGACGATGACCGTGTCGGTGCGCACGCCCTCCCGGCCCTCACCGCCGTCGCCGCCCAAGAGCAGCACGTTGACCCGCTCCTGGTCGCCGAAGGGATCCGGGGTGTCGACGACGGTGGCCGACTCGCGGTCCTCGGCGAAGACGCCCTCGAGCAGCCCGCGCTGGGCGGCGGCCACGGTGCCGACCCGGTAGGCCGGGTAGGCGACGGCCGCGACGAGCGCGGCGACGAGCAGCCCGCCGAGCAGGTGCCGGGGGCGGCTGCTGCGGCGCGGCAGCAGCGACCGGTAGCCGGTGACGATGACCGCGACCCAGGCGACGGCGAGCACGGCGATGCCGGCGATCAGCCAGACGAGCCCGGTGGAGTCGACGGCGAGCTGCACCGCGCTGCGCCGGCCCGCGGTGGCCAGCCAGACGGCCCCGCCGACGAGCAGCAGGGCCACGAGGAGCACGGCCGCGCCGATGCGGCGCCGTCCCGAGGCCAGGAAGGCGGTGCCGGGGAGGGCGGCGTTGAGGGCCGTGAGCCCGAGGACGGAGGCCATCGACCGGGACTCGCGACGCCCGTGCCGCGCCGCGTGCCCGCTCGCGGTGGCGGAGCGGCCCGCGGGGACGGGCGGCAGTTCGGGGGCCTCACCGATCGGGCGGGTGAGGTCCTGGTCGTCGGTCACGCACGCACCCGGGACGGGACGTGTCCGCTCTCCTGAGCTCGGCTCGTCCGGGTTCCGGTCACCCGGTCATGATCCCACTGCCTGGAGGCGGTCACGCCGGTTCCGTACCCCGCGGACCGACCGCGCACCCGATCGGACGTGAGATGCGTCTCCCCAGGTCACGGGCGGTATCCGGCCGGGGGCCGCCCGTGACGGTCACCACCGGGGAGAGGGTGTCGGCGCTGTCTCCTAGGCTCGGGTGCCGTGCGACTGGCCACCTGGAACGTGAACTCGATCCGCACCCGCGTCGACCGGGTGGCCGCCTGGCTGCAGCGCCGCGACGTCGACGTCCTGGCGCTGCAGGAGACCAAGTGCCGCGACGACCAGTTCCCCGAGGAGCGGTTCCGCGAGCTCGGCTACGAGGTCGCGCACGTCGGCCACTCGCAGTGGAACGGCGTCGCCGTCGTGTCCCGGGTGGGGCTGGCCGACGTCGAGGCCGGGTTCCCCGGCATGCCCACCTGGGCGACCAAGGAGGGCGCCGAGCCCGCCGCCGAGGCGCGTGCCGTCGGCGCCACCTGCGACGGGGTGCGGGTGTGGAGCCTCTACGTGCCCAACGGCCGCCAGCTCGGCGACCCGCACTACGACTACAAGCTCGAGTGGCTCTCGGCGCTGCGCACCGCGGCGGGCGGCTGGCTGGCCGCCGATCCCGCGGCGCAGGTGGCGCTGGTCGGCGACTGGAACATCGCCCCGCAGGACGACGACGTCTGGGACATGTCGGTGTTCTCGCACTCCACGCACGTCTCCGAGCCCGAGCGGGCCGCGTTCCGCGCCGTCGTCGAGACCGGCTACGCCGACGTCGTCCGCCCGCTGGCGCCCGGTCCCGGCGTCTACACGTACTGGGACTACACGCAGCTGCGCTTCCCGCGCCGCGAGGGCATGCGGATCGACTTCCAGCTCTGCTCCCCCGCGCTGGCCGGCCGGGTCACCGCCGCGCTCATCGACCGCGAGGAGCGCAAGGGCAAGGGCGCCAGCGACCACGCGCCGGTGGTCGTCGAGCTGTCCGACCAGTAGGTCGGCCGACCGTCGGGCGAGCTGCCCCGGCTCGGGCCGATCTCCCGGAGTGGCGGTGAGGCGCGACGTCGCCGGTTTACTCTGTAAACTGCTTCCGTGTGCGGCGGGGGTGACGCGGCGACCGACGTGGTCCGGCTCCGCGAGGAGCTCGCCGCGGCCGTCTCGCGCGCGGACGACCTCGAACGGGCCCTCCTGAGCAACCGCCGGATCGCGATGGCCGTGGGCATCGTCATGAGCCGGTACCGCGTCCACGAGGACGAGGCCTTCACCCGCCTGCGCCAGGTCAGCCAGCGGAGCAACGTCAAGCTGCGAGACGTGGCGGACCAGGTCGTCTACACCGGGGACCTGCCGGTCGTCCCCGCACCCCGGGACGGGTCCCGGGAGCCCCGGTAGCCCGTCGGGGAGCGGGTGCCCGTGGCACGACGGCCGGTCACCCCGCGGCGGGCACGGCCCCGGCGGCCCGCGGCGCGGGTGTCCCGGCGGCCTCCGGCGCCGGGGGCGGCGACGTCGTCACCGACGCCTCGTAGCACCACCACACCCGGCCCCGGGTGTCGCGCTCGCGCCGGGGCGCGGACACCCGCAGCCCCGCCCCGTCCGGCTCGCCGTCGTCACCGGCGTCCGCCAGGCAGCGGTCCAGCTGGTCGCGCAGCGCTCCCGCCGCCCGTCGACCGTGCCTGCGCCGCAGTGCCGTCACCGCCCAGTAGGTCGCCATGGCGCACAGGGTGGGGCCGGGCGGTGTGGCCGTCGTCACCCCGAGGGGTCAGACGCCGGGATCGGGCAGGCGCTCCACCGTCGCCGCGTGCCGGCGGGCGAGCTCCTGGTAGATCGACGGGTTGCCGTCGACCCACACCGCGGCGCCCTCGGTGAGCGGGCCGCGCACCTTGGCGGGGGCACCGAAGGCGAGCACCTCGTCGGGCACGACCATGCCCGGCGGCACGAGGCTGCCGGCGCCGATCAGCGACCGCCGTCCGATGCGGGCGCCGTCCTGCACGGTCGTCCCGTTGCCGATCAGCGCCTCGGCACCGATCACCGAGCCGTGGACGACGCACACGTGCCCGACGGTCGCGCCGGGGCCGACCTCGGTGACCGGGTCGTCGCCGCCGTGCAGCACGGAGTTGTCCTGCACGTTGGCGCCGGCGCGGACGACGATCGCGCCGAAGTCGGCGCGCAGCACCGCCCCGTACCAGATGGAGGCACCCGCCTCGACGACGACGTCGCCCACCAGCGTGGCCGTCGGCGCCACCCACGCGTCGGGGTGCACCTGCGGCGATCGGCCCTCGAAGGAGAACAGCGGCACGGTCGCGCAGCCTAACGGGCGGGCGCCGGCCTCCTGTCCCCGCTGACCTGCGCAGACGTCTCCCCAGGCGGCCGGGACGGCGCTATCGTCCCGCCGTGCTGGTGGTGCGCGTCCTCGGCGGACTCGCACTGGAGCACGCCGGCGAGCCGCTGGAGCCGCCGGGGAGCCGCCGGGCCCGTGAGCTCCTGGCGCTGCTGGCCGTCACTCCCGGGCGCTGCTCCCGCGGGCTGCTGGCCGCGCGGATGTGGCCGGACGTCCCCGAGGCCGGCGCCCGGACCGGTCTGCGCGGCGCGCTCGCCGAGCTGCGGCGCGGGCTCGGGCCGCACGCCGCCGTGGTGCGAGCCGGCCGCGACGACGTGGGCCTCGACCCGGCCGCCGTCCGGGTCGACCTCCGCGGGTTCCGGGCCGCCGCGGACGCCGGGCGCTGGGCCGAGGCGCTGGCGTGGGACCGCGGCACGCTGCTGCCCGGGCTGGAGGCGGAGTGGGCCGAGGAGGTCCGCGCCGAGCACGCCCGGTCCCTGCTGCAGGTCCTGGCCGAGGCCGCGGCCGGTCACGAGGCGGCCGGGCGGCTGCGGGAGGCCGCGGAGCTGGCCGCCCGCCGGGTGCGCGCGGACCCACTGTCGGAGCAGGCCGGCCGCGAGCTCGTCCGGCTGCTGGCCGCTGCCGGCGACCGGGCGGCCGCCCTGGATGCCGGCCGGGCGCTGGCCGAGCGGCTGCAGCGGGAGCTGGGTGTGCCGCCGGACCGCGAGACCGCGGCGCTGCTCGACGGCCTGCGCCGCGCGCGGGCCGCCCCGGCCGGTGACGACGCCGTCTCCGGGCCGACCGCCCCGGCGCTGGGCGACCTCGCGCCGGCGGAGTTCGTCGGGCGGGACGGGCCGCTGGCCGCCGTGCGCGCCGCCCGCCGCGCCCCGCTGCCGGCGATGGTGCTGGTGCGCGGGGAGGCCGGCATCGGCAAGACCGCGCTGGCCGCCGTCACCGCCCGCGAGGCCGTCGCCGAGGGCTGGACGGTGCTGCACGGCCGCTGCGACGAGGAGTCGATCGTCCCCTACTGCGCGTGGGTCGAGGCCCTCGGGCCGGTGGTCGACGGACTCGACGACCGCGCCGCCGCCCGGGTCGTCGACGACGGCGGGGGCGGGCTGGTGCGGCTGTTCCCGCGGCTGCGGCGGGGGCGGCAGGGACCGGAGGTCACCGAGGACGCCGACACCGAGCGCTGGCGGCTCTTCGAGGCCGTCGCCCGGTTGCTGGCCGGCCTGGCCGCCCGGGCGCCGGTGCTGCTGGTCCTGGAGGACGTCCACTGGGCCGACCGCTCCACCCTGCTGCTCCTGCGCCACGTGCTGCGCACCTCGCAGGAGACGGCCTGCGCCGTGCTGGTGACGGCCCGCCCGGAGGAGGCCGGCGAGGAGGCGCTGCTCCCGGCGCTGCTGACCCAGGAACGCCGGGAACGGCGGCTCACCGAGGTGGACCTCGCCGGGCTGAGCGAGGCCGACGTCGGCCGGCTGGCCCGCCGGCACCGCGGCGGCAGCGACTGGTCGCGGTTCGTGCGGGCGCTGCACGCCGAGACCGAGGGCAACCCGTTCTTCGTGCGCGAGATCCTGCGCAACCTGCCGACCACGCCCGACAGCGCGCCGCTGCCGCCGGCCGGCGGGTTCGACGTGCCCGACGGCGTGCGGGAGCTGCTGCAGCGCCGGCTGCGGCGGCTGGACCCGGTGGCCCAGGACGTGCTGACGCTCGCCTCGGTCGTGGGCCGCGACGTCGACCTCGGGACCCTGGAGGCCGTCGGGACCTGGGCCCCGGACCACCTCGTCGACGCACTGGACGCCGCCACCGCGTCCGGCCTGCTGACCGAGCAGGGCATCGGCCGCTGGTCCTTCCCGCACGCGCTGGTCCGCTCCGCCCTCTCCGACGGGCTCTCGCGCACCCGGCGCGCCCGGCTGCACGCCCGCGTGGCCGACGCGCTGGAGCGACGCGGTGCGGCCGGTGCCGCCGAGATCGCCCACCACCTCCTCGGTGCCGGCGACCCCGCCTCGGTCGACCGCGCGGTCGGCTATGCCCGGCAGGCCGCCGCCGAGGCCGTGGCCCAGGCCGCCTACGCAGAGGCCGCCGCCGTGCTGCGGCGGACCGTCGACGCCGTCACCGCCGTCCTGGGCGCCGACCCGCACCGGCTCGGCCCCCTGCTGCTCGAACTGGGCGAGGCGCTGTCCCGCGCCGCCGACACCGCCGCGGCGCGGGAGACGTTCACCGAGGCCGCCGAGGCCGCCCGCGCCGTCGGCGACCCCGCCTGGCTCGGTACCGCGGCCCTCGGGCTCGCCGGCCCCTCCTGGCAGGGCTTCGGCACCGTCGACGCCGAGGTCATCGGCCTGCTGGAGGACGCCCTCGCCGTCGTCCCGCCCGACCGGCCGGCGCTGCGCGCGCGGCTGCAGGCGCGGCTGGCGGTGGCCCTGTCCTTCGCGCGCCGCCCCGAGCGCGTGCAGGAGCTCACCGCCGCGGCCCTCGACGCCGCCCGCGGCCTCGGCGAGGGCCCGGTGCTGGCCGCCGCCCTGGAGGCCCGCCTGTGGGCGACCTGGCACCCGCACGGGGTGGCCGAGCGGATCGCGCTGGCCGACGAGCTGCTCGACGTCGCCCGGCGGGAGGACGCCCCCGAGACGGCCGCGGTCGCCCGGCGCTGGCGGGTGGTCGCACTGCTGGAGGCCGGGCGCATCGAGGAGGTGTGGCCGGAGACCGCCCGGCACGCCGAGGAGGCGGGCCGGCTGCGGATGCCCTACGAGCTGATGTACGTCGCCGTCTTCACGACGATGCGCGCGCTGCTGGAGGGCCGGCTCGCCGACGCGCAGGCGTCCGCCGAGCACGTGCGGACCTTCGCCGAGCTGCGCGGCGGCGCGGACGCGGTGCAGTTCGGCGGGGTGCACGCGCTGACGCTGGCCTCCCTGGCCGGCGGCCTCGCCGCGATGGCCGACCCACTGCTCGGCTTCGCCCGCGCCTACCCCGCGCTGCCGGCCTGGGGCGGCGCCGCCGCCTACGCGCTCGCCGTGGCCGGCCGGACGGACGAGGCGCAGGCGGAGGTCGACGCGCTGTGGCCGCCCGAGGAGCGGCTGCCCGTGGACGCCGTCCTGCTCCCCGGCCTCGTCTTCCTCGCGATGGCCGTCACGGCGCTCGGTGACCGCGAGCGGGCCGCGCACCTGTACCGGCTGCTGGAGCCGCTGGCCGGGCGCACCGTCGTCCTCGGGGCCGGCGGTGCCGTCTGGGGCACCACCGACGCCCGTCTCGCCGAGCTCGCCGAGACCGCCGGCCGCCCCGGCGCCGCGGCCGCCCACCGCGCCGCCGCCCGCGCGGCCCTGCGGGCCCTCGGCGCGGACCCGGAGCTGTTCGCACGCAGCGCGCACGCGGTCCCCACGGTGCACTGACGCGGGACGCACGCTGCCCGCACGCACGCCGAGCAGCCTCCGCTGCATGCCCGCCTCCGCCACCCTGCTGCTGTACGTGCTGTCGACCGCGGCGCTGCTCGCCGTCCCCGGCCCGTCGGTCGTCTACGTCGTCGCCCGGGCCGTCGAGCACGGCCGCGCGGCGGGCCTGGTGTCCGTCCTCGGCCTGGAGACCGGCGCCCTGCTGCACGTGCTGCTCGCCGCGGGCGGCGTGACCGCCGTCCTGGCCTCCTCCGAGTGGGCCTTCGCGGTGCTCAGGTACGGCGGCGCGGCCTACCTGCTGTGGCTGGGCGTGCGGCAGCTGCTGTCCCGCCGCCGCCCGGCCGGCGCCGGCCCCGCGGCCACCCCGGCGTCCCGCCGGCGGCTGTTCCGCGACGGCGTGCTGGTCGACCTGCTCAACCCGAAGACCGGGCTGTTCTTCCTGGCCTTCCTCCCGCAGTTCGTCGACCCGGCCGCCGGGCCGGTGGCACTCCAGGTGCTGGTCCTCGGCCTGCTCTTCGTGGTCATGGCGACGGCGACCGACAGCGCCTACGCGCTCACCGCTGCGGCGCTGCGGAACCGGGTCGCCCGGCCCGCGTCGGGGCGGCCGGTGCTGCAGCGGACCACCGCCGTCGTCTACTGCGGCCTGGGCGGGCTCGCCGCGGTCGTCTGACCGTGACCGTCGTCATGCCGGGCCGGGGCAGCGGGAGCCCCGGCCCGGCGTTCTCCCTGGTGATGACCGCGCCAGCCCTCCTCACCGCGCCCGACACCGCCGCCGCGCCCGCCGTCCCCGCCCCGTCCCGCCTGTGGACGCCGAAGCGCGTCCTGGTCACCCGCTCGGCCGCCGAGCGCCCGCACGGGCGGCGCGTGCTGTCCCGGCTCGAGGCCGCCGGCGTCGACGCGATCGAGCTGCTCCCCGGCGACCGGCTCCCGTCGCTGCGCGGCGACGACGACCGCGCCGCGTTCATGGCCGCCAAGGACACGATGGCCCTCGTCGTCCCGCCGCCGTCCAAGCGCAAGCTGCAGCCGATCCCGCCGTCGGCGGACTTCCGCCTCGACCTGGCCGAGGGCTGCCCCGCGCACTGCCAGTACTGCTACCTCGCCGGCTCCCTGTCCGGCCCGCCGATCACCCGCGTGTGGGCCGACCTCGACGAGGTGCTCGAGGGCCTCGACGACCACGTCGGCCGGGGGACCGTCACCTCCGGCACGCTCGAGCGCGGCGGCGAGGGCACGACGTTCGAGGCGTCCTGCTACACCGACCCGCTGGCCATCGAGCACCTCACCGGCGGCCTGTCCCGCATGGTCGAGCACTTCGGCACGCACGCGTGGCCCGGCCCCGTGCAGCTGCGCGCCACGACCAAGTTCGACGACGTCGCGGGCCTGCTCGACCTCGCCCACGGCGGCCGCACCCGGCTGCGCTTCTCGGTGAACGCCACGGCCGTCGACCGGCGCTTCGAGGGCGCGACGGCGAAGGTGCCCGCCCGGCTCGGCGCGCTCGCGGCGGTGGCCGCGGCCGGCTACCCGGTCGGCGTCACCATCGCGCCGATCATGCCGGTGGACGGCTGGCGCGAGCAGTACGCCGAGCTCCTCGACGGCATCGCCGCCGCCGTCCCGGCCGGCCACGACCTCACCGTCGAGTGCATCACCCACCGGTTCACGCCGGGCAGCAAGGAGACGCTGCTCGACTGGTACCCGCGCACCAAGCTCGACATGGACGAGTCCCGCCGCACCACCAAGCGGGGCAGGTTCGGCTCGGTCAAGCACGTCTACCCCAGGGAGACGATGGCCGAGCTGCGCGGCTGGTTCGAGCGCGAGGTCGCCGAGCGGCTGCCCGGCGCCCGCCTCCTCTACTGGACCTGAGCGCTCCGTAGCCTGGCCCCTCGTGCTCGTGCTCCTGCCCCCGTCGGAGACCAAGTCGCCCGACGGCGACGGCGCCCCGCTGGACCTGGCCGCGCTGTCCACGCCGGAGCTGACGCCGGTCCGCGAGCGGCTGGTCGGCGCGGTCGTCCGGCTGGCCGCCGACCCGCCCGCCGCCCGCGCCGCGCTCGGCCTCTCCCCCGCCCAGGACGTCGAGGTCGCGCGCAACGCGGCGCTGTGCACCAGCCCGACGAAACCCGCGATCGAGCGCTACACCGGCGTCCTCTACGACGCCCTCGGCATCCGCACGCTCACCCGCGCGCAACGGGCCCGCGCCGACCGGCGGCTGGCGGTCGGCTCGGCGCTGTTCGGGCTCGTCCGGGCCGGCGACGCCATCCCCGCGTACCGGCTGTCGGCGGGCTCCGCGCTGCCCGGGCTGCCCACCCTGCGCGCGCTGTGGCGGCCGGTGCTCGGCCCGGTGCTGGCGGCGAGCGGCGAGCTCGTCGTCGACCTGCGCAGTGGCGCCTACCAGGCGCTGGCCCCGGTGCCCGGCGCGGTGACCGTCGACGTCCTCAGCGAGCGACCCGACGGCAGCCGCACCGTGGTCAGCCACGCGAACAAGGCGCACAAGGGCCGGGTGGCGCGGCTGCTGGCCACCACCACCGCCGAGCCGGACTCCGCCGTCCGGCTGCGGGCGCTGCTGCGCCGTGCCGGGTTGCACGTGGAACACGACGGCGGGACGGCGCTGACGCTGGTGCTGCCGCCCGCCTGAACGCGCGTCGCCACGCCGGGTGAGACGTGACGCACCCCGCGTGAGCCCTGTTGCCCACAACGGGCGGCGCTTACGATGTACGCGCGCCCGGACCGAGACACGGCCGGAGGCGCGGTGGTACGAGTCGGCCCCGAGCCGGACGGAGAGGTTCGGTGGACGACACGACCCGGCCCCACGGCACGGGGCCGGTCGCGAGCACGCGCGCCGCGGCCGAGGTCCTGCAGGCCGACCGGTCCCGCACGCGCGCGGCGCGCCGGCTCCGCCTGCGGGACGCCAGCGCCGCCCTCGACCGGCTGGCCGAGCTCGCCGCCCGGCTGCTCGGCGCCCCCATCGCGCAGATCTCCCTGCTCGACGACGTCGAGGTAATCGTCGCCGGCGCCGGGCTGCCCCCGGGCACGGTCGGCCGCGAGGCACCGCTGGACGCCACCGCGTGCGCGGTCCCGGCCGCCGAGGGCATGCCCGTCGTCGTCCCCGACGTGCACGCCGAGCCCCGCGCCACCGACCTGCCGCAGGTGCGGGCGGGCATCGTCGGCTCCTACCTGGGAGCGCCGATGGTCGACTCCGACGGCTTCGTCGTCGGCGTCGTCTGCGTGGCCGCCCCGACGCCGCGGCCGTGGTCGGACACCGACGTCGCCACCCTGCGCCAGCTCGCCGCCGCCGCCGTCACCGAGCTCGAGCTGGCCGCGCTGCGCACCGCCTACGAGGGCGACCGGCTGCGCTACGGCCTGGCGATCGACGCCGCCGGCATCGGCACCTTCGACTGGGACCTGCGCACCGGCGAGCTCACCTGGGACGACCGGCTCATCGAGATGTTCGGCTACGACGCGGAGTCCTTCGGCGGCACCATCGAGGCCTTCAACGACCGCGTGCACCCCGACGACCTGCCGCGCGTCACCGACGCCCTGCAGGCCAGCATCGCCGCGCTCGGCGACTACGAGGCCGAGTACCGCGTCGTGTGGCCCGACGGCGAGACGCGCTGGGTGCAGGCCCGCGGCCGCACGCTGCGCGACGGCGACGGCGGCGCCGCCCGGGTCCTCGGCGCCGCCTACGACACCACCGCCGAGCGCGCCGCCGGCCTGCGGGTCACCCGCGTGCTCGAGGCCATGCCGGCCGGCTTCTACTCCCTCGACCGCGAGTGGCGCTTCACCCACGTGAACGCCGAGGCCGAGCGCCTGCTGGGCCGCGGCCGCGACGACCTCCTCGGCCAGGAGCTGTGGACGGCGTTCCCGGCGGCCATGGACGGCGCCTTCGAGACGCACTACCGGGAGGCGGTGCGCACCGGGAAGCCGGTGCAGTTCGACGCGCACTACCCCGCGCCGCTGCACGGCTGGTACGAGGTCCGCGCGTGGCCCAGCCCCGAGGGCCTGTCGGTGTACTTCCTCGAGGTCACCGAGCGCCGCCGCGTGCAGGACCGCGCCGAGCGGGGCGCGCAGCGGCTGGCGCTGCTCGCCCAGGTCAGCGCCGAGCTCGCCGGTGCGCTGGACGCCCAGACCGCCACCGCGCACCTGCCGCGGCTGGTCGTGCCCGCGCTGGCCGACTGGTGCATCGTCACCGTCGTCGACCCCGACGGCCGCCCCCGCGACGTCGGCCACTGGCACGCCGACCCGGCGGCCCGCCCGCTGGTCGACCGGTACGCAGGCGCCCGGATCGACGCCATGCCGGTCACCGCGCCGCTCATGCGGGCCCTGCTCACCGGCGAGGCCGTCATGGAGCGCACCCGCGCGGTCGTCGACCTGCTGCCCGAGGGCGAGGCCCGCGACCTGCTCACCGCGCTCGCGCCGGAGTCCGCCGTCGCGCTCCCCCTGCGCGGCCGCGACCGGACCCTCGGCGTCATGACCCTCTACTTCCGCCGGGGCTGGGCCCCGCGGGAGGAGGACCTCGCCACCGCCCAGGACGTCGCCGACCGGGCCGGCCTGGCGCTGGACAACGCCCGGCTCTACGGGCAGCAGCAGGCGCTGGCCGAGGGGCTGCAGCGCAGCCTGCTCACGGAGCCGCCGGAGCCCGACCACGCCGAGATCGCCGTCCGCTACCTGCCGGCGGCCGAGGCGGCGCGGGTCGGCGGCGACTGGTACGACGCGTTCCTGCAGCCCGGCGGCGCCACGATGCTGGTCATCGGCGACGTGGTCGGCCACGACACCGAGGCCGCCGCGGCGATGGGCCAGCTGCGTGGCCTGCTGCGCGGCATCGCCACCTACAGCGACGCCGGCCCCGGCGAGGTGCTGCGCGGCCTGGACGCCTCCATGGCGCTGCTGCAGACCCACGTGATGGCGACCGCCACCGTCGCCCGCTTCGAGCAGACCGCCGACGAGCTCGAGCGGGGCGTCACCCGGATGCGCTGGGCCAACGCCGGGCACCTGCCGCCGCTGGTCATCAACCCCGACGGCAGCGTGGCCGAGCTGGCCTCCTGGCGCGGCGACCTGCTGCTCGGCGTCGACCCCGAGGCACGCCGGGAGGAGTCGGTGGTCACGCTCGACCGCGGCGCCACCGTGCTGCTGTTCACCGACGGGCTCATCGAGCGGCGCGACGCCGACCTCGACGCCGGCATGGCCCGGCTGCGCGAGGCGCTGCGCGAGCTCGCCGGCCGGCCGCTGGACGAGGTGCTCGACGAGGTGCTCGACCGGCTGGTGGACGGCCGCCCGGAGGACGACGTCGCGCTGGTCGCCGTCCGGCTGCACCGCCAGGACCGGCCGCGGCCGCTGGACGCCGGCCCCAACCGGGTGCCCGACGTCGTCCCCGACGACCCCGCGAGTACGGCCCCCCGCTGACCGGTCAGGAATCGAGAAGCCCCCGGAGCCGGCCGGGCCCCAGGATCGTCGCCAGGACACCGGACGACGAGAGGGAGCGGGACGTGACCAGAAGCGACGTCGAGGAGAGCACCGGCTTCAGCGCCGAGGAGCGCGCGGCCATGAGGGAGCGCGCGGCCGAGCTGCGCGCCGAGGGGCGGAAGGGCGCGAAGAAGGCCGACGGGCTGACGGCGGTCCTCGACCGGATCGCGGAGATGGCGCCGGAGGACCGGGCGCTGGCCGAGCGGGTGCACGTCGTCGTCACCACGCACGCCCCGCACCTGGCGCCGAAGACCTGGTACGGGATGCCCGCCTACACGAACGCCGAGGGGAAGGTCGTCGTCTTCTTCCAGGACGCCGGCAAGTTCGGCACCCGCTACTCGACCCTCGGCTTCAACGACGCCGCGACCCTGGACGACGGCGACCTGTGGCCGGTGTCGTTCGCGCTGCGCGCGTGGGGCCCGGCGGTGGAGGAGCGGGTGGTCGGGCTGGTGCGGACCGCCACGGCCTGACCGCCCGCCTCCTCAGTCGCGGCCCTTGTCGCGGCGCACGGTCACCTTCTTGCCCTTGACCGAGCTCGCCTTGAGGGCGGCGATGACCTCCTCGGCCGCGGCGGCGGGCACCTCGACCAGGCTGAAGCGCTCGGCGATCTCGATCGCGCCGACGTCGCGGCCGCGCAGGCCGGTCTCCCCGGCGATCGCGCCGACGAGGTCGCCGGGCCGCACGCCGGCGCTGCGGCCGGCGCCGATGAACAGCCGGACGCCGTCGCCGGAGCCGCCCGACCGGGACCTGGGCGCGCGGCCCTGACCGCGGTCGCCGTCGCGCTGCGGGCGCTCCGGCCGGAGGGTGACCTCGGGGATCTCCTCGTCGTCGTCCGGGCCGGTGGTGGCCTCGTGGGCGAGCTTGACCGCCGCGAGCGCCACCTCCATGACGTCGAACTCGTCGGTGAGCGTCTCGACGACGGCGCGGAAGCGCTCGAGGTCGTCGCCGAGCAGGCTCTCGCGCAGCGCGGCGCGGGTGAGCTCGAGCCGGCGGGCGCGCAGATCGGCGACGGTGGGGACCCGCTCGACCTTGATCGGGGCGCCGGTGACGCGCTCGATGGTCTTGAGCATCCGGTGCGCCCGCGGCTCGACCAGCGTGATCGCCACGCCCTCGCGCCCGGCCCGGCCCACGCGGCCGATGCGGTGCACGTAGGTCTCCGCCGCGGCCGGGACGTCGTAGTTGACGACGTGGGTGAGCTGCTCGACGTCGAGGCCGCGGGCGGCGACGTCGGTGGCGACCAGGAGCTCGGCGGTGCCGCCCCGCAGCCGGCCCATGACGCGGTCGCGCTGCTCCTGGCTCATGCCACCGTGCAGCGCCTCGGCCCGGTAGCCGCGGCCGTTGAGCGTCTCGGTGAGGTCGTCGACCTCGTCGCGGGTGCGGCAGAAGACGATGGCCGCCGTCGGGCTCTCGACGTCGAGCACGCGCCCCAGCGCCGCCGGCTTGGCCGCGCGGGAGACGACGAAGGCGGTCTGGCGCACCCGCGGCGCCTCGCCCTCGGTGGGCACCTCGCGGGCCACCTGGATGCGCAGCGGGTCGCGCAGGTGGCGGCGGGCCATCGCGTCCAGGCGGCGGGGCATGGTGGCGCTGAACAGCACCGTCTGCCGCTCCTCGGGCACCTCGTCGAGCAGCGCCTCGAGGTCCTCGGCGAAGCCCATGTCGAGCATCTCGTCGGCCTCGTCGAGCACCACGGTGGCGACCCCGCCCAGGTGCAGGCTGCCGCGCTGCAGCAGGTCCAGCGCCCGGCCGGGGGTGGCGACGACGACGTCGACGCCGGCCTCCAGCGCGCGCAGCTGGCGCGGGATCGGCTGGCCGCCGTAGACGGGCACCACGCGGGCGCCGAGGTCGCGACCGTAGCGGTGCAGCGCCTCCGACACCTGGATGGCGAGCTCGCGGGTGGGCACGAGGACCAGGGCCAGCGGGTCGCCGCCGGGGCGCTCGTCGGGCAGCCGCTGCAGCACCGGGAGCGCGTAGGCGGCGGTCTTGCCGGTGCCGGTGGCCGCCTGGCCGAGGAGGTCGCGGCCGGCGGCCATCGGCGGCACCGCCTCCCGCTGGATCGGCGTGGGCTCCTCGTAGCCCAGCCGCGTCAGCGCCGCCAGCAGCTCCTCGCGCAGCCCGAGGTCGGCGAAGGTCACCGCCTGCTCGTCGTGCTCGGTCGCCTGGCCGCTCGTCTCGCCGTCCACCCGTCCAGTGTCGGCCATGTGCCCGCCCGGCCCGACGTGGCACCCTCCCCGGGTGACCCCCGCGACCGCCGACCCCGCCCCCGACGCAGACCTCTGCCTCCGGCCGGCCACCGAGCTGGCCGCCCTCGTGCGGAAGAGGGAGGTGTCCGCCCGCGAGCTGCTCGACGCGCACCTCGCGCGCATCGAGCGGGTCGACCCGCAGGTCAACGCGATCGTCACGCTCGACGCCGAGGGCGCGCGGGCCGCCGCGGACGCCGCCGACGCGGCGCTCGCCGCCGGGGAGCCGGTCGGGCCGCTGCACGGGCTGCCCGTGGCCCACAAGGACACCCACGCCACCGGCGGCATGCGCACCACGTGGGGCTCGCCGCTGCACGCCGACACCGTCCCCGCGCGCGACGAGCTCGTCGTCGAGCGGCTGCGGCTCGCCGGGGCGATCCGGGTGGGCAAGACCAACGTGCCGGAGTTCGCCGCGGGCTCGCACACGTTCAACACCCTGTTCGGCGCGACCCACAACCCCTACCGGCACGGGCTGTCGGCCGGCGGGTCCAGCGGCGGCGCCGCGGCCGCGCTCGCCGCCGGGCTGGTGCCGCTGGCCGAGGGCAGCGACATGGGCGGCTCGCTGCGCAACCCGGCGGCCTTCTGCAACGTCGTCGGGCTGCGGCCCACCCCCGGCCGGGTGCCCACCTGGCCCGCGGCGATGGGGTTCTCGACCCTGTCGGTGCAGGGGCCGATGGGGCGCACGGTGGCCGACGTCGCCCTGACCCTCTCGGCGATCGCCGGGCCCGACCCGCGGGTGCCGATCTCGCTGGCCGACGACCCGGCCGGCCTCGCCGCGCCGCTGCCGGAGGACCTGCGGGGCCTGCGGGTGGCCTGGGCGCCCGACCTCGGCGGGCTGGTTCCGGTCGACCCGGCGATCCCCGCCGTGCTGCGCGGGGTGCTGCCGGTGGTGGAGTCCCTCGGCGCCACCGTGGAGGAGGCCTGCCCGGACCTGCGCGAGGCCGACGAGGTGTTCGGCACGCTGCGCGCCTGGCTGTTCGAGGCGACGTTCGGCGAGGCCGTGCGCCGCTCGCCGGACAAGGTGAAGGCGGCGATCCGTGGCAACGCGGCGATCGGCGCCGCGCTCACCGGCGCCGACGTCGGCCGGGCGGAGGTGGCGCACACCCGGCTGTACGAGCGCGTCGTCGGGTTCTTCGACCGCTACGACGTGCTGCTCGCGCCCACCACGCAGGTGCTGCCCTTCCCCGTCGAGCAGGAGTACCCCACGGAGGTCGCCGGGGTGCCGCAGGCCGACTACCTCGGCTGGATGCGCGCCTGCACGCTCGTGTCGGCCACCGGCTGCCCCGCGCTGTCGCTGCCCGGCGGGTTCACCGCCGACGGGCTGCCGGTGGGCCTGCAGGTCGTCACCGCGCCGCGGGCCGACCGGCGGCTGCTCGAGGTCGCGCACGCGATCGAGCAGGCCACCGGCTTCGGCCGCCGCCACCCGGTCCTCTGAGACCGTCTGCGGCTCTCTAGTTCCCCGACTAGAGAGCCACAGACGGGCACATGGACGTCCTCAGCGGCGCCCGGTCCGGGGCGGCGGCGGGGCCACCGGGGTGTCGGAGTGCTCCTCGAGGACGTCGGCCGCCGAGCCCACGATCAGCGGGTCGGGGTCGCCGACGACGGCGCAGTCCTTGTCCTGGTAGTCCAGCCGGCACAGCACGTGCCGCATCGCCTCGAGTCGGGCGCGCTTCTTGTCGTTGCTCTTGATGACCGTCCACGGCGCGTGGGCGGTGTCGGTGTGCAGGAACATCGCCTCCTTGGCCTCGGTGTAGGCGTCCCACTTGTCGAGGCTGGCGAGGTCGGTGGGCGAGAGCTTCCACTGCCGCACCGGGTCGATCTGCCGCACGATGAAGCGCGAGCGCTGCTCGCCGCGGGACACCGAGAACCACAGCTTGAACAGCCGGATCCCGCTGTCGACGAACATCCGCTCGAGCTCGGGGGCCTGCAGCAGGAACTGCTGGTACTGCTCCTCGGTGCAGTAGCCCATCACCCGCTCGACGCCGGCGCGGTTGTACCAGGACCGGTCGAACAGCACGATCTCGCCGGCCGCCGGCAGGTGCTGCACGTAGCGCTGGAAGTACCACTGGTTCTGCTCGCGCTCGGACGGCTTGTCGAGGGCGACCGTGCGGGCGCCGCGCGGGTTGAGGTGCTCGGTGAACCGCTTGATCGTCCCGCCCTTGCCGGCGGCGTCGCGGCCCTCGAAGACGATGACCAGCCGCTGGCCGGTGTCCTTCACCCAGCCCTGCAGCTTCAGCAGCTCGATCTGCAGCCGGCGCTTCTCGATCTCGTACTCCCGGCGCTCCATGCGCTCGGTGTAGGGATAGCCCTCGCGCCAGGTCTCGACGCGCTCGCCGTCGGGGCCGAAGAGCTCGCGGTCGTCGTCCCAGTCCTCGTCGCTGTTCTCGTCGGGGAGGGAGTTGAGCCGCCACTTCGTGAGGTCGAGGACCTCGGCCTTGTGGGGCACGCGGACCGGCGGCGGGGCCGGCTCGCCGTCGGCGTCGTCCTCGCTGCGGTCGACGAGGGTGTCGGGCTGCACGGGGGCGTCTCCTCCCGGGAGTGGTCAGGGACGCTGGCGGCCGTACCCCGGACGGGCGCGGACAGTCCTGTTCCGGGATGCGGGCGTGGGCCGCGCGGGGCCGGGGTCGCCGGCCTCCAGCACGTGGGCGACGGCGTACTCGGCGAGCGCGGCCAGCGGGCGGGCGTCGGTGCCGGGCTGCAGCGTCGGCAGCAGGTGCACCTCGACGACGCGGCCGCCCTCCGCGGACCGCACGGCGACCGGGCAGACCGGCGCCTGCGCGTCGACGGCGGCGGCGACCGCGCGGGCACGGAACCGGCCGGGCTCGCCGTCGGCCGCGGCGCCGCCGGGGTGCGTGGCGACGCTGACGCCGGCGCGCAGCAAGGCGGTGACCTCGGCCCGCACGGCGCCGCTGCCGTCGTCGACGAGCAGGCCGCCGCGGCGGGCGAGCGAGCGCAGCAGGGGGGTGTCGACCAGGGCGGCGTCGACGACGGGGGTGGCCGGGACGACGGTGGCCAGCGCCAGCACGTCGAGCCAGCCGGCCGCGTTGGCGACGACCAGGCGCGGGCCCCGCGGCCAGGCGACCGGGGACGAGACGACGCGCACCCGCACGCCCTGGGCACAGAGGATGTCGGCGGCGGTGCACACGAGCAGGCGCCGGCGGCGGCGGTCCCCGCCCCACGAGGCGGTGGCGGCGCGGACGGCGGTGCGGGCCACCGTGCTCGCGACGGCGGGCGTCAGGGTGGCGGTCGGGTTGTCCACGGGGCCTCCCGGTGTGGTCTCTCCGGGGGCCAGCGTCGGCGGCTCAGGTGTCCTGCGGGTGACGGCCGTGCGGAGATCCCCCGTCGGGACCGTGCACTCCCTCCCGGGTGACCACCCGTGCGGGTGCACGCGCGCCTGCGCGGCCTCTCGTGTCGATCATCGGATGCGTGCACGGGACACGCGCGGACACGCCGGGACGAGCGGCACGCATCCGATGATCGACGGTTGCGCGGACCCCTACCGGCGGCGGAGGCCGCGCAGGGTGCGCACCGCGACCACCAGCTCGGGCAGCTCGTGCCGGTCGCCGGCGGCGATGTCGGCGAGCTGGGCGGCGGCGCGGCGCTGCGGGCCGTCCCAGCCCTCCGCCCACTCCCCCACCAGCTCGGCGGCGTCGCCGCTCCCCCGCGCGGACAGCACCTCGACGGCGAGCTCGGCCTGCTCGGCGGCCAGGTCGTCGCGCAGCGCGGCGCGGGCCATCGACGGCCAGCGCCGGTCCCGCGGCAGCGCGATGACGAGCTCGCGCAGCGGCACCAGTGCCAGCCGCTCGGCCAGCTCCTGCGCCACCCGCCCGGCCAGCTCGATCGGCGCCCCGGTGCGCTCGGCGACGACGGCGAGGTCCAGCGCGGCCGGCAGCAGCGGCGCCGCGGCCACCTCCCCCGCCAGCGCCTCGGGCACCCCGGCCGCGCGCAGCCGCTCGGCCCGCGCCGCGTAGGACGCCGCCTCGTCGCCCAGCAGCCACCCGGGCAGGCCGGCGCGCACCGCCGCCACCGGCGCGGCGAACCGCTCGGTCACCGCGGTGATCCCCGCGGCCGGGTGGACCAGGAGCTCGGGCAGCCGCAGCAGCCACCGCGCGGCCCGCTCCGACAGGCGCGTGGCCTCGGTGCGCAGCTCCACCTGCACCGGCGCGGGCACCCGGTTGTCCAGCGGCCGGACGGCGTCCCACAGCCCGTCGACGTCGAACACCGCCCGGGCCACCGCGTGCGCCCGCACGACGGCGGCGAGGTCCAGGCCGGTCTCCTCGGCGAGCCGGTACAGGCCCGTGACCCCGGCGGTGTTGACCGCCCGGTTGGTCAGCGCGGTCGCGATGATCTCCCGCCGCAGCGGGTGGCCGTCGACGGCCGCGGCGAACCGCTCGCGCAGCGGCGCCGGGAAGTAGTCGCGCAGCAGCCGGGCCAGCGCCGGGTCGTCGGGCAGGTCGCCGTGCAGGACGGCGTCGTTGACCTCGAGCTTGGCGTAGGCGAGCAGCACCGACAGCTCCGGGCTGGTCAGCGCGTGCCCGTCGCGGCGGCGCTGGGCGAGCGCGCGGTCGTCGGGCAGCGCCTCCACCGCGCGCACCAGCCGGCCGGTGCGCTCCAGGTGCCGGAGGAACCGCTCGTGGGCGTCGAGCAGGCTGCGCGAGGACGTCACCTCGGCGGCGAGGGTGGCGTTCTGGGCGTGGTTGTCGGTGAGGACGGCGGCGGCGACCTCGTCGGTCATCTCGCCCAGCAGCGCGGCGCGGCCGTCGGCGTCCAGGGCGCCGGCGGCGACCACCCCGTTGAGCGCGATCTTGATGTTCACCTCGTGGTCGGAGGTGTCCACGCCGGCGGAGTTGTCGATCGCGTCGGTGTTCACCCGGCCACCGGCCAGCGCGTACTCCACGCGCCCGCGCTGGGTGAGGCCGAGGTTGCCGCCCTCCCCCACCACGCGCACGCGCAGCTGGTGGCCGTCGACCCGGACGGCGTCGTTGGCCTTGTCGCCCACGTCGAGGTGGCTCTCGGACGCCGCCTTGACGTAGGTGCCGATGCCGCCGTTGAACAGCAGGTCCACCGGCGCGAGCAGCACCGCGCGGATGAGCTCCACCGGCGAGAGCGTGTCGACGTCGTCGGGCAGGCCCAGGGCGGTGCGCACCGGCCCGCTGACGGGGATCGCCTTCGCCGTGCGCGGCCAGACCCCTCCCCCGGCGCTGATCAGCGCGGGGTCGTAGTCGGCCCACGAGGAGCGCGGCAGGTCGAACAGGCGGCGCCGCTCGGCGAACGACGTCGCGGCGTCCGGGGTCGGGTCGACGAACACGTGCCGGTGGTCGAAGGCGGCCACCAGGCGGATGTGCTCGGACAGCAGCATGCCGTTGCCGAACACGTCGCCGGACATGTCGCCGACGCCGACGACGGTGAACTCCTGGCTCTGCACGTCGAGGTCGAGCTCGCGGAAGTGCCGGGTCACCGACTCCCACGCGCCGCGGGCGGTGATGCCCATGGCCTTGTGGTCGTAGCCGACCGAGCCGCCGGAGGCGAAGGCGTCGCCCAGCCAGAACCCGCGCTCGAGCGCGACGGCGTTGGCGAGGTCGGAGAAGGTCGCCGTCCCCTTGTCCGCGGCGACCACCAGGTACGGGTCGTCGCCGTCGTGCCGGACCACCCGTTGCGGCGGCACGACCTCCCCGCCCACGAGGTCGTCGGTCAGCGACAGCAGCGCGCCGATGAACAGCCGGTAGCAGGCCTGCCCCTCGGCCAGGACCTCCTCGCGGGAGGCGCCGTCGGGCGGGGGGTTGCGCACGACGAAGCCGCCCTTGGCGCCGGTGGGCACGATGACGGTGTTCTTCACCATCTGCGCCTTGACCAGGCCGAGCACCTCGGTGCGGAGGTCCTCGCGGCGGTCGGACCAGCGCAGCCCGCCGCGGGCGACCGCGCCGAAGCGCAGGTGCACGCCCATCACCCGGGGGCTGCTGACGAACACCTCGCGGGCGGGCCGCGGCTCGGGCAGGTCGGGCACGGCGTGCGGGTCGAGCTTGATGGCCAGCGGGCCGCCCGCGTAGTAGGTGGTCCGCTGGGTGGCGGTGACGGCGGCCAGCAGGCTGGTGAGCACGCGGTCGGCGTCGAGGGAGTCCACCCGCCCGATCGCCTCGCGCAGCGACGCGGCCAGCGCCTCCTGGCGGGTGCCCCGGCCGGCCTCGCGACCGGGCGAGAACCGCGTCTCGAACAGCGCCACCAGCCGGGCGACGACGTCGGGGTGCGCGGCCAGCGTGGTCTCCACGTAGCGCTGGCCGAAGGGCAGGCCGGCCTGGCGCAGCCACTGCACGTAGGCGCGCACCACGGTGACCTGCCGCCAGTTCAGCCCGGCCAGCAGCACCAGCGCGCCCAGGCCGTCGTCCTCGGCGTCGCCGCGCCAGACGGCCGCGACCGCCTCGGTGAACCGCTCGGGCAGCGACCCGGGGAACGGCAGCTCGCCGCCGGGCAGCGTGGCCGGCGGCACGGTCAGGCCGAAGTCGTAGATCCACGCCGGCCGGGCACCGATCCGGTCGATCTCGTAGGGCCGCTCGTCGACGACGTCGACGCCCATGTGCTGCAGCACCGGCAGCACGTCGGACAGCAGCAGCCGCTCCCCCACCCGGTAGACGGTCAGCCGCGGCTCGCCCTCGGCGGCGCCGCGCGGGCGGCGCAGCCGCAGGCCGAGCTCCCCGGGGGCGAGGGCGTCGAGGCGGGCGAGGTCCTCCACGGCCGTCGTCGCCGGGAAGTCGTCCTGGTAGGAGGCCGGGAAGGCGTCGGCGACGCGGGCGAGCACCTGCTCGGCGTCGGCGCCGTGGCGCTCGGCCAGGGCGTCGGCGAGGTCGTCGGTCCAGCTGCGGGCGACGGCGGACAGGCCGTGCTGCAGCGCGTCGACGTCGACGTCGGACAGCGCGGGCACCCCGCCGCGGGCCACCGGCACGCGGACGACGAAGTGCAGCCGGGCGAGGACCGACTCGGTGACGTGGGCGCTGAACTCGATGTCGCGGCCGCCCAGGCGGGAGAGCAGCTCCTGCTGCATCGCCAGGCGCACCTCGGTCGTGTACCGGTCGCGCGGCAGGTAGACCAGCGCCGACCAGAACCGGCCGTAGGGGTCGCGGCGGAGGAACAGCCGCGTCTGGCGGCGCTCCTGCAGGTAGAGCACGGACATCGCGACCGGCAGCAGCTCGCCGGCCGCCGCCTGGAACAGCTCGTCGCGCGGGAGCGTCTCCAGGACGCCGACGAGCGTCTTGCCGGTGTGGCTGTCGGCGGGCACGCCGGAGCCCTCGACCACCTCGTCGACCTTCCGGCGCACCAGCGGTACGTCGCGCACGCCGGCGGCCGCCGCGGTGCTCGGGAACAGCCCGACCAGGCGGTGCTGGCGGGCCGGGCCGCCGTCCTCGCCGGGGAGGGTGACGGCGACGAGGTCCAGCCAGGCGCGGCGGTGCACGGTGGAGCGGATGTCGGCCTTGGTCACGGTGACCAGCGCGGGCCCGAGCGCGCCCGCAGCCTCCGGGAGCGCGCCGCCGGAGTCGCTGCGCAGCACGCCGAGGCCGGAGCCGGGGACGGCGCGCACGCCGTCGCCGCCCACCTCGACCTCGCGGGCGCCGAGCAGCACGAGGTTGCCGTCGGCCAGCCAGCGCAGCAGCGCGGCCACCTCGGCGGGGTCGTCGGCCGGGTCGGCGGTGGCCTGCGAGCCGATCTCCTCCAGCCGGGTGGCCAGCTCCAGGGCGCGGGCGGCGATGCGCGGCGCGTCCTCGTCGACGGCACGCACGTCCGCCAGGGCGGTGCGCAGGCCGGCGACGAGGTCCCCGGAGGCCTCGTCGTCGAGCGGCCCGTCGAGGACCACGGCCATCCACGACTCGGCCAGCGCGTCGGGACCGCAGTCGCCGACCTCGGTGCCGCCGCTGTCGCAGAACGCCCGCAGCGCGCCGGACACGTCGCGGCGCACCACCACCACCGGGTGCACGACGTGCTGCAGGCCCACGCCCTGGCGGACCACCTCGGCGGTCACGGAGTCGACGAGGAAGGGCATGTCGTCGGTGACGACGAGCAGCAGCCCGCGGCCGTCGGTCAGCCGCTCGACGACGACGGTGGCCGAGCCCTGCGGCCGGACGGCGGCCACCCGCAGGTGCCGCAGCGCCAGCGCCGCGAGGTCACCCGGTCCGTGCCCGAGGACCTCGGCCGGCGGCTCGGACCAGTAGTACCGCTGCAGCAGGGCCGGGAGGTCGGTGACCTGGCAGCCGGCCGGCAGGGCGGGGCCGCCGTCGAGGGCTCCCCCCGCCGCGGCGGCCGCCTCGGCCAGCAGTGCCCGCTTGCGGTCGTTCGCCGCCTCGAGGGCGACCAGCCCGGGCGGGGCGGCGTCCTCCGGTCGGCCGGGGACGACGGTGTCCACGCCGGTGGTGCTCATGACCACCGACGCTAGTGCGGGCGGCAGGCCGCGTCATGGCGGCGCGTCCTGCGGCGGGTCGGGGACGGGCTCAGCGGCGGTCGAGCACCAGGTCGGCGGCCCAGCCGACGACGGCGAGCACGAGGCCGCCGAGCACCGCGGTGCCGAACCCGTCGACCGACAGCCGGTCCGACAGCGCCGCGGTCAGGCCGAGCAGCGCGGCGTTGACGACCAGCAGGAACAGCCCCAGCGACAGCAGGATCGCCGGGAAGGAGAGGAACCGCAGGATCGGCCCCACGATCGCGTTGACCACCGCGAAGACGAGTGCGACCCACAGGAAGGTGCCGCTGATGCCCAGCGCCCCGTCCTCGTTGCCGTCGATCTGGATGCCGGACAGCAGCCGCGTGAGGCCGTAGAAGGCCAGGGCCATGACGACGACCTTGAGCGCGAACCTGATCACGGCCGCCACGCTAGCGGCGCGACCTGTGAGGTCCTGTCGTCTGACGCCGTCTAGGGCTCTCTCGGGTCGGCCGCAGAGCCCCCTAGACGGACCTCGAGAGGCGTAGGCGGGCCCGATCCGGGCACTGGACGGGGACCAGTCCCCGGGAGGTGGTCCGGCGTGGTGGACCGGCTCGTGGTCGTGGGCGCCTCGGCCGGCGGCCTGCAGCCGCTGCGGGAGCTGCTCGCCGCGCTCCCGGGGGACCTCCCGGCCGCCGTCGCCGTCGTGCTGCACCTCTCCCCCACCGGCGAGAGCCGGCTGCCCGAGCTGCTGTCCCGCGGCGGGGCGCTGGCCGCCCGGCACGCCACCGAGGGCGAGGCGCTGACCGCCGGGAGCGTCGTCGTCGCCCCGCCCGACCGGCACCTGACGGTGCTCGACGGGCGGGTCCACCTGTCGCGCGGGCCCCGGGTCAACCGGCAGCGTCCGGCCGTCGACGTCCTGTTCCGCAGCGCCGCCCGCTCGCACGCCGGCGGCGTCGTCGCCGTCGTGCTGTCCGGCGCGCTCGACGACGGCGCCGTCGGCTCGGCCGCCGTCGCCGCACAGGACGGCACCGTGCTCGTGCAGGACCCCGCGGAGGCCCGGGTGACGGGCATGCCGCGGGCGGCGCTGACCACCGTGCGCCGCGCCCGCGCCGTGCCCACCGCCGAGCTGGGCCCCCTGGTCGCCGACCTGGTCCGGCGGCCCCTGCCGGCGGCGCCCGGCGCCGCTCCCCCGCCCGACCCGAGGAGCCCGCTCATGTCCAGCAGCCCGACGTCCGCGACCGACCTCGGAGCGCCCGCCGCGCTCGGCTGCCCCGACTGCCAGGGCGGCATGTACGAGAGCACCGCCGACGGCGCCGTGGGCTTCACCTGCCACGTCGGCCACTCGTGGTCCGCGCAGAGCCTCCTCCAGGCCCAGGGCCAGGCGGTCGAGGACGCGCTGTACAACGCCGCGTCCAAGCTGCTGGAGACGGCCTCCGTGCACCGCCGGCTGGCCGGGCTCGCCGGTGGCCCCGCCGGGGAGGAGCACCTGCGCGCCGCCGAGCGGGCCGAGCGCCGGGCCGCCCGCCTGCGCGCCGAGCTGGACGGGGGCGCCTGACGCGACACGCGCTACGCCGTTCTACGGATCTCTACGGTCCGGGCTAGACGCGGCCATACGGTGCTCGACGTGGACCCCGTGCGGAACCCCTACGCCCCCGGCGCCGGGCAGCGCCCGCCCGAGCTGGCCGGCCGCGACGACGAGCTGTCGGCCTTCGACGTCGTGCTGGAGCGGATCGCGCGCGGCCGGCCGGAGCGCTCGCTGGTGCTCACCGGGCTGCGCGGCGTGGGCAAGACCGTGCTGCTCAACCAGCTGCGGTCGGCGGCGATCGGCCGCGGCTGGGGCACCGGGAAGATCGAGGCGCGGCCGGACCAGTCGCTGCGCCGGCCGGTGTCCTCGGCGCTGCACATGGCGCTGCGCGAGCTCCGGCACCCCGACCAGGAGTCGATGGACAGCGTGCTCGGCGTCCTCAAGGCGTTCGCGCAGCGGCAGACGCCGGCCGACGCGAAGCTGCGCGACCGGTGGCAGCCCGGCATCGACGTCCCGGCCACCAGCGGCCGCGCCGACTCCGGCGACATGGAGATCGACCTCGTCGAGCTGCTCAGCGACGCCGCGGGGCTGGCCGCCGACGTCGGCCGCGGCATCGCCCTGTTCATCGACGAGATGCAGGACGTGCAGGCCCCCGACGTCTCGGCCATCTGCGCGGCGTGCCACGAGCTGTCGCAGCAGGGCGCGCCGCTGATCGTCGTCGGCGCGGGACTCCCCCACCTGCCCGCGGTGCTGTCGGCGTCCAAGAGCTACTCCGAGCGGCTGTTCCGCTACCTGCGCATCGACCGCCTGGACCGGCCCGCCGCCGACCGCGCGCTGCTGGCGCCGGCCGAGCGCGAGGAGGTCAGCTACGAGCCGGCCGCCCTCGACGCGCTCTACGACGCCGCCGACGGCTACCCCTACTTCGTGCAGGCCTACGGGAAGGTCACCTGGGACGTCGCCGCGGCCTCCCCGATCACCGCGGCCGACGTCGCCATGGCCGCCCCGGTGGCCGAGGCCGAGCTCGCCGTCGGCTTCTTCGGCTCCCGCTACGACCGCGCCACCCCCGCGGAGCGCGAGTACATGCACGCGATGGCGGAGCTCGGCGGGCCGGCCGGCACCCCGGTGGCGACGTCGGAGGTGGCCGCGGCGCTGGGCCGCAAGCCGGCGTCGCTGTCCCCGGCGCGCGACTCGCTGATCAAGAAGGGCCTCGTCTACTCCGCCGAGCGCGGCCAGATCGCGTTCACGGTGCCGCACTTCGGCCGCTACCTGCTCCGCCACCCCGACTAGGACCCCGGGCATCGGATCCTCTCCCCACGTCCTGGGCGCCGAGACGTGGGGATCGGATCCCATGCCTCGTCGTCGGCGGACGGTTGGGCGGCGCAACCGGGGGCACCGAACGCCCGTGCCGGGAGCTGTCGAGGCGGGACTGTGGGGGCTGCTGGGCGGCGCGGCCCTCGTGCTGGGGGCGCTGGTCGCCTGGTTCGTCCGGGTCCCCCAGGCGGTCATCGCCTCGGTGATGGCGTTCGGCTCGGGCGTCCTCATCTCCGCCGTCGCCTTCGACCTCATGGCCGAGGCCGCCGACACCGGCGGGCTCACCGCCACCGCCGTCGGCTTCCTCGGCGGCGCGCTGGCCTACGTCGGCGCCAACGCGCTGCTGGCCCGGCGCGGCGCCCGCCACCGGAAGCGCTCCGGCGCGGGCGGGGAGCAGCAGCCCTCGGAGGACGAGCAGTCCGGCAGCGGCGCGGCCATCGCGGTCGGCGCGCTGCTCGACGGCGTCCCCGAGTCGGTCGTGCTCGGCCTCGGGCTGCTCGGCGGCGGCGCGGTCAGCCCGTCGGTGCTCGCCGCGGTCTTCATCTCCAACGTGCCCGAGGGCCTGTCCAGCGCGGCCGGGATGAAGGCCAGCGGGCGGCGGGCCGGCTACGTCTTCGGCGTCTGGGGCGGGATCGCGGTGGTCAGCGGCCTGGCCGCGGCCCTCGGCTACGTCGCGCTGGGCAGCGCGTCCCCCGAGGTGGTCGCCGTCATCACCGCCGTCGCGGCCGGCGCCATCCTCACCATGATCGCCGACACGATGATCCCGGAGGCCTTCGAGCGCACGCGCACCTGGACCGGCGTCATCACCACCGTCGGCTTCCTCGTCGCCTTCGGCATCGAGCGGCTCGGCGCGTGACCGGGCAGGCTGGGGACGTGGTCGAGCCCGTGCAGGTCCGTGTCCCGGTCGACGGCGGGGAGCTCTCCGCCCTGCACTGGGCCGCCGACGCCCCCGGCTCCCCCATCGTCGTGCTGGTGCACGGGATCACCGCCAACGCGATGGTCTGGGCGCCGGTGGCCGCCGCCCTCGCCGGCGAGTTCGAGGTGGTCGCGCCCGACCTGCGCGGCCGCGCCGGCTCCGCCGGCCTGCCCGGCCCCTACGGCCTGCAGCGGCACGCCGACGACGTCGCCGCGCTGCTGGACCGCTACGGCGCCGACGACGACGCCGGAGCCGACGCCACGGTGCTCGTCGGCCACTCGATGGGCGCGTTCGTCGCCACGCTGGCCGCCGCCGGCCCCGCCCGCGACCGGGTGCACGGCCTGGTGCTCGTCGACGGCGGGCTGGCGCTGCCCGAGCCGCCCGGGGCCGACGTCGACGCGAAGCTCGCCGCGCTGCTCGGCCCGTCGCTGGGCCGCCTCGGCACCACGTTCCCCGACCTGGCCGCCGTCCGGTCGTTCTGGGCCGGGCACCCCGCCGTCGGCCCGTGGGTGGACGAGCCCGCGGTGGCCGCGTACCTCGCCCGCGACCTCGCGCCCGGCGAGCCGCCGCTGCGCAGCGCCTGCGTGCCCGAGGCGGTCCGGGTCGACGGCGGCGACGTCCTGCTCAACGAGCGGGTGCTGGAGGCGACCGGGGCGCTGCCGGTCCCGGCCACGCTGCTGTGGGCCACGCGCGGGCTGCTCGACCAGACGCCCGGCCTCTACGACGACGCCCGGCTCGCCGGGATGGGCCTCGACGGGCTCGGCATCGCCGCGCAGGAGGTCCCCGGCACCAACCACTACTCGATCCTGTGGAGCGAGGAGGGGGTCGCCGAGATCGCCGCGGCGGTGGCCGCGGCAGCGACGGTCGGCTAGGAGGACCGGCGGCTAGGCGGACCGTCGGCTAGGCCGGGCGCCCGACCACCGGGGGCAGCACCTCGGGCCCGGCCTCCGCGGGGCGCTCCTCCCGCATCGGGTGGGCGCGCACCGCGAGCACCGCGACGTCGTCCTCGGCGCCGTCGGCGAGCATCTCGGTGAGCAGGTCGTCGCACAGCTCGGCCAGCGGCCGGTCGCCGCCGTCGGCCAGCAGCGCCCGCACCCGGTCGCGGCCCTCGTCCAGCGGGACGCCGCGCCGCTCGAAGAGCCCGTCGGTGAACAGCAGCAGCGTGGCGCCCTCGGGGACGACCGCCTCGCCGTCGGCCCGCGGCCCGCGCCAGCCGATGCCCAGCGGCGGTCCCACCGGGGCGCTGAGGTCCTGCACGGTGCCGTCGGGCAGCAGCAGCATCGGGTCGGGGTGCCCCGCCGACGACCAGCGCAGCCGGCGCACCCCGGCGTCCCGCTCGGCCGGGTCCTGCTCCACGCGGCAGACCAGCGCGGTGGCCATCGCGGGGACGTCGAGCCCGACGATCGCGTGGTCGACCCGGCGCAGCACGCCCGCGGGCTCCTCGAGCCGGTCGAAGGCGATCGCGCGGACCAGCGTCTTCACCTGGCCCATGGCCGCGGCGGCCTCGATGTCGTGGCCCATGACGTCGCCGATCACCAGCACGGTGTCGCCGTCGGGCTGCAGGAAGGCGTCGTACCAGTCGCCGCCGATCGCCACCCCGCGGGTGGCCGGGCGGTAGCGGACGGCGAGCTCGAGGTGGTCGGGCTGTACCGGCGGGGACAGCAGGCTGTGCTGCATCCGCTCGGCCACCTGCTGCGCGGCGGTGGCCAGTCGGGCGTTGTCGAGGGCGAGGGCGGCGCGGCGGGAGGCGATGTCGGCGGTGCGCAGCTCGGCCTCGGTGTGCGGCCCGCGCTCGGGCCCGTTGACCAGCGTGAACGCCCCGAACAGCTCGCCGCGGGCGAGCAGCGGGAAGGTGGCGACGGCGGAGGGGCGCAGCGGCGCCAGGGCGGCCCGGCTCTCCTCGTCGGCCGTCATCGCGACGACGTCCTCCGGCGTGAGGTGCGGGATGACCACCGGGCGGCCCTGCGACAGCGCCGTCGGCACGGGGGCGTTGGGCCGGTTGGTGCGCACCCGCAGGTCGGCGTAGCGGTGCATCGCCCCGACCATCGCCGGGTCGCTGTGCGCGCGGCCGACGTCGCGGCGGGTCCCGTCGGGGTCGACCACGCTCACCAGGCACCAGTCGGCCAGCACCGGGACGACGGTGGACGCGAAGCGGGCGACCGCCTCGTCGACGTCGGTGGTGGAGGTCATCGCCTGGCTGATGTCGCCGAGCAGGGCGAGGTACCGCGCCGAGGTCGCGGCCAGCACCGCGGACGCGGCGGCCTCCGCGGCCGCCCGCTCGCGGGCCGCGACCGCCGCCGCGCGCTCCTCCTCGGTGCGCCGGCGCATCGTGACGTCGTCGTAGGTGACCACCAGGCCGGCGGGGGTGAGGAAGGCGTCGGCGCGGAACCACCGGTCCAGCGGAGCGAAGAAGGCCTCGGTGCCGCCGGCCACGCCGGTCGCGCGCACCCGGCGGTACAGCTCCTCGAACGGCCCGCCGACGGCCTCGGGGAACTCCTGCCAGATGGCGTGCCCGACGAGGTCCGCGACGGTGCGCTCGAGGACGGCGGCACCGGCCGGGTTGACGTAGCTGAACCGCCAGTCGCCGTCGAGGACGAACAGCGGCCGGTCCATGCCCTCGACGGCCTGCACGAGCAGGTCGCCGGGCGGCGGGGCCGCGCCGTCCGGGGTCATGGGGACACATGCTGCCCCATCGGAGCGGCCCGGTCTCGGTTGCCGTACCGACCCGCCCCCTCCCGGTGAGGCGGCGCGCGCGCCGGACCGTTGGCAGGAGCGCCGGCGGGGGCCATGATCGCCGTCGAGGCCGCGGGAGCCAGCAGCGCCCCGGAGGGCACCGGGAGGTCCAGGGGCGATGGCCGACCAACCCGTCGCGGGGCCGTTCCCCACCGTCCCGCTCACCCGGCGCACCCCGGGCGACCCGGCCGCGCTCGCGGCGCTGGTCGACCGGCTGCCGGCCGCCGTCCTCGCGCTGGACCCCGCGGGCCGGCTCACCTGGCTCAACGCCGCCGCCGAGCGCCTGCTCGGCGCGCTGTCGCCCCTGCTGCTGGGCCGGGTGCTCGCCGAGGTGCCGGGGACCGCCGGGCGGGCGCTGGCCTCCGCCGGCGCCGAGGCCGCCGACACCGGGGAGCCGGTCACGGTGCAGGCGGCCGGCGGCTGGTACGAGGTGCGCGCCGCCCGGGCCGAGGAGGGGCTGGCGCTCACCGTCTCCGACGTCTCCCGCCGCCGCACGGTGCAGGAGCGCGCCGACCGGTCGGCCGCCCGCGCCACGCTGCTGGTGCGGGTCGCCGCGGAGCTGTCGGGCGCCCTCGACGGCGTCTCCGCCCTCGGCCGGCTCGCCCGCCTGGTCGTGCCGGTCCTCACCGACGGCTGCGTGGTCACCGTCGTCGACCGGGACGGCCGCGCCCGCGACGTCGGGTCCTGGCACGCCGACCCCGACCGCCGCGACCTGCTCGCCCGCTACGCCAGGGTGCGGCTGGACACGCTGCCGCCGTCGTCGCCGGTCGGGCGGGCGCTGCGCACCGGCGAGCCGGTGTCCTCCGCCGTGACCGACGTCCTGGCGCTGATGTCCGACGACGGCACGCGGGAGATGCTGCGGGCGCTGCGGGCGGAGTCGGTGGTGGTGCTGCCGCTGCCGGCCGAGTCGCGCACCGTCGGCGTCCTGTCGCTCTACCTCGACGCCGGCCGGCAGGTGTCGGCCGAGGACCTCGCCACCGCCCGCGCCGTCGCCGTGCAGGCCGGCCGCGCGATCGACCGGGTGGGCCGGCAGAGCCGCCAGATCCAGCTCGCCGAGGCGCTGCAGCGCAGCCTGCTCACCGACCCGCCGGACTTCCCCGGCGTCGAGGTGGTGGTGCGCTACGTGCCGGCCGCGGAGGCCGCGCGCGTGGGCGGCGACTGGTACGACGCGTTCCGGCACCCCGACGGCGACGCCGTCGTGGTCATCGGCGACGTCGTCGGGCACGACACCGCGGCGGCCGCGGCGATGGGGCAGCTGCGCGGGCTGGTCCGCGGCATCGCCCACTCCAGCCGCGGTGGCCCCGCCGAGGTCCTGCGGGGCCTGGACGAGGCGATGGCGACCATGCACGCCGGGACGCTGGCCACGGCCGCCGTCGCCCGGCTGGAGCGCGGCGGCACCCGGCTGCGGTGGGCCAACGCCGGGCACCCGCCGCCGGTCCTGCTGTGGCCCGGCGGCCGGGTCGAGGCGCTCGCGCACGAGGAGGCCGACCTGCTGCTCGGCGTCGACCCGGAGGCCGAGCGCCGGGAGGACGTGGTGGCGCTGGCCCCCGGGACGACGGTGCTGCTGCACACCGACGGGCTGGTCGAGCGGCGCGGCAGCACCCTCGACGAGGGCACGGAGCGGCTGCACGCGGCGCTGGCCGAGCTGGCCGGCGCGCCGCTGCCGCAGCTGTGCGACGAGCTGCTGGCCCGGCTGCTGGAGGGCACTCCGCAGGACGACGTCGCCGTGGTGGCGTTCACCGTGCGGCCGCCCGTCTGAGGGGGAGACGCCTCACACCACGGGGGCGGGAACGGTTGGGCAGCGCACCGGCTGGGCACCCCCGGGACCGTCCGAGAACGGGACGACGGCGGAGAGAGGACATGGCGCGAGCGAGCTGGCCCCTGCGACCGCTGCCCGACGGGCGCGGTGAGCTGTGGCGCTGGGACCTGGGCGACATCGCCGAGCTCCCGGCTGCGCGCGCCGGCCTGCGCGACCACCTGGGCTCGCTCGGCTTCCCGCGCGACCCGGAGGACGCGGCGTCGGACCGGTTGATCCTGGCGTTCGACGAGCTGGCGTCCAACGCGCTGCGGCACGGCCTGTCGCCCGTCGTCGCCACCGTGGTGGCCGGCACCGGCGGCTGGCTGCTCGACGTCAGCGACCGCGACCCGGACACCATGCCGGCGCCCGCGGTCGGCCGGGACCCCGCGAAGGGCGGCCTGGGCCTCTACCTCGTGGCGCGGCTGTCGGTGGCCCACGGCTGGTACGTCGACGACGGCTGCAAGCACGTGTGGGCGTGCCTGCCGACGTCGATGGAGGAGCACGCGGTCAGCACCGCCTGACCACGCCGGCCGGCGGTGGCGGATGGGTCCATCTCGTCCTCGTTCAGGCACCTGACGGCTCGCCGTCCGCCTGCCTCGCACCGGTCGGGCGCTTCGCCCTGGGGAGCCCCTCCACCACCAGCTCGTACGAGTTGCGCACCAGCTCATCGACGAGCTCCCGCGTCACCGCATCACCGACGCGGATGGTCAGCCAGTGCCGCTTGTCCATGTGGTAGCCGGGGACGAGTTCCTCGTACTGCTGCTGCAGCGCCTTGCTGTGCTCGGGCTCGCACTTCAGGGTCACGACCGGCTCGCCGGGCATCTCGGTCGCGAGCAGGAACACCTTGCCGACGACCTTGAACACCTCCCACTCGGGCCCGAACGGGTGCTCGTGCGTCACCGCCGGGAGCTGAGCGGCGCTCTCCATCGCGGTCTCGAGCAGTCTCACGCCGTCCATGCCGTCCCACTCCTCCTCGACCGCCCGTGCCGGCAGCCGCCGTCGTCCGGGACTCCGCCGCCCGGGGCAGCCAGGCTCGAGCGGGCATGAGGACCCATGCCGTCACCCTCGTCTGCCGTACTGAGCACCGCCTGACCACGCCGGCCGGTCAGGTCAGCCAGGCGCGCAGCGGGGGCAGGACGACGTCGGTGAGCAGCCGGTAGCCGCGCGCGTCGGGGTGGACGCCGTCGCCGGCGCGCACGGCCTCCGCCCAGGCGGGGTCGCCGGCGAGCGGGGCGGCGAGGTCGGCGAACGGGACCGCGCGGGAGGCGGCCACCTCCGCCATGGCGGCCGACAGGGCCAGCGCCCGGTCGGTCCAGCCGGCGTCGGCGCCGGGCGGCGGTCCGGTGACGAAGGCGGGCCAGCCGGCGGCGTGCGCCTCGTCGAGCATGCCGGCGACCACCTCGAGCGTGCGCTCCTGCGGGACGCGGCGGCGCCCGGCGGGCGCGGAGACGTCGTTGGCGCCGAGGGAGAACACGACGCGGTGGTCGGTGCCGTCGCGGAGCCGGGCGCGGACCTCGGGGTACCACCGGCGGGCGATGTCGAGGGAGGTCTCGCGGCGGATCCCGAGCGGGTAGCCGGTGACGTCGGTGCCGTCGGCCCGCAGCGCGGCGAGCACGGGCCCGACCCACCCGGCGCCGGTCTCGTCCCCGACGCCGGCGGTGAAGGAGTCCCCGACGAGGCAGAGGCGCAGGTCCCGGGTCACGGGGGGAGTGTGCCGTCCGGGCGGACGGCGGGTCCGGGTGCGCCCGGGGCGGCGGGGACGGGAGTCCCTGCGCCGCCCCGGGGCAGTCTCGATGTCGACCGGTCACGGTGTCGTGGCCGGTGGCGGGCCCGGAGGGTCCCCGCCGGACGCGACGGTGGTGCTCCGCGTCAGACGGGGACGGCTCCTGGCCGCGGTGTCGTCCGGTAGGACGACGTGGTTACGGGATCACCAGGGAGAGGCGTCCCTTGCCGTAGCCGGGGACCTCGACGGCGAGGTCGAGCCGGTTGAAGGCGGCGAGCATGCCGGCGATGTCACCCGGCAGGTCGTCGCCCGGGGCGTACGACGAGTAGAGCTTCGAGTGCGGGGCGCCGGGCACGTTGAACAGGGCCGACAGGACGTTGACGACCTCGTGCAGGGCCTCGGTGAGCATCGCGGTGAGCTCGCCGTCCTCCTCGACGACGTCCTGGACGCCGCCGGGCGGGAGCAGGGCCAGCGCGCCGCCGGTCCACGCCGCGAGCGGCAGGTCCATGACGCAGAGGGCGTTGACGGCCATCGTCGGGCTGACGTAGACGGCGACCGAGACCGGGTCCTTCTCGGTGGGCGTGACCGGGGCGCCCGGCGTCACCGAGACCGGCTTGCCGACCAGACCCGAGAGCATGTCCTTGACGGCCTTGGCGTCCGGCAGGACGACCGTGAGCGGGGCGGTCATGCCAGCACCGCGTCGAGGTGCTCGGAGAAGGTGTCGGCGGTGAACGGCTTGGCGATGAGGAACAGCGCGCCGGCGTCGGCGGCCTTCTCCCGCATCTCGGCCGAGCCCTCCGAGGTGACGAACCCGAACGGCACCGAGGAGCCCGCGCCGCGCAGCGCCTGCAGGCACTCCAGGCCGGTCATGTTCGGCATGTTCCAGTCCGACAGGACCAGGTCGGGGCCCTCGGACTGCACCTTCTCGTAGGCGTCGCGGCCGTCCTCGGCCTCGACGATGTCGTGGTCGTCGTAACCGGCCTGCCGCAGGGTGCGGATGACGATCTGCCGCATGACGCGGCTGTCGTCGGCGACCAGGATCTTCACAGGGGCACCTCGTTCTCTTCCTCGGTGTGCAGGGGGGACTGCACGGAGACCGTGAGCGGCTGTCCGCGCCACAGGACGTCGACGCGGAGGGTGTCGGCTGGGGAGCCGGCGGGCGGGGTGGCGCCGACCTCGGGCAGGCCGAGGGCGGACGGTCCGGGGAGGACGGCCTTGACGTTGCCGCCCACCACGTTGGCGAGCTCGCCGAGGGCGTCGTCGACGTCCTCGTCCTCGAGCACCTCCGGGGCGTGCTCGCGCAGGAGCGCGCGGGTGAGCTCGACGGCGGTGTCGCGGCCGGTGGTGAGGACGACGGTGCCGGTCCAGGGGCCGGTGATGCCGACCCAGGAGCTCAGCGTGTCGGCCGGCAGCGGCGCCGGGAGCGGCACGAGCACCTCGTCCTCGCCGACGAGGGCGAGCCACGCCTGCTCGGTGATCTCGGTGACGGTGGCCTCGTCGATCAGCTCGGCGACGGCCGGCGGGCGGTCGCCGGCGCGGCGGCGCGGCCCGGCGTCGATCGCGGTCACAGGGAGACCTCCTGCGGGAGCAGGCCGAGCAGCGCGAGCTTGTCGCGGATGGCGTCGGCGGTGAAAGGCTTGATGACGTACTCGTGGGCGCCGGCGGCCAGCGCGCGCACGATCTGGCCGTGCTCGCTCTCGGAGGTGACCATCATGAGGGTCACCGCCCGCCAGGCCGGGTTCGTGCGGACGGCGTTGACGAACTGCAGTCCGTCCATCACCGGCATGTTCCAGTCGATGGTGCACAGGTCGGGCACCCAGCCCTCGTGGAGGACGTCGAGCGCCTCCTGGCCGTGCCCGGCCTGCCGCGTCTCGTAGCCGAACCCCTCGAGGGTCCCGGTCACGATGCGCCGCATGGCGCGGGAGTCGTCGATCACCAGAGCGCGCACGGTCATGCCCCCTTCAGCGGGCGGTAGGCGGAGGTCCGGCCGATGACGACGCGGCTCCAGGAGTCGTCGACGCCGAGGGTGGTCTCGGCGGCACCGAGGAACAGCCACCCGTCGGGGCGCATGAGCTCGCGCACCCGGCGGAGGATCGCCTGCTTGGTGGGCAGGTCGAAGTAGATGAGGACGTTGCGGAGGTAGACGACGTCGAACGGGCCCATCCGCGGCAGCGGGGCGGCCAGGTTGCACTCGCGGGTGGCGACCATGCGGCGCAGGGTCGGCGAGACCTCCCACTCGCTGCCGGCCCGCTGGAAGTGGCGCACCAGCATCGGCGCGGGCAGCCCCCGGTTGACCTCGAGCTGGCTGAACCGGCCGGCGCGCGTGCGCTCGACCATCTCGCGGGAGATGTCGGTGGCGGTGATCGAGACCCGCGTCGCCGCGTTCGGCATCGCGTCCTCGAGCAGCATCGCGATCGTGTAGGCCTCCTGCCCGCTGGAGCAGGCGGCCGACCAGATCTGCAGCCGCTCGGCCGGGCCGCGCGCCGACTGCAGCGCCGGCAGCACGGTGGAGGTCAGCGCGGTGAACGGGTCGCCGTCGCGGAACCACGAGGTCTCGTTGGTGGTGAGCGCCTCGACGATCTGGCGCGTGTCGTCGGGCCGCGGGCGGCTGCGCACGGCGTCGACGAGCTGGTCGACGTCGGACAGGCCCATCTTGCGGGCCAGCGGGAGGAGGCGGGCCTCGACGAGGTACTCCTTGCCGGGCGCGAGCACGATGGCGCTCTCCCGGTGCACCAGCTGGCGCACCCAGTCGAAGCGGGTGGCGGTGAGGGTCATCGGTGGGCTCCCGTCGCGAGGGTCAGGTGGGCGGGCTGCGGCGGGGTGCCGGGGAGGGCGCGGGCCTGCGCGGAGGCCAGGTGGCGGGTGATGGCCTCGGCCACGCGGTCGAGCGGGAGGACCTCGTCGGCGAGGCCGGCCTGGGTGACGGCGCCGGGCATGCCCCAGACGACGGAGGTGGCCTGGTCCTGCGCGATCACGGTGCCGCCGGCGTCGCGGATGACGGCCGCGCCGGCGCGGCCGTCGGACCCCATGCCGGTGAGCACCACCGACAGGACGGCGCCGTCGTAGGCGGCCACCGCGGAGCGGAACAGCGGGTCGACGGCGGGGCGGCAGAAGTTCTCCGGCGGGCCCTGGGACAGCATCGTGACGGCGCCACGGCCGGTGCCGCGCACGGTCAGGTGGTGGTCGCCGGGGGCCAGGTGCACGGTGCCGGGCAGCAGCGGTGAGCCGTCGACGGCCTCGACGACGCGCAGGGCGCTCAGCCGGTCCAGGCGCTGGGCGAACTGGCGGGTGAACACCGGCGGCATGTGCTGCACCAGGAGCACGGGCACGGGCAGGGTCGCCGGCAGCGCGGGGACGACCTTGGCCAGCGCCTCGGGGCCGCCGGTGGACGAGCCGATGACCAGGACCGCGGGCGCCTTGTGCGGGGCGGTGCGCGGCGCCGGCGGGCGGGGGGCCACCGGGGCGGCGACCGGGCGGGCGGCGAGGCCGGGCAGGCCCACCGGACGCCCGGTGAGCGCCTTGATCTTGGGGATGAGCTGCTCGCGCACGCTCTCCATCGACTGCGCGACGCTGCCGACGTTCGCCGGCTTGGTGACGTAGTCGTTCGCGCCGGCCGAGAGGGCGTCGAGGGTGGCCGACGCACCCCGCTCGGTCAGCGTGCTGAACATGACGATCGGCACGCGGTTGCGGCGGGCGCGGATCGCGCGCACCGCCTCGATGCCGTTCATCTCCGGCATCTCGATGTCCATCGTGATCAGGTCGGGCTTGAGCGCGTCGACCTTGCCCTGGGCGAGCTTGCCGTTCACCGCCGTCCCGACGACCTCGATGGAGGGATCGGAGGACAGCACGTCCGTCACGATCTTGCGGACGACGACCGAGTCGTCGACCACCAGCACCCGGATCGGGTCCACACGTCCTCCTGCTCGGCCGGCAACGGCGGGGGAGCCGTTCCTCGGGGTCTCGGCACCGCGGGAGAGGGGGTCAAGGTCACTTCCGGAGCTGATCCGGAACGGCCTCGGGCATCCCACCCGCATCGCCTGTCCCAGGAGTTGTCGGCCGCCCCACCCGTCGTGTTGACGCGTCCCGCGCAACCGTTACGGCGGTGGCGGGTCAGCGGCGGGCGGGCGTTCCCATGTCGACAGGGCCGCCGGCGGGCGGGGCGGTGGGCACGGCGCTGACCTGCACGGTCGCGTGCGGGTGCGCCGGACGGGGCACGTCTTGCCGGCGGTCACGGGGAGCCCGCGGGACGGCCGCCCACGACCCGGCCGCCGTCGTGATCATCGGATGCGTGCACGCCTGCCCGGCGTGTCCACGCGTGTCCCGTGCACGCAGCCGATGATCAACGCGGCGGGGCGCCGAGGGCCCCGAGATGCGGGTGGTTGCCGCCCGGCCCGGCGTGTCCACGCGTGTCCCGTGCACGCAGCCGATGATCGACAGGGCGGCGGCGCTGGGGGGCGGCGCGGGAGGGCCGGCGCGGGGCGTCGGCGGCGGGGTCAGCGGCCGGTGACGCGGTGCCAGGGCGCCAGGAGGACGCCGAGGGCGCTGCTGTCGAGCAGGTCGCCCATCGCCACCCCCTGGACGACGCCGGCGAGGGCGTTCCACGAGCCGGAGGCGCCGTCCCGGGCGTCGAGGCCGCCCGCGGCGAAGGCGCGGACGGCGAGCAGCTGGGCGGTGGCCAGCGCGCGCGTGCGGCCGGAGACGTGCGCGGCCCACGAGGCCTCGTGCATGGCCGTGGCCCACGGGCGCTGCTCGGGCCGCCCGTCGTCGACGGCGGCGCGCCAGCGGTCGCGGCCGCGGGCGTCCAGCGAGGAGAACGTGGCCAGCAGCGACGACAGCTCGGGCGTGGCCGGGCCGAGGTCGGCGCCGGCACCGCGCACGGCGGCGTCGGGGACCGCGGTGGCGAACGGCGTCACCAGCTCGCGGCGCACCAGCGGCGGCAGCACCCCGGCCGCCCACTCCCCCACCACGGCGTCGGCGAGCACCTCGGCGGCCCGCTCGCGCACCTCGGGGTCGGCCTCGGCGTAGGCGCGGTGCTCCGGGCCGAGCACGTCCTCGCGCAGCACCCGCTCCACGGCGGCGACCGTGCCGATGGTGCCGCGCTCGAGCTGGGTGACGAGGACGGCGGCGCGGTCGCCGGCCGAGGGCGTCACCGAGCGCAGCTGCGGCACGGTGGCGGCGAGCTCGCGGGCGCGGCGCGAGCGCACGGCCAGGACGGCGCGCTGGTCGCGGTCGGCGTCGCGGGACCGGGCGCCGGCGGCGAGCGCGGTCAGCTCGGCGGGCCCGGCGGCGAGGCCGGTGAGCAGGACGTCGGCAGCGGCGCGGCCGCCGGGCAGGCGCACCAGGTCGAAGCCCAGCGTGGCGGCACTGACCAGCGTGTACGGCACGTCTCCCCCTCCGACGGCGCCGCCCGGGAAGGGGGCAGCGCGTCCAGGGTGGAGGTGATCACCCCGCGACGCCACGCGGCCGTCACCCGATCGCCGGAGGGGCGGAGGGTGACGGCCGCGTGTCGTGCTCCGTCAGGTGAACCGTAGGTGACTCTCAGTCACGCACCGACGGCCTTCTGCACGTCGAGGGCGAGCAGCAGCTGCCCGTCGAGCTTGTAGGCGCCGCGGATGAGCTCGCGGGCCTGGCCGTCGAGGGTGTCCGGCGGGGCCTCGAAGTCGGCCGCGTCGACGTCGACGACGTCGGCGATCGAGTCGACCAGCAGGCTCACCGCCTCGCCGTGCAGGCGCACGACGATGACGACGGCGTCGGTGTCGGCCGGGCGGGGCCGGCGGCCCAGGCGCTCGCGCAGCTCGATCGCGGTCACCACCTGCCCGCGCAGGTTGATCAGGCCGGCGACGGCCGGCGGCGCCAGCGGCACCCGGGTGAGCTTCTGGCTGCGCAGCACCTCCTGCACGTGCTCCACCTCGACGCCGTAGAGGTCGCCGTCGAGCCGGAAGGTGGCCAGCTGCCCGCTGGTGGCGCGGGCGGGGGTGTCGGTCGCGGTCGTCACGTCAGACCTCCAGCAGGGCGGACGGGGAGTGGTCGGTGGCGTAGAAGGCCGGGTCGGCCGCGAGGATCGCGGCGCGGACGTCGAGGAGCTCGGTCACCTTGTCGCCGAGGACGGCGGAGCCGAGCAGGCCCAGGTCGTCGATGTCGCTGCGGACGGCGGCCCCGCCGTCGACGATGTCGAGGATCTCCTCCACGACGATCGCGACGCTGCGGCCGTGGTCGCTGTAGACGATCACCTCGAGCACCTCGCGGTCGCTGGTGCCGTAGGCGCCCAGGTGCCGGTCGAGGCGGACGATCGGCAGGATCGCGCCGCGGTACTGCACGACCTCGCGGTTGCCGACCCGCTCGACGGACTCCGTGCGCACCTGCTCGAGGCGGGTGACGGTGTCCAGCGGGATGGCCACGCGCCGGCCCTCGCCGATCGCGGCGAGCAGCATCCGCTGCCGGTCGGTCTCGACGGCGACGGTGCGGGCCGCGGCCTCGCGGGCCTCCTGCCGCTCGGCGGTCTCGGTGCGCAGCGCCCGCCGGGCCAGCGCCTGGACGTCGAGGATGAGCGCGACGGCGCCGTCGCCGAGGACGGTGGCGCCGGAGTACAGGCCGATCGCCTTGAGCTGGCCACCGACGGCCTTGACGACGATCTCCTCGGTGTTGATGACCCGGTCGACGACGAGGCCGAAGCGCCGGCCCTCCGAGCGCAGCACCGCGATGACGACGTGGCCGTCGTGCCGGTCGGAGGCCAGGCCCAGGACGTCGGTGAGCCGGACGAGGGGGAGCAGCTCGCCGCGCAGGCGGTAGACCGGCGCGCCGCCGACCTCCTCGACGGCGTTGGCGGCCTTCTCGGCGTCGAGGCTGACGAGCTCCTGCAGGCTGATCTGCGGGATGGCGTAGCGGTCGCCGGCGCACTCGACGGTGAGCGCCGGGACGATCGCCAGGGTCAGCGGGATGCGCAGCCGGCAGACGGTCCCGCGGCCCGGCTCGGACTCGACCTCGATCGTGCCGCCGATCGACTCGATGTTGGTCTTGACGACGTCCATGCCGACGCCGCGGCCGGAGACGTTGGTGACCGCGGCGGCGGTGGAGAAGCCGGGCGCGAAGATCATCTGCAGGACGTCCTGCGGGCCCATGCGGGAGAGCTGGTCGGCGGTGACCAGGCCGCGCTCGACGGCCTTGGCGCCGATCTTGGCCGGGTCGATGCCGGCGCCGTCGTCGGCCACCTCGACGACGACCTGGCCGCTCTCGTGCCTCGCGCGCAGGGTCAGCACGCCCTCGGCGCGCTTGCCGGCGGCACGACGGCGGTCGGGGGCCTCGATGCCGTGGTCGACGGAGTTGCGGACCAGGTGGGTCAGCGGGTCCTTGACCGCCTCGAGCAGCGTCTTGTCGAGCTCGGTGTCCTTGCCCTCCATCTCCAGGCGGACGGTCTTGCCGCACTGGATGCCGAGGTCGCGGACGACGCGGGGGAGCTTGGACCAGATGTGGTCGATCGGCTGCATGCGCGTCTTCATGACGCCCTCCTGCAGCTCGCTGGCGATGAGGTTGAGCCGCTGGGAGGCGCGCACCAGGTCGGTGTCGGTGGAGCGGCCCACGTACTGGACGATCTGGTTGCGGGTCAGCACCAGCTCGCCGACCAGCAGCATGAGCGAGTCGAGCAGGTCGACGTCGACGCGGATGGTCGAGTCGGCGACGGCGCGGCGGGCCTGCTGGCCGCCCTGGCCCTCGGCGCGCGCGGCGCCCGCGGGCTGGTCCTCGTGGTGGTCCTCGGCGGGGTGGTCCTCGGCGGGGTGCTCGTCGGCCGGGTGCTCGTCGGCGTGCTCGTCGTGCGCGTCGTCGTGGGCCGACTCGGCGGCGTCCTCGACGACGGCCTCCGCGGCGGCCTCGACGGCGGCCTCGACCACGGCCTCGGCGGCCTCCAGGACGGCGGCCCCGGCGACGGGCTCGACGGCGACGGGCGCGGGGGCGGCCACGGGCTCGACGGCGGCCGGCGCGGCGACGGGCGCCGGAGCGGGGGCGGGCGCGGGGCGGTCCTCCATCGCGGCGCTGATCTCGGCGACGACGGCGGACACGTCCACGCCGCCCTCGCCACCGGTGGCCTCGATCGAGGCGAGCAGCGAGCGCACCGTGTCGACCATCCGCAGCAGCACGCTGGTGCGCTCGGGGGTCAGCGCGAGGACGCCGTCGCGCAGCCGGGAGAGCATGTTCTCCCCGACGTGCGTGACCTCCTCGAGCCGCCCGAACGCCAGGAAGCCGCTGGTGCCCTTGATCGTGTGGATCGTGCGGAAGATGCTCGAGAGCCGCTCGCGGGAGTCGGGTTCCTGCTCGAGGGCGACCAGGTCCGTGTCGAGCTGGTCGAGGTTCTCGTGGCTCTCGACGAGGAACTCCTCGACGATGTCGTCCAGACCGTCCACCGCTTGCCTTCTCTCTCGCTGTCCGGGGCGGGTGCCCCGCTGGGTCTTCGACGTCGGCCCGGTCCGTGTTGAGGCGAACCCCGGGCGTCGCCGGTCGTCGGGTCGTGTCATCGGCAGTCCCGCGCCCGGAGCCGACCGTGCGCCGGCTCCGGGCGGGGCGTTGCTCAGTAGGTGAAGCGGGCGACGCTGGTGCGCAGGTCGGCGGCCATCCGGGACAGCTCGTCGACGGCGGTGCGCGTCTGGGTCAGCGCCTGGGTGGTGCTGTCGGCCGCGGAGGAGACGCCGGAGATGTTGTCGGCGATCTGGCCCGACCCCTGCGCGGCCTCCTGGACCGACCGGGACATCTCGTTCGTCGTCGCGGTCTGCTCCTCCACCGCCGAGGCGATGGTGGTCTGCCGGTCGGAGATCTGGGCGACGATCGAGCTGATCTCCCCGATCGCCGTGACGGCCGCGGTCGTGTCGCCCTGGATGGCCTGCACCCGGCGGGCGATGTCCTCGGTCGCCTTCGCGGTCTCCTGCGCCAGCTCCTTGACCTCGTTCGCGACCACGGCGAAGCCCTTGCCAGCCTCGCCGGCGCGGGCCGCCTCGATGGTGGCGTTGAGCGCGAGCAGGTTGGTCTGCTCGGCGATCGAGGTGATGACCTTGACGACGTTGCCGATCTCGGCGGAGGACTCGCCGAGCTTGGCGACCGTGGCGGTGGTGGTCTCCGCGGCGGTGACCGCGCGGGCCGCGACGGCCGAGGCCTCGGCGGCGTTGGTGGCGATCTCCCGGATCGAGGCGCCCATCTCCTCCGCACCCGCGGCGACGGTCTGCACGTTGCGGCTGACCTCCTCCGCGGCGCCCGACACGACGCCGGACTGCGCGGAGGTCTCCTCCGCCGACGCGGAGATCTGCGCGGCCGAGGCCGACAGCTCCTCGCTGGACGCGGCGACGGCGTCGGCGGCACCGACCACCGAGGACATGACGCCGCGCAGCGTCACCTGGGCGTCGCCCAGCGCGGCGGCCATGCGGCCGAGCTCGTCGCGGCCCCGCACGTCGGGGGTGACGGTCAGGTCGCCGGCGGCCAGCGCCTCGACCGAGGCCTGCACCGAGCGCACGGTGCCCACCAGGCGGCGCACGACGAGGAGGGTCAGCCCGCCGGCCAGGGCGATGCCGATCGCCAGCGAGGTCCACAGGGTCACGGTGGCCGAGGAGACGATGTCGACGGCGTCGTCGGTGTCGGTCTGGCCGGCGGCCACGCGCCGCTCCTGCATGGCGTTGTACTGGTCCATGATCGAGTCGGAGGCGTCCTGCAGCGGGCCGGTGACGACCGCGGCGGCCACGGGCAGCTGGCCGGCGTCGGCGGCCGGGAGCAGCTGGGTGTCGGCGACCGCGTAGTAGCCCTCGACGGTGGCGCGGAACTCCTCGAAGGCGGTCTTGTTGACCGTCACCTCGGCGTAGGCGTCGAGCTGGCCGTCGATGGTCTCGCGGCGCTCGGCCAGGTCGGCGCGCAGCTCCACGCGGGTCTGCGGGTCCACCAGGGCGTAGCTGTTGTAGCGCGAGCGGTCGCCCTGCCAGGAGCGCTGGATGTTGGCGAGGTCGGCGAGCCGGACGACGTTGTCGTTGATCCGGGCGGCGGCCGCCTCGACGGCCGACAGCCGGTTGACCGCGAGGACGGTCATGGCGACGGCGACGACCGCGAGGACGGCGACGGCGGCGCCGATCTTGACGGCGACCGGGCGGTCGGCGAACCAGCCGCCGGAACGGCCGGCACGGGTGGTGGACATGGGTGTGCTCCTGGGGTCTCGTGCCGGGGGATCAGTAGGTGAAGCGGGCGACGCTGGTGCGCAGGTCGGCGGCCATGCGGGAGAGCTCGTCGACGGCGACGCGGGTCTGCGACAGGGCCTGGGTGGTGCTGTCGGCGGCCGAGGAGACGCCGGAGATGTTGTCGGCGATCTGGCCGGAGCCCTGCGCGGCCTCCTGCACCGAGCGGCTCATCTCGTTCGTCGTCGCGGTCTGCTCCTCGACGGCGCTGGCGATGGTGGTCTGCCGGTCGGAGATCTGGGCGACGATCTGGGAGATCTCGCCGATGGCGCCCACCGCGGCGCCGGTGTCGGCCTGGATCGCCTGCACCCGCCGGGCGATGTCCTCGGTCGCCTTCGCGGTCTCCTGCGCCAGCTCCTTGACCTCGTTCGCGACGACCGCGAAGCCCTTGCCGGCCTCGCCCGCCCGCGCGGCCTCGATGGTGGCGTTGAGGGCCAGCAGGTTGGTCTGCTCGGCGATCGACGTGATGACCTTGACGACGTTGCCGATCTCGGCCGAGGACTCGCCGAGCTTGGCGACGGTGGCGGTGGTGGTCTCCGCGGCGGTGACCGCGCGGGCGGCCACGGCCGAGGCCTCGGCCGCGTTGGTGGCGATCTCCCGGATCGAGGCGCCCATCTGCTCGGCGCCCGCGGCGACGGTCTGCACGTTGCGGGAGACCTCCTCGGCGGCGCCCGACACGACGCCGGACTGGGCCGAGGTCTCCTCGGCCGACGCCGAGATCTGCGCCGAGGACGCGCTGAGCTCCTCCGAGCTGGCCGCCACCGCGTCGGCCGCGCCGACCACGGAGGCCATCACGCCGCGCAGCTCGACGACCGCCGTGTCGAGCGCCTGGCCCATCCGCCCGAGCTCGTCGCGGGTGGTCAGCCCGGCGGCGCGGGTGAGGTCGCCGGCCGACAGGCCCTCGGCGACGTGCTGGACCCGCGCCACGCCGCGCGCCAGGCCCCGGGCGACGACCCAGCCCAGGCCGGCCGTCACCACGATGCCCGCGAACATGAGGACGAGGGCCAGCGTGCGCTGCGACTCGTAGTCGGCGCGGATGGCGGCAGCGGCCGCGGCGGCCTCCTCCATCTCCAGGTCGCGCAGCGCCTGGATGTCCTCGGTGAGCGAGGTGACCACGGGGGTCCCCTGGGCGTTGTTCGCCGCCATCCAGCCGGGCACGTCGTTGGCCAGCGCGAGGGGCGAGAGGACGGTGTCCTGGAACGTGGCGTAGTCGGCCATGGTGGCCTCGATCCCGTCCACGAGCTCCTGCCGCTGCGGGTCGAGGTCTCCCTGCGCGTAGGCCTCGAGCGCGGTGCCGAAGTCGTCGCGGAGCGCCTCGACGCCGGCCAGCGTCTCCTGGGTCTCCTGCGGGGTGGCGACCAGCAGCGCGTTGCGCGAGGCGACGCGGATGTCGCTCAGGATCCCGTCCACGTCGGCCGCGGCGACCGCGCCCTGGAGGTTCGCCTCGTACAGGGCGTCGGCGGAGTCGGCGGTGTCGCCGAGGGCCTGCAGGCCGAGGAGCCCGACGGTGCCGGTCACGACCGCGCCGAGCGCCACGGTGCTCAGCACCTTGGTGGTGACGCCGCGGTCGCCCCACCAGGAGGTGCCGGTCGGGCGGGCGTCGGTCGGGTCGGTCATCGGGTCTCTCCACATCTCGTGTGCGGCGGCTGCTGGTCGCGCCGTCGCCGAGAAGAGTGGCGCATCGGAAAAGGAACTGACGCCGTCCGGAAATGGCGTGTCCGTAACGATCCGGAAACGGGCGGAATGATTGCGGAGCGCAACGGGCAGGACCATTCATCGCTCTTTGTCGACAATGCCCCACAGGTCACCGGATCGCCCCCACGGACATGTCGACAAGGGCCTTTTGGCTGGTCGAGGCGGTGGTCATCGCATCGTCGCTGGCCGGCGCAACGTCACCGGCCCCGGAACCGGACGTCGAGGGACGACGACCGGGCCGGGGCCGGGAGGAATGGCGTCAGCGCGCGCCGGTGACCATTCTCAGAATGGTCGAGGTCACCAGGAGAAGCGGCCCACCGTGCTGCGCAGGTCCGCGGCCATCCGGGACAGCTCGTCGACGGCGGTGCGCGTCTGGGTCAGCGCCTGCGTGGTCGAGTCCGCCGCCGTCGAGACGCCGGAGATGTTGTCGGCGATCTGACCGGAGCCCTGCGCGGCCTCCTGGACCGACCGGGACATCTCGTTGGTCGTGGCCGTCTGCTCCTCCACCGCCGAGGCGATGGTGGTCTGCCGGTCGGAGATCTGCGCGACGATCGAGCTGATCTCGCTGATCGCCGTCACGGCCGCGGTGGTGTCGCCCTGGATGGCCTGCACGCGGCGGGCGATGTCCTCGGTCGCCTTGGCGGTCTCCTGGGCCAGCTCCTTGACCTCGTTGGCGACGACCGCGAAGCCCTTGCCGGCCTCGCCCGCGCGGGCCGCCTCGATGGTCGCGTTCAGCGCCAGCAGGTTGGTCTGCTCGGCGATCGAGGTGATCACCTTGACCACGTTGCCGATCTCGGCCGAGGACTCGCCGAGCTTCGCCACGGTCGCGGTGGTGGTCTCCGCAGCGGTCACGGCCCGCGCGGCCACCGCCGACGCCTCCGCGGCGTTCGTGGCGATCTCCCGGATGGAGGCGCCCATCTCCTCCGCACCCGCGGCGACGGTCTGCACGTTGCGGGAGACCTCCTCCGCGGCACCCGACACCACACCCGACTGCGCCGAGGTCTCCTCCGCCGACGCGGAGATCTGCGCGGCCGACGCCGACAGCTCCTCGCTGGATGCGGCGACGGCGTCGGCCGAGGACACGACGGAGGCCAGGACCTCGCGCAGGTTCCCCTGGGCCTCGCCCAGGGCGGCGGCCATGCGGCCCACCTCGTCGCGGGAGGTCACCTCCGGGGTGAGAGTCAGGTCGCCGGCGGCCATCGCCTCGGCGGAGCGCTGCACCGAGCGCACGCCGCGCAGGATGCGCCGGACCACCCACGCGGTGAGGCCGATCGAGACCAGGACGGCGGCCAGCGAGGTCGTGACCAGCAGCGTGATCGCGCCGCCCGCCTGCTCGTCGGTCGCGGCGTTGCGGGCGGCGGCCTGCGCCGACTGGGCGACGCCCTCGGCCTCCAGGCCGTCGGCGATGTCGGTGAGCAGCGGGCTGGACACCTCGCGGTAGACCAGCGCGTATCCGGCCAGGTCGCCGCGGTCGGCGGCCGGGAAGAGCTGGCTGTCGTTGGTGGCGAGGAACTGCTCACGCGCCCCGAGGTAGAGGTCCATGGCCGCCTGGTCGACGACGTGGGGCTCGTACTCGGTGAGCGCGGCGACGATGTCGGCGTCTTTCTCCTGCATCTCGCCGCGCAGCTCCACCCGGCGGGCCGGGTCGGAGACGGCGTACTCGAGCACCCGGGCGCGGTGCGCCGCGGTGGCCCGCTGGACCGCCGACAGGGCGTTGAGCGGCTCCAGGTTCTCGGTGTAGATGCGCTCCTGGTCCGCGCGCATCTCCTGGATGCGGACGACCGCCAGCAGGTTGGTGGCCAGGACGACGACGGCCAGCAGGCCGACGACGGCGCCGATCTTGACGCCCAGCGGCCGGTCGCCGAACCAGCCGCCGGGTCGTCCGGCTCGGGAGGTGCTCACGGGTGTGGTGCTCCTGTACGGGGGAGGGAGGGGGTCAGTGGGTGAAGCGGGCGACGCTGGTGCGCAGGCCGGCGGCCATGCGGGACAGCTCGTCGACGGCCATCCGGGTCTGGGACAGCGCCTGCGTGGTGGAGTCCGCGGCGGCCGAGACGCCGGAGATGTTGTCGGCGATCTGGCCGGAGCCCTGGGCCGCCTCGCTCACCGAGCGGGACATCTCCGCCGTGGTGGCGGTCTGCTCCTCGACCGCGGAGGCGATGGTGGTCTGGCGGTCGGAGATCTGGGCGACGATCGAGCTGATCTCCCCGATCGCCGAGACGGCGGCGCCGGTGTCCTTCTGGATCGCCTCGACGCGGCGGGCGATGTCCTCGGTGGCCTTGGCGGTCTCCTGCGCCAGCTCCTTGACCTCGTTGGCGACCACGGCGAAGCCCTTGCCCGCCTCGCCGGCGCGGGCGGCCTCGATGGTCGCGTTCAGCGCCAGCAGGTTGGTCTGCTCGGCGATCGAGGTGATCACCTTGACCACGTTGCCGATCTCGGCCGAGGACTCGCCGAGCTTCGCCACGGTCGCGGTGGTGGTCTCGGCCGCGGTCACGGCGCGGGCGGCGACGGCGGACGCCTCGGCGGCGTTGGTGGCGATCTCCCGGATGGAGGCGCCCATCTGCTCCGCACCGGCGGCCACGGTCTGCACCGAGCGCGACACCTCGTCCGCGGCGCCGGCCACGACGCCGGACTGCGCGGACGTCTCGCCGGCGGAGGCGGAGATCTGCGCGGCCGACGCGGACAACTCCTCGCTGGAGGCGGCCACGGCGTCGGCGGAGGCGGCGACGGAGTCGAGGACCTCACGCAGCCCGGCCTGGGCGCGGTCGAGGGCGTCGGCCATGCGGCCCACCTCGTCGCGGGAGGAGACCCCGGAGGCGTGCGTCAGGTCGCCCTGCGCCAGCGCCTCGAGCGAGGCCTGCACGCTGCGCACCGGCCGGATCACCGAGCGGGCGGTGCGCCAGCTGAGGGCCGCCAGGAGCAGGAAGCCGAGGACGGCGACCACCATCGCCGTCGTCTCCCAGCGGGCGATCGTGTCCTCGAGCCCCGCGGCCGCCGCCTCGGCCTCCGCGGCGAGGGTGTCCTTGGCGGTGCCGACGGCGGCGTCGGTCAGGTCGTTGGCGACCTGGATGTCCTCCCAGCGCAGCCGCGCGCCGGCCTGGTCGGCGACCGCCGTGTTCACGAACGCGGTGATGGCGTCGGTGTAGTCGCCGTAGGTGTCCTGCAGCTCGGCCACGGCCGCCGCACTGTCACCGGTCAGCTCGATGCCGGCCAGCTCGTCGAGCAGCGCCTCGGGGGTGGCGATGTCGTCGGCCAGCTCGGGCAGCTGCTCGGCCGGCACCGGGCGGACGAGCGCCTTGAAGCCGTCCACCTTGAGCTCGCTGGCCCGGGTGTCGAGCTGCAGCACCAGCTCCTGCGCGTCGTTGAGCGCCCGGGACCGTTCGTCGGCGTCGCGGACGGCGGCGTTGCCCAGCAGCGTCGCCCCGAGCAGCCCGCCCAGCGACAGCGTCCCGACGGCGACGAGCGCGCCGAACTTGACCGAGAGCGGGCGGTCGGCGAACCAGCCGCCGCTGCGGGGGGACGGGTCGGACACGGGGGCCTCCTGGGCTGCGTGCACGCGTCGACGGGGAGGTGGCGTGCGAGGAGAATGGTGTGGCTCCAGCGACCCGGCGCCCGCGCTCGTCGGACACCCGCGGGCGGATCGTTGCGGACCCGGCGGTGACCGCCCGCAGCGCCGTCGCCGAGTCGACGCCCGCCCGCGGTCACCGGCGGCCCCGGCGGGGCGCGCACGCGCGGGAGGGTCGCCGTGTCGACGCGGCAGGGCAGGGTGGGCGTCCCGGGGCCGGACGGTCACCCGGGCGCCCGGCGCGACGCGCCGCGGCGGAGGTCAGGCGAGCAGGTCGCCGAGCCGGCCGAGGACGCCGACGACGGCGTCCGGGTCGGCCACGCGGTGCGCCGCGGCGGTGGGGCCCTCGCCGACCTTGATGCCGACGTCGCCCGGGCCGAGGAGGCGGAAGACGTCCTCGTCGGTGAGGTCGTCGCCGAGGTAGACCACCGCGGCGGCGCCGAGCTCCTCGCGCAGGCGCTGCACGGCGCTGCCCTTGTCGGCGTCGACGAGGACGAGCTCGAGGACCGCCTTGCCCGGCTTCTTCGTCAGTGACGGATCCGCCGCCGCATCGGCGGCCGCCAGCAGCTCGGCGGCCGCGGCCGGATCGGCGACCTGCCGCACGTGGACGGCGACGCTGACCGGCTTGACCTCCAGCCGCGCCCCGGGGACGGCGGCGACCAGCGGCGCCAGCACCTCGGCGAGCGCGTCGCGGCGGCCGGCGAGCTCGCCGGTGAGCGGGCCGCCGAACTCGGCGCCGTGGCTGCCGACCCAGCGGTAGGGGCCGGTGAGGCCGCTGACCCGCTGCAGGTCCTCGACGCCGCGCCCGCTCACCAGCGCGACGGTGACGTCGCCGCCCGCGGCGGCGACCCGCGCCAGCGCCTCGGCGATGCCGGGGGCGGGGACCGCCGCGGAGGGGTCGTCGACCAGCGGGGCGAACACGCCGTCGTAGTCCGACGCCACGAGCAGCGGTCGGCGGGCGGCCAGCGCGGCGAGCGCCCCGTCGAGGCCCGCGTCGGCGTCGGCGGTCACGCCTGCGCGCGCAGGGCGTCGAAGAACGACGTCGCCCAGTGGTCGAGGTCGTGCTTGGCCAGGTACCGGCGCATGGCGCGCATGCGGCGGGCGCCCTCGGCGGGCTCGACCCGCAGCGCGCGCAGCAGCTGGTTCTTGACGCCCGTGATGTCGTGCGGGTTCACCAGGAACGCCTGCTTGAGCTCCGACGCGGCGCCGGCGAACTCCGACAGGACGAGGGTGCCGCCGAGGTCGGCGCGGGCGGCCACGTACTCCTTGGCCACCAGGTTCATGCCGTCGCGGTAGGGCGTCACGAGCATGACGTCGGCGGCGCGGTAGAGGGCGGCGAGCTCCTCGCGCGGCATCGACTGGTTGAAGTAGTGCACCGCCGGGCCGCCGATCGAGCCGAAGACGCCGTTGATGTGCCCGACCTGCTGCTCGATCGTCTCGCGCATGTGCACGTAGTGCTCGACGCGCTCCCGGCTGGGCGTGGCCACCTGCACCATGACGGTGCCAGGGGCCTCGACGACGCCGTCCTCCAGGAGCTCCTGGAAGGCGTTGAGCCGGACGCTGATGCCCTTGGTGTAGTCGAGCCGGTCGACGCCCAGGATCATCTTCTCGGGGTCGCCGAGCTCGGCGCGGATCTCCTTGGCGCGGGCCACGACCTCCGGCGAGCTCGCCAGCTCGTCGAAGGACGCGACGTCGATGGAGATCGGGAAGGCGCGGGCGGTGACCACCCGGCCGTCGTACTCGACGGTGGCGCCGCGGGTGGGCAGCTCGTGCAGACGCCGGGCGAGCTGGACGAAGTTGGCCGCCGCGCTGGGCAGCTGGAAGCCGACGAGGTCGGCGCCGAGCAGGCCCTCCACGATCGCCGAGCGCCACGGGAGCTGGGTGAACAGCTCGTAGGGCGGGAACGGGATGTGCAGGAAGAAGCCGATGGTCAGGTCGGGGCGGCGCTGGCGGAGCATCGCCGGCACCAGCTGCAGCTGGTAGTCGTGCACCCACACGATCGCGCCCTCGGCGGCGACCTCGGCGGCCCGGTCGGCGAAGCGCTTGTTGACCTGCACGTAGGTGTCCCACCACGTGCGGTGGTACTCCGGCTTCTCGACCACGTCGTGGTACAGCGGCCACAGCGAGGCGTTGGACATGCCCTCGTAGTAGCGGTCGACCTCCTCCTCGGAGAGCTCGACCGGGACGAGCGAGATGCCGCCGGACTCGAAGGGCTCGGGCGCCTCGCCGGCTGATCCGGACCAGCCCACCCAGGCGCCGCCGCGGCCGGCGACGAAGGGCTCCAGGGCGGTGACCAGGCCGCCGGGGGAGCGCTGCCAGCGCGTCGTCCCGTCCGGGTCGGTGACCTGGTCGACCGGCAGCCGGTTGGCGACGACGACGACGGGGCTGTCCGCCTGCACGTCTCCCGCGTCGCTCCCGGCCATACCGAGGCGACCCTATCCAGACGGCGCCGGACCGGCACCCGCAGGGGCGGTCAGCGGGCCAGCAGCCAGCCCGCCGCGGCCGCCCCCAGGGCGAGCACCAGGGTGGCCGCCAGGTACGCCGCGGCGCGGGCGACGGCGCGCTCCTCGACCATCCGGACGACGTCGAGCCCGGCGCTCGAGAAGGTGGTCAGGGTGCCGCAGAACCCGGTGCCGACCAGTGCGAGCACCGGCGCCGGGACGTCGCCGAGCCCGAGCAGCACCCCGAGCAGCGCCGAGCCGGCGACGTTGACGGCGAGCGTGCCGAGCGCCGGGTCGCGCCCGCCGCGGGCGGCCAGCCGCGTGGCGAGCAGGCGCAGCGGGGCACCGGCCACGGCGCCCGCGACGACCAGCAGCGGCGTCACCGGGCCGCCGTCCGCAGCGTTCTGCGCACGGCGGTGACGCCGGCCGCGACGGCCAGCACCCCGCCGACGACGGAGGTGAGCACGTAGCCGCCCGCCGTGGCGAGCGCGCCGGCGTCGGTCAGGGCGACGACCTCGACGGCGAACGCCGAGTACGTCGTGTAGCCGCCCAGGACGCCGACGGCGAGGAGCGGCCGGGCCCACGCGGGCTCGGGGTCCCGGGTGGCGAGGACGCCGGCGAGCACGCCGATCAGCAGGCACCCGGTGAGGTTCACCAGCAGCGTGGCCCACGGCCAGCCGCCGGCGGGGGAGGGGAGCGCCGCGGCAACGCCCCACCGCGCGAGCGCGCCGAGCGCCCCGCCGAGCGCCGCCAGCAGATACGTCACCCGTCCCCCGAGGCAGTGGAAGCTCTACCCACGTCCTGGCGCCCAGGACGTGCGTAGAGCTTCCTATGCCTGGCCGCCGCGGGACGGTCAGGCGGGGGTGCGCGCCCGCCCGTGGCGCCGCCACAGCGGCTCCACCGCGGCCAACTCCTCCTCGGTGGCCGTCCGGAACGGCGGCTCGGCCGGCGCCTCGACGGCGCGGCGGCCCTGCCCGCGGGTGGCGCGCAGGCTGGCCCACACCGAGACGGCGAGGATGGTGGTGATCACCGCGAGGCTCACCGTGGTCGGCACGTAGAAGAGGTCGACCTTGAGCAGCATCTTCACGCCGACCCACATGAGCACCAGCGCCAGGCCGGTCTTCAGGTAGACGAAGCGGTGGATGAGGTCGGCCAGCAGGAAGTACATCGCCCGCAGCCCCAGGATCGCGAAGGCGTTGGCGGTGAACACGAGGAACGGCTCGTCGGTGACGGCGAAGATCGCCGGGATCGAGTCGACGGCGAAGACGACGTCGGTGACCTCGACGAGCACCAGCACCGCCAGCAGGGGAGTGGCGAGCAGGACGCCGCCGCGCCGGACCAGGAACCGCTGGCCGTGGTACGCGTCGGTCATCGGCACCAGGCGGCGGAACAGCCGCAGGGTGCGCGAGCGCGACGGGTCGACGTGCTCGTCGCGCTGCCGGAGCATCCGCCAGCCGGTGACGAGCAGGAACGCGGCGAACAGGTACAGCACCCAGGAGAAGTCCTCGATCAGGGCCGCGCCGCCGGCGATGAACGCTCCGCGCAGCACGAGCGCGCCGAGCACGCCGTAGAACAGCACCCGGTGCTGGTACTCCCGCGGCACGGCGAAGAAGGTGAAGACGATCGCCCAGACGAAGACGTTGTCGACGGCGAGCGACTTCTCGATCAGGTAGCCGGCGTAGTACTGCTGGCCGTACTCGGCGCCGTACGCGGCCCACACCCAGGCGCCGAACCCGACGCCGAGCGCCACCCACACCGCCGACCACGCGGCGGCCTCGCGCACGCCGATCACGTGCGCCCGGCGGTGGGCGAACAGGTCGACGGCGAGCATGGCGACGATGACGCCGAGCACGGCGAGCCAGAGCCAGAAGGGGACGTCCACGAGCAGGCCTCCAGTCGGTGGTTCCCAACCGGAGGTCTCTCCCGGCCCGCACGGGGCCCGCTCCGCCGGACCCCGCCCGAGGGGCCGTACTGACGACGGGAGCGTGTGGGGATACTCCCCTCCCGGTAACCAGTGAAGCAGGGTTCACCTGTCCGCGCCACCCGGAGGAGCCCGTGAGCGACGAGCGGCCGTCCTGGACGTTCCTCACCAACCACGGCCACGTGCTGCTCGCCGTCGCCGCCGACCCCGACGCCCGGGTGGCCGACGTCGCGGCGCGGGTGGGCATCAGCACCCGCGCGACCCTCGGCATCCTCGCCGACCTGGAGGAGGCCGGGTACGTCACCCGCGCCCGCCGCGGCCGGCGCACCCACTACGAGGTGCGGCCGCACCGCCCGTTCCGCCACCCCGCCACGGCGCACCGCGACGTCGACGGGCTGCTCGCCCTCTTCCGGCCGGACTGAGCCCGGCTCAGCGCCGGCGGGTCTCGGGGAAGAGCAGGTCGACGAAGCGCGCGGCGGTCGGCCGCGGCTCGTGGTTGGCCAGCCCCGGCCGCTCGTTGGCCTCGACGAACACCGCGTCGGGGCCCTCGACGTCGGGCACCAGGAAGTCGATGCCGGTGACCGGGATGCCGATGGCGCGGCTCGCCCGGATCGCCGCCTGCGCGATCTCGGGGTGCAGCCGGTCGGTGACGTCGTCGATGGTGCCGCCGGTGTGCAGGTTCGCCGTCCGCCGCACCCGCAGCCGCTCGCCGTGGGGGAGGACGTCGTCCATCGACCGCCCGGCCGCGCGGACGACGTCGGCGGTGACGTCGTCGAGCGGGATGCGCGACTCCCCGCCGGTGGCGCGCTCGCGGCGCCGGCTGGTCTCGCGGACCAGCTCGGTGACCGTGCGGCGGCCGTCGCCGACCACCTCGGCGGGCCGGCGCACCGCGGCGGCGACCACCTCGTGGTCGATGACCACCACGCGCAGGTCCTCGCCGGGCACGAGCTGCTCGGCCAGCACGTCGGGGCAGAAGAGCCGGGCGGCGGCCACGGCCCGCTCGAGCTGCTCCTCGTCGGTGACGCCGACGGTGATGCCCTTGCCCTGCTCGCCGCGGGCGGGCTTGACCACCAGCTCGCCGGCCTCGGCGAGCAGCTCCAGCGCGGGCCCCAGGTCGCCCTCGGGGACGGCGACGCCGCGGGGCACCCGCACCCCCGCGGCCTCGACGATGCGACGGGTGACCCGCTTGTCGTCGCAGCGGCTCATGGCGACGGCGGTGGTGAACTCCGACAGCGACTCGCGGGTGAGCACCCGCCGGCCGCCGAGCGACAGCCGCATCTCGCCGAACTCGGCGTCGGTCACCTCGACGCGGATCCCGCGGCGCAGCGCCTCGTCGGCGATGATCCGCGCGTAGGGGTTGAGCTGCTGCAGGCCCGGCGGGCGGGCGGCGAACAGCGGGGTGTTGATCGGGTTCTTGCGCTTGACGCAGACGGCGGGCACCCGGGCGAAGCCGAGCTTGCGGTACAGCGCGATCGCCCCGGAGTTGTCGTGCATGACCGAGAGGTCGACGTAGGAGCGGCCGCGGCCGACGTAGCGCTCGGCGAGCACCCGCACCAGCGCCTCCCCGGTGCCGGCGGGGGCGTCCTGCGCGTCGACGGCGAGGCACCACAGGCTGGTGCCGCCCTCCGGGTCGCCGTAGGCCAGCACGTGGTCGACACCGGTGACGGTGCCGACGATCTCGCCGGTGCGCCGGTCCTCGGCGACCAGGTAGGTGAAGCAGCGGGTCCGGTGGTTGGCCCACATGGTCTCCGGGTCGCCGGTGACCATGCGGTTGCGGGCGTAGATCCGGTTGATCGCCTGCATCTCCTCCAGCGCGGTCACCGTGCGCACGAAGACGCCGCGGATGAGCTCGGGCCGGGGACGGTAGCGGTACAGGTCGAGGCGGTAGGTGTAGCTCGGGTCGATGAACAGCTCGTCGGGCGCCAGGCCCACCAGGACGTGCGGGTCGCGGGCGTAGACGCAGATGTCGCGCTGCCCGGTCCCCTCCGCCCGCAGGGCGGTGAGGATGTCGCGCATCTCGGCGAAGGTCTGGCCGAACACCAGCCGGCCCCACGCCAGGTCGAGGACGACGTCGGTGTCCATGCCCTCGAGCTCGTGCTCGGAGGGCTTGGCCCAGGAACGCCGGGTCAGGTCGGGGGTGGGGCCGGCCGCCGACGGACGGCGGCGCAGCCCCGCGAGCCGCGGAGGAGCCACGGGGTGCCCCTCAGACCCCGTGGTTCTGCAGCCACAGCTCCAGGAGCCCGAGTTGCCACAGCTTGTTGCCCCGCAGCGGCGTCAGCTCGGCGTTCGGGTCGTCCAGCAGCCGCGAGACGTACTCCGGCCGGAACAGCGCCCGCTCGCGCGCCGCCTCGCTGGACAGCGCGTCCTTCACCAGGCCGAGGACCTTGCCCTCGAGGTGGGTGATCGCCGGCACCGGGAAGTAGCCCTTGGGCCGGTCGATCACCTCCGGCGGGATGATCCGGCGGCCGATGGCCTTGAGCACGCCCTTGCCGCCGTCGGCGAGCTTGAGCTCCGGCGGGCACAGCGCCGCCAGCTCGACCAGGTCGTGGTCGAGGAAGGGCACGCGGGCCTCCAGGCCCCACGCCATGGACATGTTGTCCACCCGCTTGACCGGGTCGTCGACGAGCATGACCTCGCTGTCGAGGCGCAGGGCGGCGTCGACGGCGGTCTGCGCGCCCGGCCGGGACATGTGGTCGCGGACGAAGTCCAGGCTCGGGTCGCCGTCGAGGGCGTACCGCTCCCCGACCAGCGCGCGCATGTCCTGCGCCCCCCGGTCGAAGAAAGCCGCGGCGTAGCGCTCGACGGCCTCCTCGCGGTCGACGTCGGCCAGCGGCGGGTACCAGTGGTAGCCCGCGAACACCTCGTCGGCGCCCTGCCCGGACTGCACCACGCGGATCGTCTGGCTGACCCGCTCCGACAGCAGGTCGAAGGCGACGACGTCGTGGCTGACCATCGGCTCGGCCATCGCGCCGATCGCGTGGCCGAGGGCCGCGGCGAGCTCGTCGGAGGACACCCGGATGCGGTGGTGGTCAGTGCCGAACCGCTCGGCGATGACGTCGGAGTAGCGGAACTCGTCGCCCGCGTGCCCGCCGACGGTCTCGAAGCCGATCGAGTAGGTGGCGAGGTCGCTCTGCCCCTCCTGGGCGAGCAGGCCGACGATCAGGCTGGAGTCCAGCCCGCCGGACAGCAGCACGCCGACCGGGATGTCGGAGACCAGGCGGCGGCGGACGGCGACCCGCAGCGCCTCCTCGATCGCGTCCTCCCAGTCCCGGTTCGACCAGCCGGAGTGCTCGGCGCGCCGCTCGTACGTGGGCTCCCAGTAGCGGTGCTCGCGACTGGTGCCGTCGGCCTCGATGACCCGCACGGTGGCCGGGGGCAGCTTGCGGACGCCGTTGAGGAGCGTGCGCGGCGCGGGGACGACGGCGTGCCAGGTCAGGTAGTGGTGCAGCGCGACCGGGTCGATGGAGGTGTCGACGTCGCCGGCGCGCAGCAGGGCCGGGAGCGACGAGGCGAAGCGCAGGCGGCCCGGCGTCTCGGACAGGTAGAGCGGCTTGATGCCCAGCCGGTCGCGGGCCATGACGACCCGGCCGGTGTCCCGCTCGTGGATGACCACGACGAACATGCCGTGCAGGTGGTCGACGAAGTCGACGCCCCAGTGGTGGTAGCCCTTGAGCAGCACCTCGGTGTCGCTGGTGGAGAAGAACCGGTAGCCGTGGCCCTCGAGCTCGGCGCGCAGTTCCTTGTAGTCGTAGATGCAGCCGTTGAAGACCGCCTCGAGCCCGAGCTCGCTGTCGACCATCGGCTGGGAGCCGCTGGCCGAGAGGTCGATGACCGACAGCCGGCGGTGACCGAACGCCACCCGGCCGGCGCTCCACTGGCCCTGGCCGTCCGGCCCGCGGGGGACCAGCGCCTCGACCATCCGCGCCACCGCGGTGGTGTCGGCCAGGGAGCCGTCGAACCTGATCTCGCCGGAGAGGCCGCACATGGCGTCCATCCAACCCCGGGCCGACGGGCTCCGCTAACGGGGTCGGCGCAGTTCACAGGAAGGTCACACGGCCCGGTTCCACGTGGAACCGGCCCGTGTGCGCCCCGGTGCCGGCCGTCGGCCGCCCGGGGACCCGCCGGCCGTGGCCACGGGCCGTCGGTCAGGGTGGGCGCGTGTACGAGGACCCGGCGGGGGAGTCGCCCTGGGCGATGCAGCTGGTGGCGCGCGTGGAACGGACGTCGCCGCCGTCCCGGTCCGCGGTGTGCTCGGCGGCCGCCGTGGCGGTGGTGCGGCTGCTCGGCGACGAGCGGGCCGGGGAGGGCGGCGAGTGGTCGGCGTCGGTCCGGCGCTGGACCGACGGCGCGATCCGCAAGCACTGCCGCCGGGCCCGCGGCGTGGCCTGGGAGCGGGCCGGGGCGCTGCCGGGGGTGACCGCCTCGGTGGCCGGCGCGGAGGTGCGGGCCCTCGTGCCCACCGCGCTCGACGCGCTGCCCCGCGACGTCGCGAAGCTGCAGCTGACGGGCAGCGAGCTCCACGACCCGGACTCGCTCCCGGTCGTCGACCCGGTGCCCGGCGGCCCGCTCGTCGTCTCCGTCTGCCCGGAGCCGTTCCTGCCGCTGGGCAAGGCGGCCGCCGCGTGCGGGCACGCCGCGCAGCTGTCGGCGCTGCGGATGCCGCCCCGCCGGCTGGAGGCGTGGGCGGCGGCCGGGTACCCGGTGGCGGTGGAGCACCCCGACGTCACGCGGTGGGCGCGGCTTCGCGCGGCGGCCCCGGTGGCGGTCGTGGACGCCGGGTTCACCGTGGTCGAGCCGGGCACGACGACCGCGCTGGCCCGCTGGGCGTAGCGGGCACCCAGCGGGCGGCGCGTCAGAACGGTGGCGGGTCGTCGGCCGGGTCGGCCGGTGGGGGTGTCCCGATCGCGCCGGGTGGTGGGTCGCGCTCCGGTGGTGGGCGCATGCCCGGTGGGCGGGTGGTGCGGGTGACGCCGGACGGCGTGGTCACGGTGAGCACCCCGTCCGGTGAGAGGGAGAAGTGCCAGCCGCGGGCGAAGGTCTTGAGGCGGTGGTGGCTGCGGCACAGGCAGCAGAGGTTGGCGCAGTCGGTGGCGCCGCCGTGTGCGTGGGGGATGACGTGGTCGGCGTCGGCCCAGCCGGCGCGTTGGCCGCAGGTGGGGAAGCGGCAGGTGCGGTCGCGGGTGCGGACGAACCGCTGCTGCGGCCGGGTGGGCGTGTAGCGGTCGGTGGGCTCGGGCCGGTCGAGGACCGGGCAGCCGCAGTCGCCGTCGGAATGCTCGTCGGTCGGCGGGTGGTCGGGGCAGCCGCGGCGGGCGAGCGTGCGGGCCTGGTCGAGGGTCGTGGTGGCGCGCAGGGTGCCGTCGTCGTCGGTGACCGCGACGGTGACCGACCCGCCGTCGGGCACGCCGACACCGAGGGCGTCGAGTTCGCGGAGCAGCGCCCGCAGCACCGCGGCGGTGATCGGCAGACCGTTGACCTCACCGGGCTCGGCCGACCGGCCGGCCAGCGCGGACAGGGTGGCGATGATCTGCAGGTGCGCGGTCACCGGCGGCCGGGTCGGGTCGCCGGCGCCCAGGAACAGGGCGGTGAACACCTCGGTGCGGATCACCCCGATCGGCCGCCGGTCACCGGCGTCCACGGCCAGCCGCGCGAGCCGCTCCACCACCTCCATGCACATCGCGGCGACCTCGGCGGGCAGCTCGGCGATCATCACCGCCATCCCGTCCTGCGCCGAGGGCACGATCCGGACGTCGGCGGTGCGCGTGGCGTCGTCCTTCTTCCGCTCGGCGGCGTCGGGGTCGAGTTCCAGCAGCGCCTCGACCGCGCGCTTCCGCAGCGTGCGCAGTGTCCACTCCGCAGCCCGAGGCAGCAGGCGGGACTCGACCCGCCGGGCCAGCGCCGGGGCGGTCCACTGCAGCACGTCCACGAGGACCATGGCGCGGCGCTCGTCGAGCTGACCGGCGGCCAGCGCCGCCCACGTGGCGGGCAGGCTCTCCCGGTAGGTCCACGCCCGCTTCGCCAGCGTGGAGGCGGTGGGCCGGCCGACGTTGAGCACGACCGCGAGCTCGGCGGTGAAGAACTCCGACACCCCCGGTAACTCGGGGTCCGGCGCCCACGACCCCGACCGCGCACCCGGCGTGCCCGGCGGGGGGTCGAGGTCGGCGGGGCGGGTCGCGGCCAGCCGCAGCACCAGCTCGGCCTCGTAGGCGGCGTCCATCGCCTTGCGCGCCTGCACCCGCGCCAGCTCCGCGGCGGCCTGCGCGTCGGACAGCACCCCGACCGGCAGCCGCTCAATCGCCACCGGCTGCTCGATCAGCCACCCGGCCAGCGCGCGCTCGATCGGCGACACGTGCTCCGCGTTCGCCGACATGACCCGAACCTACGGCCGGGGTACGACAGAAACGGCAGGTCAGCGGCCGGATCGCCCACGTCCAGCCGACCACACCGCCGCGCGTCGTCAGGAGTAGTAGAGGGCCACCGGGCGGCCGTCGATCTCGCGGACGTCGACCGTCGTGTCGTAGACGGCGGCCAGCACCTCGGGGCGCATGACCTCGCGGGCGGGGGCGTCGGCCACCACGCGGCCGTCGCGCATCGCCACGATCCGGTCGGCCCAGGTGGCCGCGAAGTTGACGTCGTGCAGCACGGTGACCACCCGCTTGCCGAGCCCGTCGGCCATCTCGCGCACCAGCCGCATGATCTCGGTCATGTGCCGCAGGTCGAGGTTGTTCAGCGGCTCGTCGAGCAGCACGTACCGGGTGTCCTGCGCCAGCACCATCGCGATGAACGCCCGCTGCCGCTGACCGCCCGACAGCTCGTCGAGGAACCGCCGCCGGTACCCCTCCAGCCCGAGGTGGACGAGGGCGCGCTCGACGGCGTCGCGGTCGTCGACGGTGAGCCGGCCGCGGGAGTGCGGGAAGCGGCCGAACTCCACGAGGTCCTGCACGGTGAGCCGGGCGGCCACGTGGTTGTCCTGGCGCAGCACGGCCAGGCGCCGCGCGAGCTCCGCCGACGGCGTCGTCGCCACGTCCAGGCCGTCGACCGTCACGCGGCCGGTGTCGGGCCGCAGGAGGCGGCCGACGAGGGAGAACAGCGTCGACTTGCCGGCACCGTTCGGGCCGATCAGCGCCGTCACCCCCTCGCCGCCGAAGGCGATGGAGACGTCGTCGACCACCGTCTGGCCGCCGTAGCGCTTGGAGACTCCCTCGAGCGCGATCACCGCGCCCCCTTCCGCAGGACGAGGTACAGGAAGAACAGCCCGCCGGCGAAGTCGACGACGGTGGACAGGGTGCCGCCGTAGCCGAGCGCCCGTTCCAGCACGAGCTGGCCGCCGAGCAGGCACACCACGCCGAGCAGCACCGCCGTCGGCACCGTCCACGCGTGCCGGAAGGACCCGGCCCACGCGTAGGCGAGGTTGGCGACGATCAGGCCGAGGAACAGGATCGGCCCCACCAGCGCCGTCGACGCCGCGACCATCACCGAGACGACGGCGAACAGCGTCAGCACCACCCGCCGGTGGTCGACGCCCAGCCCGACGGCGGCCGGCTCGCCGAGGGTCAGCACGTCGAGGGTGCGCAGCAGCGGCACGACGACGGCGCAGCCCAGCGCGACCAGCGCCGCGGTGAGCGCCAGCAGGGTCTCGTCGGGCCGGGTCAGCGAGGCGAAGAACGCGTCGGAGAGCACCTGGAAGTCCAGCGGGTCGAGCATCCGCTGCATCCACTCGCTGAACGAGCGGAAGAACGTCCCGAGCACGATGCCGACCAGCAGCATGAGGTGGATCGAGCGCCGCTTCCCGCCGAACAGCCAGGTGAACAGCACGACGCTGAAGCCGACCATCACGGCCACCTGCACCGCCCACAGGACCAGCGGGTCGGCGGCCAGGAACGCGGCGGAGCCGGCGGTGAAGACGACGGCGGTCGAGACGAGCACGTAGAACGCGTCGAACCCCATGATCGACGGCGTCAGCACGCGGTTCTGCGTGATCGTGTGGAAGACGACCGTGGACACCCCGACCGCCGCCGCGACGACGACCATCGCGGCCACAGTGAGGCTGCGCTTCTCCAGCGCGTACGCCAGCGACCCGGGCACGTCGGTGAACAGGTAGGCGGCGGCCAGCGCCAGCACGAGGCCGCCGAGCGCGGCCAGCCGGGCGCCCGGCCCGGCGCGGCGGACGGAACCGCGCAGGCGGGGCCGCGGGCGGACGGCGGCCGGGGCGGGTCCGGAGAGCGCGGGATCAGTGAGCACGGCTCCGCCTCCGCAGCAGCAGCCAGAGGAACAGCGCGGCGCCGATGATCCCGACGACGACCGACAGCGGGATCTCGTAGGGGAAGCGCAGGACCCGCGCCAGCACGTCGCAGGCCACCACGAACACCGCCCCGAGCACCGCCACCCACGGGATCGACCGGCGCACGTTGTCGCCGACCACCAGGCTCACGACGTTGGGCACGACCAGCCCGAGGAACGGGATGAGCCCCGCCGTCACCAGCACCGAGGCGGTGATGACGGCGACGACGACCATCCCGACGGCCACCCACCGGCGGTGGTGCAGCCCGAGGTTGGTGGCGAACTCCTCACCGAGGCCGATGACGCTGAACCGGTCGGCCGCCAGCCACGCGACGACGACCATGACGCCGGCCAGCCACACGAACTCGTAGCGGCCCTGCACCACGCCGGCGAAGCTGCCCTGCGACCACTGCGCGAGCGACTGCAGCAGGTCCAGCCGGTAGGCGCCGAACGTCGTCACCGCGCCGACGACGCCGCCGAGCATGATCCCGACCAGCGGCACGAGGACGAGGGAGCGGACCGGCACCGCCCGCACCACCCGCAGGAACACCCACGTGCCGAGCAGTCCGGACAGCGCGGCGACGGCGGTCTTGCCGACGACGGGCATCCCGGGCGCCAGCACGATCGTGCCCAGCATGCCGAGGGTGGCGAACTCGGTGACCCCGGTGGTGCTGGGCTCGACGAAGCGGTTGCGCACGAGCATCTGCATGATCAGCCCGGCGATGCCGAGCGAGGCGCCGGCCAGCACCAGTGCCACCGTCCGCGGGACGCGGCTGGCGACCAGCAGGAACGCGGCCGGGCCGTCGCTGAACACCGAGACGGGGGAGACGTCGGAGACGCCGACGAACAGGCTCGCCCCCGCGAGGAGCAGGAGCAGCACGCCGGCGAGCACCCCCAGCCCGGTGCGCCGGGGGCGCGCCGGGGCGGGGGTGCTCGCCGGGGGAGCGGAGAGCACCGTCACGGGCAGCGGGGGACCGGGACGGTCACTCCGCGATCTGCAGGACGTCGTCGATCATGATCCGGGTGGTGTCGATGCCACCGAAGACGACGTACCAGGCGACCGGGTCCAGGTAGTGGACCTGGTCCTGCCGGGCCGCGGTCGTGCGGGCGACGACGTCGTTGTCGAGCACCGCCGCGGCGGCCTGCGCGCCCTCCTCGCCGGTGGCGGCGTCGCGGTCGACGACCCACAGGTGGTCGGGGTCGGTCTCGAGCAGGAACTCGAAGGAGACCGGCTCGCCGTGGGTGGCGGCCTGGAGGTCGTCGACGACGGGCTGCACGCCGAACGCGTCGTAGATCAGCCCGCCGCGCGCGCCGCGGGCGTCGGAGCCCTCGCCGGCCGGGGCCATGGCGGACAGCTCGCCGCCGGAGACCATGAGGCCCAGGCCGGTGCCCGCGTCGGCGGTGGCGGCCCGCGCCTCCTCGATGCCCGCCTCGAGGTCGGCGACGGCGGCGGCCGCCTCGTCCTCCGCGCCGAGCACCTCGCCGAGGAAGGTGGCGTTGCGGTCGAGCGTCTCGGTGTAGGTGCCGCGCATGCTCAGGTCGACGGTCGGCGCGATCTCGCTGAGGTCCTCGTACAGCGCCGAGGAGCGGCCGCCGATGACGATGAGGTCGGGCTGCTGCGACTCGATCTCGACCAGGTCGGCCTCGAACAGCGTCCCCGCGTCGAAGGCGTCGTCGGCCAGGTGGTCCCGCAGGTAGTCGGGCACCGAGTCCAGCGGTGCGCCGGCGATCTCCCCGCCGAGGGCGCCGATGGTGTCGAGGGCGGCCATGTCGAAGACGACGATGCGCTGCGGGTCGACCGGCACCTCGACCGACGTCTCCTCGAACTCCGGCTCGGCGTCCTCGGCGGCGACGTTGCGGTCCCAGGTCCAGGTGACCGTGCCGGCGCCGGTGGCGGCCTCGGCGGCGGGCTCGTCGGCACCGCAGGCGGTGAGCGCCAGCGCAGCGGCGAGGGACAGGGAGGTGGCCGCCAGCGGCCGGGACGCGGTGCGCATGGTTCTCCAGGTGGTGAGGCAAGGCTGCCCTGAGTTAGGCGGCCCTAACCTGTCACACGGGTTCCGGAACAGCGGAGCGGGGGGTCGGCAGCCCCACCCTCAGGGGGTTCGCGCCGCGCTCCGCAGGGGCAGGCTCGGTGCCATGCAGACACGCACCCTGGGGTCCCTGTCCGTCCCGGCCATGGGGCTGGGCTGCATGGGGATGAGTGAGTTCTACGGCACCGGTGACCAGGCCGAGGCCGAGGCGACCATCCGGCGCGCCCTCGACCTCGGCGTCACCTTCCTCGACACGGCCGACATGTACGGCCCCTTCACCAACGAGCGCCTGGTCGGCGCGGCGATCGCCGGTCGCCGCGACGAGGTCGTGCTGGCCACCAAGTTCGGCAACGAGCGCGGCGAGGACGGCTCCTTCCGCGGCATCAACGGCCGGCCGGAGTACGTGCGGCAGGCCTGCGACGCCTCCCTGCAGCGGCTCGGCGTCGACGTCATCGACCTCTACTACCAGCACCGCGTCGACACCACGGTGCCCGTGGAGGACACCTGGGGCGCCATCCGCGAGCTGGTCGAGGCGGGGAAGGTGCGCGCCGCCGGCATCTCGGAGGCCGCGCCCGAGACCATCCGCCGCGCGCACGCCGTGCAGCCGGTGGCCGCCGTGCAGACCGAGTACTCGCTGTGGAGCCGCGACCCCGAGGAGGACGGCGTCCTCGCCACCTGCGCGGAGCTCGGCATCGGCTTCGTGGCCTACTCGCCGATCGGCCGCGGCTTCCTGTCCGGGCAGATCCGCAGCGTGGACGACCTCGCGCCCGACGACTTCCGCCGGTCCAACCCGCGGTTCCAGGGCGAGGCGTTCGAGCAGAACCTGCGGCTGGTCGACCGGGTGCGCGAGATCGGCGACGAGAAGGGCGTGACGGCCTCGCAGCTGGCGCTGGCCTGGGTGATCGCGCAGAGCGGCCGCGCGGGCAACCCCGCCGTCGTCCCGATCCCGGGGACCAAGCGGGTGCGCTACCTGGAGGAGAACGCGGCGGCCGCGGAAGTCGCGCTCACCGACGACGACCTGCACCGGCTCGACGAGGCCGCTCCCGTCGGTGCCGCCGCCGGCGACCGCTACCCGGACATGTCCACCGTCCACCGCTGACGGCGGACTGACAGAGGGACACAGGCCCTCGGGGGCGGCGGTGCGGGGGCACCCGCCCCCCTCGGGCGGCCAATAGCGCTACAAAGGCCCTCCTAGGCGACGGCGGCCCGCGGGAGGACGACGCCGAGGACGTCGGCGACGTGCGCGCGGGCGGCCGCGGCCAGCCGGGCGCCGGTGTCGGCCCAGGCGTCGCGGACGTCGCGGCCCGGCCACCCCTCCGGCTGCAGCGCCGCGGGCAGCAGCGGGTCGCCGGCCAGCACGGCGCGCATCTCCGCGCGCAGCCGCAGGTGCGCCGCCAGAGCGGCGACCCCCTCCGGCGCGTCCGCGGCGGCCCCGCGCAGCCGCTCGAGCACCCGCGACCAGCCGGCGGCGAGCCGGGGGAGGTCCCAGCAGCGGGCCGCGAGCTCGCCGTCGGACAGCCGCGGGTCGGTGACGTGCGCGGTGAGCAGGTCCAGCCGCGACGTCGGCTCCCCGGCGAGCTCCGCGTGCACCTCGTCGAGCGCGTCGCGGTGCGGCGACACCCAGGTGGCCGGCGCGAGCGGGCCGAACCCGGCGCGGACCAGCCCGCGGCGCACCCGCTCGCGGGCGGCGCGGTCGGCCTCCGGGACGCCGTAGACGACCATCCGCCACTGGCCGTCCCACGGGCCCAGCCGCCGCTCGATCCGCTCGGCACGGGCGACGACGGACGCCCGCAGCGGCGCGGCCGGGGCCAGCAGGGTCTCCCGCCCGCGCCGCGACCCGCTCAGCCACCCGGCGCGGCGCAGCGCCGCGGCGGCCAGGCGCGCGCTGGGCTCGGCGACGCCGCACGCGGCGAGCAGGCCGACCAGCGCCTGCAGGGGCACCGGCTCCGCGGTCACGGCGTCCAGGTGCTCGGCGCAGAGGTCGACCACGAGGTCCCGGACGGTCATGCCTCCTCCTTACCCCGGGTCCGCAACCGGCTCGCCCGCCGGGCGCGCGATCATGGGCGCGATGAACGACGTCCTCGTCTGGTCGGCCACCGCCGTCGCGGTGGCCGTGGCGCTCGCCGGCCTGGCCTCCACGCTCGCCCGGCGGCGGATCGGCCTGGTCCACCTCGCCGGCGCCGCGGTGCTCGAGGTGCTGCTCGTGGTGCAGGCCGTCGTCGCCGGGGTGGCCCTGGCCGGCGGGGAGCGGCCGCCGGAGACGGCGACGTTCCTCGGCTACCTCGGCGGCGTCGTGCTGCTGCCGGTGGCGGGCGTGCTGTGGTCGCGCACCGAGCCCAGCCGCTGGGCGGGCACGGTGCTCGCGGTGGCCAGCCTGGTCACCGCGGTGATGGTCTGGCGGCTGGTGCAGCTCTGGGAGGCGCCCGGTGTCTGAGCGCGAGCCGGCCGGCGCCGCGCCGGGCGGGACGGCGGCGGGTCCGGGCCGGGTGCTGGTCGCCGTCTACGCGGTGTTCGCCCTGGCCGCGGGCGCCCGCGCCGCCGTCCAGCTGGCCACCCGCTTCTCCGAGGCGCCGGTCGCCTACCTGCTGTCGGCGCTGGCCGCGGCCGTCTACGTGGTGGCCACCGTCGGGTTGGCCCGGGGCGGGCGCACCGGACGCCGGACGGCGCTGGGAGCCATCGTCGTCGAGCTGGCCGGGGTGCTCGTGGTGGGCACGCTGTCCCTGGCCGACCCAGCCGCCTTCCCCGACGAGACGGTCTGGTCGGCGTTCGGCCGCGGCTACGGCTTCGTGCCGCTGGTGCTGCCGGTGCTGGGCCTGCTGTGGCTGCGCCGCCGGACCCCGGCGGCCGGGGGGACGCCCGGGTCCGGCGGCTGAGCGGTCAGAAGTCCCCGCCGCCGAAGTCCCCACCGAAGTCGCCGCCCCCGAAGTCGCCGCCGCCGCCGTCGAAGCCGCCGTCGTAACCCCCGCCGTCGTAGCCGTTGTCGGCGCCACCGGCGAAGTCCGCGCCCGGGTCGCCGCCGTAGCCGTCCCCGGCCGCGGCGTAGTCGCCGCCACCGGAGTCCCCGCCGGAGTCCCCGCCGCCGTCCCCGCCCTCGGCGCCGTCCTGGTAGCCCTCCGCGTAGGCCTCCTCGTCGCCGCCGCCGAACAGGCCGCCGTCGCCGAGCCCGGTGTCGAACAGCGCGTCGGCCACCGCGGTGCCCACCACCAGGCCGCCGATCGTGCCGAGCAGGCTGCCGCCCAGCGAGCCGCCGAAGCCGCCGAAGCCGCCCATCCGCGAGCCGTAGCCGGGCCCGTAGCCGCCGCCGTACCCGCCGCCGTAGGCCGGGCCGTACCCGGGGCCGTAGCCCGGCCCGTAGCCGGCGCCGGGGCCCGCGCCGAAGCCGCCGAAGGTCCGCTCGAGGGTCCCCGGCTGGCGCAGCTCGGCGCGGGTGGCCACCCGGGCGAGGGTCTGCGCGTCGTCGGACCGCGGCCGCTCCGACGCCGGCACGGCGGCCGCGAGCTGGGTGAGCACCTCCTGCCGCTGCTGCGGGGTCAGCCGGCCGAACGCCTCGGCGTGCGCCTGCTCGATCTGGTCCGGGGGCGCCGTCCGCAGCAGGTAGCGGTAGCGCTCGACGGCCTGCTGGTCGGTGAGCGGGGCGCGCTGCCCGGCTGCCGGTCGCGCGGGCGGCGCCTGCGGCGGGGGCAGTGACGCGTAGCCGTCGTACGGTGCGGGCTCCGGTGCGCGGCGTCGGCCGAGGAGCCGGTCGAGCAGTCCCATGACGTCTCCCTCCGGGGTGGCTGGCCAGGAGGGTGCCCGCACGGGCGCCGGGCACACCTCCCCTCCGTCCAGGGGAGGCAAGCCGGGGACCGCGGGCACCGGACCAGCACCAACGGTTAGATTCGTTGCGTGCGACCGGAAGGGACCCAGCCGCAGCAGCGGCCGACACCCGCTGACGCCGGAGTCCCTCCCGAGGCCCGCGCGGCGGTGTCCCGGACCGCCGTCGACGGCGAGGCAGCCGGCGGGCGGCAGGCCGGGATCGTCACCGCCGCCGAGGCCGTCGTCACCGAGCACGGCGGCGCGGCGGCCTCCCAGGCGCTGCCCGCCGTCCTCGCCGACGTCCCGGTCGCCGTCCTGCTCATCGACCAGAAGTCCGGCGCCGTCACCTACGCCAACACCGCCGCGGTGGAGATGGCCGGCAACGTGCGGCTGCCGGTCGAGGTCGACGCGTGGGGTGCGGCCGCCGGCCTGACCGACCTCGCGGGCGCGCCGCTGGCGCGCACCAGCGGCCCGCTGTCCCTGGTCGCGCAGGGCCAGCCGGTCACCGGCGAGGCCGTGCGGCTCTCCCCGGGCCGCAGCACCGACGCCGGCCGCGCGGAGGACGACGACGGCGACGGCGACCGGCTGCTCTGGGTCACCGGCTTTCCTCTGTCGCAGCCGGGCAGCAGCCAGTCGCTGGCGCTGGTCGTGCTGCTCGAGGTGGAGGGCGTGAGCGGCACCGCCGACGCCGACGCAGAGCTGCAGGCGCTGCGCGAGCGCGCCGTCGTCGCCACCGACATCGCCTTCACCATCACCGACCCCCGGCAGGAGGACGACCCGCTGGTCTGGGTCAACCCGTCCTTCACCCGGATCACCGGCTATTCGTACGAGGAGTCCGTCGGCCGCAACTGCCGGTTCCTGCAGGGCCCCAACACCGACCCCGCCGCGCTCGCCGAGCTGCGCGAGGCGCTGCGGGACCAGCAGGCGATCACCGTGACGCTGCTCAACCACCGCCGCGACGGCACCGCCTTCTGGAACCAGCTGGCGATCAGCCCGGTCTTCGACGGCGAGGGCGAGCTCGTCAGCTTCGTCGGCGTCCAGACCGACGTCACCGAGCGCGTGCGGGTGGAGGCCGAGCGCGAGGCTGCCTTCGCCGCGGAGCGCACCGCGCGCGAGGAGGCCGAGCTCGCCCGGTCGATCGCCGAGCAGGCGAAGACCGACGCCGAGCGGGCCCAGCGGGAGGCCGAGGGGGCGCAGGCCCGCCTGGCGCTCATGGCCGAGGCCACCAGCTCGCTGGTCGCCACCCTCGACGTCGGCGACCTGCTGGACCGGCTCGCGGTGCTCTGCGTGCCCCAGCTGGCCGACTGGGTCGTCGTCACGCTCGTCGACGAGAGCGGCGAGGTGCGCGAGCTGGTGTCCCGCGACCGCGAGCGGGACCGCACCGAGCTGCGCCGCTACGACGCCGGGCACGCGCTGCGGCTGCCGCCGGACTCGCCGAGCCAGCGCAGCATCAGCGGCGGCCGGACGGTCCTCGTCGAGCAGCTGCCCGAACGCCTCGACGGCACGGTCGCCGGGCCCGTCGCGCAGGAGGTCGCCGGCCGGCTGGGCGCGGCGTCGGCGCTGGCGGTGCCCCTGGTGGCCCGGCGCCGCACGCGCGGCTCGATCGCGCTGGTGCGCTCCTCGCCCGAGCAGCCGTTCACGCCCGACGACGTCAGCCTGGTCGAGGACCTCGCCCGGCGGGCGGCGATGGCCATGGACAACGTGCGGCTCTACCAGCAGGAGCACGCCGTGGCCGACACCCTGCAGCGCTCGCTGCTGCCCGAGCTGCCCGACATCCCGGGCATCGAGGTCGCGGCGCACTACGTCAGCGCCTCGACCGCGGCCGACGTCGGCGGCGACTTCTACGACCTCCTGCAGCTGCCCGACGGGTCGGTGGCGCTGGTGGTGGGCGACGTCGTCGGTCACGACGTCGCCGCGGCGGCCGTCATGGGCCACCTCCGCGGGCTCATCCGGGCCTGCGCCTGGGAGGCGCCCGACCCGCACCCGGCGGCGGTGCTCACCCGCATCGACCGGCTCGTGCAGGGCCTGCAGGTCACCCCGATGGCCACGCTGGCCTACGTCCGCGCCCTGCCGCCGGCGGAGCCGGGTGGCACGTGGACGGCGCAGGTCGCGAGCGCCGGCCACCCGCCGCTGCTGCTGCGCTCGCCGGACGGCGACGTGCGCCCGGTCGACGGGGCCACCGGGATGCTCGTCGGCGTCGACGTCGAGGCCCACCGCGTCGTGCACACCGTCGAGCTGCCCGCCGGCGCCACGCTGCTCGGCTACACCGACGGGCTGGTGGAGACCCCGGGCCGCGACCTCGACGAGGGCATCGGGGACCTGGTCGGGCGGCTGGCCGGCACCCCGGCCGACGCCGCGCCGCGGGACCTGTGCGACGCCGCGGTGAGCGGCACCCTCGACGGCCGCGACGACGTCGCGCTCATCGCCGTCCGCTTCGGCCGGTCCTAGCCGGCCGGGGTCTCCGCGCGGCCGTAGCTGCCGCGGTGGAACAGCAGCGGCCGGCGGCCGGGGTCGGCGCCGAGGTCGAGCACGCGGGCGGCGACGATCGTGTGGTCGCCGCCGTCGTACTCCGCCCACAGCGCGCAGTCGATCCAGGCGACGACGCCGTCGAGGACGGGCGAGCCCTGCCGGCTCGGCCGCCAGCCCACGCCGGCGAACTTGTCGGCGCCCGAGCGGGCGAACGCCGCCGACAGGCCCGACTGGTCCTCGGCGAGCACGTTGACGCAGAACCGGCCGAGGTCGCGCAGCCGCGGCCACGTGGTGGACGTGCGGGCCGGCGCCAGCGCCACCAGCGGCGGGTCGAGCGACAGCGAGCTGAACGACTGACAGGTGAACCCGATCGGCTCCTCGCCGGTGTGGGCGGTGACCACGGTGACGCCGGAGGCGAAGTGGCCGAGGACGTCGCGCATCACCCGGGGGTCGATGACCTCCACCGGTCCGGTCACGCGGGCGTGCCCAGAGCCGTGCGGGGCACCGACCGGCCGCCGGCGCGGTACAGCGAGCTCGGCAGCGGGTGGCCCACCGCCTCCTCGGTGACCCGGGCCGCGGCCAGCAGCGCGTCGAGGTCGATGCCGGTGCGCACGTCGGCCTCCTCGAGCCAGTAGACGAGCTCCTCGGTGGCGATGTTGCCGCTCGCGCCGGGCGCGAACGGGCAGCCACCGAGCCCGCCGACGGAGGCGTCGAGCTGGGTGACGCCGGCCTGCACCGCGGCCAGCGCGTTGGCCTGGCCGGTGCCGCGGGTGTCGTGGAAGTGCACGGCCACGGGCGTCCCGGGGCAGGCGCGGCGGACGGCGTCGAGCAGCCGCACGACGCGCGCCGGCGTCGTCGTGCCGATCGTGTCGCCGAGGCACAGCGCGTCGGCGCCCGCGGTGACGGCGGCCCGGCAGACGTCGACGGTGCGCGCGATCGGCGTGCGGCCGTCGAACGGGCAGTCCCAGGCGGTGGCGACGACGACCTCCAGCGACCCGCCGGCGCCGTGCGCGAGGTCGGCGACCTCCCCGACGCCGGCGAGGGCCTCGGCGGTCGAGCGGCCGGCGTTGGCGCGGCTGTGCCCGTCGGAGGCCGACACCACCAGCTCCAGCTCGGCGATGCCGGCGTCGACCGCGCGTACCGCGCCGCGCGGGTTGGCCACGAGCGCCGACCAGTGCACGTCGGGCCAGCGCGACAGCTCGGCGGCCACGCGGTCGGCGTCGGCCAGCGCGGGCACGGCCTTCGGGGACACGAACGACGTCACCTCGATGCGGCGCACCCCGGTGGCCACGAGGGCGTCGAGCATCGCCAGCTTGCCCTCGAGGGGGACCGGCGCCTCCAGCTGGAGGCCGTCGCGCATGCCGACCTCGCGGACGTCGATCTCCGTCGGCAGCACCAGGTCGAAGTCCGACGGCATGACAGCCCTCCCTCTCGCCCACTCTCCCGGGTCATCCTGCCCCGATCAGGGGTTCCACGTGGAACCGGGAGGGAATGAGCAGGTCAGGCGGACCGACGGGGGAGGATCGGAGGTGGTCGGTGGACGACGGCGGAGGCGTGGGCACGGTGCCCGTCCCCGACCTGGGCAGCGCGTTCACCAACTCGCCCATGGGCGTCGCGCTCTGCACGCCCGACGGCCGGCTCCTCGCGGCGAACCACGCCCTCGGTGAGCTGCTCGGCCGGGCGCCGGAGGAGCTGCGCGGGACGACGCTGTTCGACGTCACGCACCCCGAGGACGTCGCGGGCGCCGTCTCGACGTGCACCGCCCTGCAGCAGAGCCACGGGCGGGCGCGGCACGAGTGCCGGCTCCTGCGCCCCGACGGGACCGTGGTCCCGGTGCAGGTGACGACGTCGTGGGTCGACGGCCCGCCCGAGCACCTGGTGATGGTGGTCGAGGACGTCACCGACCGGAAGGCGCTGGAGGCGCGGCTGCTGCACCTGTCGGCGCACGACCCGCTCACCGGGCTGCCGAACCGGCTGCTGTTCCGCGACCGGCTGCGGCACGCGCTCGAGCGGGGGCACCGCGAGCACACGCCCACCTGCGTGCTGGTGCTCGACCTCGACGGCTTCAAGGCGGTCAACGACCGCTTCGGTCACCCGACCGGCGACGCGGTCCTGGTCGCCGTCGCGGCGAGGCTGACGTCGGTGCTGCGGGCCAGCGACACCGCGGCCCGGCTGGGCGGCGACGAGTTCGCCGTCGTCTGCGAGAACACCGAGCGGGACGCCGCCGAGCACCTCGCCGACCGGCTGCGGGAGGCGCTGCCGGGCACGCTGACGCTGGGGACGACGACCGTCGAGGTGGGCCTGAGCATCGGCATCGGTTCGGTCGACGGCGGCACCGACCCCGAGGACGCGCAGGAGGCGGTGGTCCGCGAGGCCGACACCGCGATGTACGCCGACAAGGCCAGGCTCCGCTGAGCCGGCCCGCCCGCCGGCGTCAGGTGCGGGCGGCGGCCCAGCCGACGGTCGCGGGCAGGCGGGCGAAGACGGCGGTGAGCACCGGCAGCGGCAGCGCGAAGACGAGGAACACCGACACCCCGACGACGCCGCTGCTGTCGAGGGTGGTCGCCGCGACCACCAACGTCAGGAAGAGCACGACCACCGCCGCGAGCGCCGCGGCGAAGACGAACGTGGGGGAGCGCCGGCCGAGCAGCCGGATGCCGCCCGCGATCAGCGCGGCCCCGACGGGCAGGCCGAGCATGAGCACGACGCTCGGCCCGTCCTCCTCGCCGCTGAGCACCGCGATCGTGAAGACCAGGGCGACCAGCGCGGACAGCGCACCGGTGACGATGCCGAGCACGCCGGCCGTGGTGGCCACGCCGGGGCGCCCGGGACCGGCCGGCCAGACCGGCGTCGGCGGGACGCCCCAGCCGTACCCCGGCGGCGGGCCGTAGCCGGGCGCGGGCCCGTAGGCGGGCTGGCCGTGAGCGGTCGGTGCACCGTACGGAGCCGCCCCGTAGGGCTGGGCCCCGTACGGCGCCCCGTACTGCGGCGTCCCGTACGGGGGAGCCGCGCCGTACGGGGGAGCGGCGCCGTACGGGGGCACGGCGCCGTACGGCTGGGCGGCGCCGTACGGCTGCCCGGGAGCGCCGGAGGGCGGCGCGGACCCCGGCGGGACGGCGTCCCACTCCTGCTCGTACGGCTGGTCGGTCATGCCCCCAGTCTGGGGCCGTCGCCGTCCCGCGCTGCCGTCCGGGGGCGTGTCGCCCCCCGCAGGGGTCAGCCGCCCCAGCGGGCCAGCACGGCGGTGTAGGCCTGCGCCGCCTGCTCGAGCTCGGCCAGCTCCACGTACTCGTCGGCGGCGTGCATGACCGCCGGGGTGCCCGGTCCCCACACCACGACCGGGGCGCCGCCCACCACCTGGCCGAGCACCGAGGCGTCGGTGAAGTAGGTGGCCGGGGTGGGCAGCACCGGCGCGGGCAGCGTGGCAACCCACGGGTCGTCGGCCGGCGTGCCCACCGGCGGCAGGTCGACGCGCACCTCGACGTCGGCGGCCTCGGGCTGCTCCCGCCACCAGCGCAGCAGGTCCCCGCCGTCGGCGACGGTGCGCATGTCGACGACGACCTCGGCCCGGTCGGGGACGACGTTGGGCACGGTGCCGCCGCTGACGACGCCGGGGTTCCACGTCTCGGTGCCGAGGAACGGGTCGGTGCGGAAGGGCAGGCCGGCGGCGGCGCGGCCGAGCAGCGTCGCGAGGTCGAGGACGGCGTTGTGCCCGCGCTCGGGCGTGCTGCCGTGCGCGGCCCGCCCGGCGGTGCGCACGGCGAGCCACAGCGCGCCCTTGTGGCCGAGCACCACCTGGTTGCCGGTGGCCTCGGGGACGACGACGGCGCCCACCGGCAGCTCGGCGACCGTGGCGGCCGCGGCGGCGGCGCCCCGCGAGCCGGTCTCCTCGTCGCTGGTGAGCAGCAGCGCGGCGGGCGTCTGCGGGTCGGCGGCGGCCAGCGCCAGGGCGGCCGCGACCACCCCTGCCTCCATGTCGCTGGCCCCGCGCCCCCACACCCGGCCGTCGTCGAGGTCGGCGCCGAAGGGGTCGCGGGTCCACGCGCCGGGGTCGGGCACCGGCACGGTGTCGACGTGGCAGGCCAGCAGGAGCACCGGCCGGCCGGGGTCGGCGGGGGTGCGCAGCAGCGTCCACGGCTGGTCGCGGTCGCGCCCCTCGGTCACCTGCAGGTGCGGCGCCCGCTCGCGCAGCACGTCGGTGAGCAGGCCGAGGAGGTCGCGCTGGGCGGCGGCGTCGCCGGAGACCGTGGGCCGGCGCACCAGCTCCCGCAGCAGCCCGGCCGCGTCGAGGGTCATGCGCCCAGCGCGGCGGAGACGACGGCGCGCGCCTCCTCCTGCACCCGGGCCAGGTGCTCGGGGCCGCGGAAGGACTCGGCGTAGACCTTGTAGACGTCCTCGGTGCCCGAGGGGCGGGCGGCGAACCAGGCGTTCTCGGTGACCACCTTGAGGCCGCCGACGGCCGCGCCGTTCCCGGGCGCCTCGGTGAGCTTGGCGGTGATCGGCTCGCCCGCCAGCTCGGTGGCGGTGACGTCGGAGGGCGACAGCTTCCCGAGTGCCGCCTTCTGCTCGCGGCTGGCCGGGGCGTCCACCCGCGCGTAGGCCGACTCGCCGTAGCGGGACACCAGCTCGGCGTGCAGCTGCGACGGCGAGCTCCCGGTGACCGCCTGGATCTCGCTCGCCAGCAGCGCCAGCAGCAGGCCGTCCTTGTCGGTGGTCCACACCCCGCCGTCGCGGCGCAGGAACGACGCCCCGGCCGACTCCTCGCCGCCGAAGCCCACGCTGCCGTCGAGCAGGCCGGGCACGAACCACTTGAAGCCGACCGGCACCTCGACCAGCCGCCGCCCCATGCCCTCGACCACCCGGTCGATCAGCGAGGAGGACACCAGCGTCTTGCCCACGGCGACGTCGTCGGCCCACTGCGGGCGGTGGCTGAACAGGTAGGAGATGGCGACGGCGAGGAAGTGGTTGGGGTTCATCAGCCCGGCGTCCGGGGTGACGATGCCGTGCCGGTCGGCGTCGGCGTCGTTGCCGGTGGCCACCTGGTACTCCGACCGCTTCCCGATGAGCGAGGCCATCGCCGACGGCGAGGAGCAGTCCATCCGGATCTTGCCGTCCCAGTCGAGCGTCATGAACCGCCACGTGGGGTCGACCAGGGGGTTGACGACGGTGAGGTCGAGCCGGTGCCGCTCGGCGATCGCCGCCCAGTAGTCCACCGACGCCCCGCCGAGGGGGGGGGGGGGGGGCGGGCGGCCCCCGCCGCGGGGGGGGCGGCGCGCGGGCCCCGCCGGGCGCGTGGGGAGCGCCGCGCCGGGGGCGGCGTGCGGGGGGGGCGGGGC
>NZ_JBJGYM010000011.1:0-159359 GCF_054049995.1 Geodermatophilus sp. SYSU D01106 | reverse complement strand
CCCCCCCCCCCCCCCCCCCCCCCCCCCCCCCCCCCCCCCCCCCCCCCCCCCCCCCCCCCCCCGCGCCCCCCCCCCCCCCCCCCCCCCCCCCCCCCCCCCGCCGCGTGATGCGTGCGCGCGTCAGGCGCCGAAGCGCACCTCGACGCGCTCGTTGGGCACGCAGTGCGTCATCCGGAGACCGGTGACGTCGCGCGGGCCGTTCTTGCCGAGGTTGGCCGCGCGCTGCAGCTCCGCCTCCGACAGCGTCTGGGTCTGCAGCGGCTCGAGCCCGCGGACGTCGTCCGCGGAGATGCCGAGCCCCTCTCCGACGCGCTGGCCGAGCTCGTCGTCGCACATGAAGAAGTGCCAGACCATCCGCTCCTGGACGGGGCGGACCGCCTCGGAGATGTTGTCGACCAGGTTCTTGACCAGGTCGTCCTTCTCCCACTGGTCCATGAGCTGGTAGCGCTGCCCGGCCTGCGTGTAGTCGTCGGTCCGGGGGATGCGCTTGCGGGTGAGCCGGCCGGTGATCTCCGGGCCCTGCTCGTCGTGCGTCGGGTACTGGGCCTCCCGCAGGCCGCCGGTGATCGACGGCTCGTAGTTCACGTGCGGGTTCTGCCCCGGGCCCAGGTCCACGCCGAAGGACATCTGGCCGCCGCGCTGGTTGGTGTGGACCGTCGCGCCCTTGGCCGAGTTCACCGGCAGCTGCAGGTAGTTCGGGCCCACCCGGTAGCGTTGGGTGTCGGAGTAGGAGAACGTCCGGCCGACCAGCATCTTGTCGTCGGAGAAGTCGAGGCCGTCGACGAGGACGCCGGTGCCGAAGGCGCTCTGCTCGTTCTCGTTGTGGTGGTCGCTGACGTTCCGGTTGAGCGTCATCGTCCCGACGAGCTTGGGCTCGAAGTCGTTCTCCGGCCACACCTTGGTGTCGTCGAGCGGGTCGAAGTCCAGCTCGGGGTGGTCGTCGTCGCTCATCAGCTGGACGTAGAGGTCCCACTGCGGGTAGTCGCCGTTCTCGATGGCCTCGTAGAGGTCCTTCGTGGCGTGCCCGAGGTCGTTCGCCTGGACGGCCGCGGCGTCGGCGGCGGTGAGGCTCTTGACGCCCTGCTTCGGGATCCAGTGGTACTTCACCAGGTGGGTCCCGCCCTCGGCGTCGACCCACTTGTAGGTGTTCACGCCGAAGCCCTGCATGTGCCGGTAGTCCGACGGGATGCCGCGCGGCGAGAACAGGTTGACCAGCATGTGCATGGCCTCGGGGGTCTGCGACATGAAGTCGAAGATCCGGGCCGGCTCCTGCCGGAAGGTGATCGGGTCCGGCTTCAGGGAGTGGATGACGTCGGGGAACTTGATGGCGTCGCGGATGAAGAAGACCGCGAGGTTGTTGCCGACGAGGTCCCAGTTGCCGTCCTCGGTGTAGAGCTTGACGGCGAACCCGCGCGGGTCGCGGGCGGCCTCGGAGGAGTCGCGGCCGCCGATGACGGTGGAGAAGCGGATCGCCAGCTCGGTCTTCTTGCCGGGGGCGTTCAGGAACTTGGCGCGGGTGTAGCGCTCGATGGGCTCGTCGCCCCACGTCCCCGTGGCCTCGAACTCGCCGTAGGCGACGAAGCCGCGCGCGTGGACGACGCGCTCGGGGATCCGCTCGCGGTCGAAGTGGCTGATCTTCTCGAGGAACTGGTAGTTCTCCAGGGTCGCCGGGCCGCGCGCGCCCACCGTCCGCTGGTTCTGGTTGTCGTAGACCGGGTGGCCCTGACGGTTCGTCAGGACGGGGCGGTCGGCCTCGCTCGGGGCCGCGCCCTGCGATGCGACGTCGGTCATGCTCCTGTTCCTCCTCGGTTGTGGTGCTGTGCGACCGGGACGGCGGCCGCGGGGCGGCCGGCGTCCCGGCAGTCGGGGCAGAGCCCCCAGAACACGACCTCGGCCTCGTCGACGACGAAGCCGGACGCGTCCGACGGGGAGAGGCACGGGGCCGCGCCGACCGGACAGTCGACGTCGGTCACCGCGCCGCACGAACGGCAGACCAGGTGGTGGTGGTTGTCCCCCACGCGGACCTCGTAGAGCGCCGGGGCGCCGGCGGGCTCGACCCTGCGGGCCAGGCCGACGGCGACCAGCGCCCTGAGCACCCCGTACACCGCCTGCGGCGAGAGCGGAGGGTGTGCCGCGCGGGCCACCGTGACCAGCGTGTCCGCGTCGGCGTGGGGATGGCCGGCCAGGGCGTCGAGGACCGCGAGCCGGGGCCGCGTCACCCGCAGCCCCGCGTCGCGCAGCCGGTGCGCCCAGATCGTCTCCATCGGCTCCCACCCAACCCCCGTTTCTTGATCGAGTCAAATCAAGGGCGGGGGAACGGGGGACGTCGTGCAGGGGTGCGGTACCCGCGGCCGGGTCCCGGACACACGCCGGGCCCCTCCTCCACGACGCGGGAGGAGGGGCCCGGGAACGGGACGGGGGGGTCAGGCGAAGACGATGGTGCGGTCGCCCTCGACGACCACGCGGTCCTCGACGTGCCAGGTGACTGCCTGGGCCAGCACCTGCCGCTCGACGTAGCGGCCCACCCGGCGCATGTCCTCCACGGTGGCGCGGTGGTCGACCCGGGCCACCTCCTGCTCGATGATCGGGCCGGCGTCGAGGTCGGGGGTCACGTAGTGCGCCGTCGCCCCGATGAGCTTCACGCCGCGGTCGTGCGCCGCGCGGTAGGGGTTCGCGCCGACGAAGGCCGGCAGGAAGCTGTGGTGGATGTTGATCAGCCGCTCGGGGAACCGGCTGCAGAAGTCGGCCGAGACGATCTGCATGTAGCGGGCGAGCACCACGAGGTCGACGTCGCCGACCAGCTCCAGGGCCCGCGCCTCGGCCTGCTCCTTCCCGTCCGGCGGGACCGGCACGTGGTGGAACGGCACGCCCGCCGCGGCGGCGACCGGCTCGAGGTCGGGGTGGTTGGAGACGACGGCGACGATGTCGGCGCGCAGGTCACCGGCGCTGACCCGGTAGAGCAGCTCCTGCAGCACGTGGTCGGTCTTCGACACGAACACCGCCACCCGCGGGCGGCGCGCGGCCTCCGAGAGCCGCCAGGTCAGCTGCCACTGCGCGGCGAGCAGGTCGAGCGCGCCCTCGAGCTGGCCGCGCCGCTGCGCCAGCCCGGGCAGCACGAACTCCAGCCGCAGCGTGAACGTGCCGCCGGTCGGGTCCGAGGAGTGCTGCTGCGACTCGATGATGTTGGCGCCGACGTCGGCCAGCAGGCGGGACAGCACCGCCACGATGCCCGGGCGGTCGGGGCAGCGGACGACCAGCCGCCCGACGTCGGTGGTGGCGGGGTCGTGCGCGAGCGGGGCGGCGGACACGGGACGACATGCTCGCAGAGCCGGCCGCCGCGGCTGCACCGTGGCCGGTCTGCACAGTGGCCGGTCCCCGGCTACACCGCGGGCAGCCGGGAGCGCGTGCGGTCCGCCACGTCGAACAGGTCGCCGTACTCCTCCACCCGGGCGAGCACCTCCTCGGTGCGGAACCGCAGCTCGCCGGGGTCGGCACCGCCGCGGACGGCGTCCACCTCGTCCCAGCCGATCGGCGTCGACACCGGGGCGTCGGGCCGGGCCCGCAGCGAGTAGGGCGCCACCGTCGTCTTGGCCGGGTTGTTCTGGCTCCAGTCGACGAGCACCTTGCCCGGCCGTAGCGCCTTCTCCATCCGCCAGACCACGCGGTCGGGCGTCTCGGCGGTGAGCTCCTGCGCCAGCGCCTTGGCGTAGCGGGAGGGGTGCTCGCGGTCGGTGACCCGGATCGGCGCGTAGACCTGCATGCCCTTGGAGCCCGACGTCTTGACCACCGGGTCGAGGCCGTCGGCCACGAGCTTGACGCGCAGCCGCTCGGCGAGGTCGCAGCACTCGGCGATGCCGGCCTGCGGGCCGGGGTCGAGGTCCAGCACGAGCAGGTCGGGCAGCGCCGGCTGGAGCTTGCTGCCGACCTGCCACTGCGGGACGTGCAGTTCCAGCGCCGCCAGGTTGGCCGCCCAGGCGAGGTCGGCGACCGTCTCGAGGACGACCATCTCCAGCACCTCGCGGTCCCGCGAGCTCCCGGGGCTGGGCACGGTCACCCTGCGCACCCAGTCCGGCGCGTGGCGCGCGGTGTTCTTCTCGAAGAACGCCTGCCCCTCGACGCCGTCGGGCCAGCGGGTGAAGGTCACCGGCCGCCCGGACAGGTGAGGCAGCAGCACCGGGGCGATCCGCACGTAGTAGTCGATCACCGCGGCCTTGGTGAACGAGACCTCGGGGAAGAGCACCTTGTCGAGGTTGGAGACCGACAGCTGCCGGCCCTCGACCCGCACCCGCTGCTTCACCGTGCCCACCTCACGCCGTCCCCCTCACGGGGACCACTCCACGACGACGTCCTCGACGTCGAGGTCGTCGCGCAGCCCCCGCCACGCAGGGTGGCGCATCCGGCCGTCGGCGGTCCACGCCGCGAAGGCCACCTCGCCGACCAGGTCCGGCTCGGCCCACTGCGCGTCGCGGGCGACGTCGCGGGGCAGGGCGTCGGCGAACGGCGAGGTGCGGCGCGGGGCGAGCGCGGCGCCGAGGTCGCGCAGCATCGCGTCGGTGAAGCCGGTGCCGACGTGGCCGGCGTAGACCAGGCGTCCGTCGTCGTCGTGGACGCCGACCAGCAGCGAGCCCACTCCCCCGGCCCGCCGGCCCTTGCCCGGCCGCCACCCGCCGACGACGACGCTCTGCATGCGGACGTGCTTGACCTTGCGCCACTCCGGCGCGCGCACGCCGGGGCGGTAGGCGGAGTCCAGCCGCTTGGCCACCACGCCCTCGAGGCCGTTGTCCCGGCTGGCGGCGTGCACCCCGGCGCCGCCACCGGTGAACCACGGGGTGGTCACCCAGCGGTGCCCCTGGGCGCCGAGGTCGTCGAGGCGCTCGCGGCGCTCGGTCCACGGCAGGTGCAGCAGGCTGCGCCCGCCCACGGCGAGGACGTCGAAGACGAGGTAGGTGACCGGCGCGGCGGCGGCCAGGCGGGCCACCTCGGCGCCGCCGGTGCGGTGCATCCGCCCCTGCAGCAGCCCGAAGTCGGGCCGGCCGAGCCGGTCGAGGGCCACCACCTCGCCGTCGACGACGACGTCGGCCTCGGCCAGCGCGTCCGGCACGCGGCCGAGTTCGGGATAACGGACGGTGATCGGGGTGCCGCTGCGCGCCCACAGCTCCGCCCGGCCGCCGCGGACCGCGGTGACCGCGCGGACGCCGTCCCACTTGAACTCGTAGCCCCACTCCGCGTCCTGCGCGCGGGGCGGCAGCTCGCCGGCGACGGCGAGCATCGGCCCCGGCACGGGGGGCTCGGGGAGGGCGTGGCGCACCGTCAGGCGCTGCGCCGCGAGGTGCGCTTGGCCGGCTCCTTCTTGGCGGCGGTGACCTTGCGGGCGCGGGTCGTGCGGGCCGGCGGCTCCTCGGCGGCGGCCTTCTTCGCCGGCGTCTTCTTCGCGGCGGCCTTCTTCGCGGGCGCGCGCCTGGCCGGCGCGGGCTCGTCGTCGGCGGCCGCGGCGCGGGCGCGGCGGCGGGGCGCCGGCGCGGGCTCGTCAGCAGCGTCGTCGTCAGCAGCGTCGTCGTCGGCCGCTCCCCCGCGGGCCCGCTCGACGCTGCGCCGCAGCGCGCTCATGAGGTCGACCACGGCCGCGCCGGGGTCGGCGGTCTCGGGGACCGGCTGGACCTCGCCGCCGCTGGCCTTGGCCTCCAGCAGCGCGGTCATGGCCTCGCGGTAGTCGTCGCTGAACTCGGTCGGGTCGAACTCGCCGGTCATGGAGCCGATGAGCGCCTCGGCCATCTGCAGCTCCTGCGGGCGCACCGACACGTCCTCGTCGAGGAAGCCGAAGTCGGGACGGCGGATCTCGTCGGGCCAGCGCATCGTGTGCAGGACCAGCACGCCGTCCTTGACCCGCAGCGCGGCCAGCGACTCCCGCTGCCGCAGCGCGATCTTGGTGATGGCGACGCGGCCGGTGTTCTCCAGCGCGTCGCGCAGCAGCACGTAGGGGCGCGTGGCCGGGCCGTCGGGCTCCAGGTAGTAGGTCTTCTCGTACTGCACCGGGTCGATGTCGCCCTGGTCGACGAACTGCAGGACCTCGATCTCGCGGCGGGTGGCCAGCGGCATCTCGGCGAGGTCGTCGTCGGTGAGGATCACCAGCTGCCCGTCGGGCAGCTCGTAGCCCTTGGCGATGTCCCCGTACTCGATCTCCTCGCCGTCGATCGAGCAGACCCGCTTGTACTTCACCCGCCCACCGTCGGCGGCGTGCACCTGGTGGAAGCGGACGTCCTTGTCCTCGGTGGCGGTGTACAGCTTCACCCCGATGCTGACCAGGCCGAACGAGACCGCGCCGCGCCAGATCGAGCGCATCTCCACTCCCCTTCCCCGGGCCGGACCGGGCACACCGGCCGGAGGGCGGCCGGCCCGCAGGATAGGTGCGGACCGGGCCGCTCAGCAGCACGGATGCCGTCGATCTCCTCCGCCCGGGGGAAGCGGGCGTCCTCCGTTCTCAGACCTGCTCGGCGTGCCGGCCGGCCGTGTCGTCGTCCTGCGGATCGTCCTGCGCGTCGTCCTGCTGGTCGTCCCCGCCGCCGGTGACGCTGCTCTGCAGCGCGTCGTAGGCGAACTGCAGGACATCGGAGCCGGCCACCATCGTCATCGTCAGCGCCGCCAGCCGGGTCGCTCGCGGCGCGGCCACGTAGCTGAAGACGAACGCGGTGCCCACCCACTGCGCCAGGCAGAACGGGCAGGTGACCAGCTCACCGACGGCGTGCTTCCAGCCGTGCTCCACGCGCAGGTCCTCGGCGAGCTCCGCCTCGCCCGACGCGCCCTGGAAGCGGGCGAACGGGGCGCGCAGCGGGCTGGTGACCGGGTCCTTGGCGATGCGGCGGGCCAGCCGGAAGGTGCCGACGGTGAGCAGCAGCGCGTCGCCGAGGGGGATGCGGGAGGGCAGCTCGCGGCCGGAGGCGCGGACGACGGCGGCGCCCGCGGCGACGGCGGCGCTGTAGACGCCCATCGCGCCGAGGAAGCCGCCGAGCGGGCGGTCCTCGTCGCCGTTGTAGCCGCGCTCCTGGTCCTGCGCCCAGCGGCGGACCGGCTCGATGGTCCGCTGCACCTCGTCGGGGATCGCCATGGCCGCCCGCTACCCGGTCGTGCACCGCCTCATGCCGTGACGGGAGGAACGCGCCTGCCCGCATGGCCCGCCGGGCGGCGGGTAGGCGGAGGGCAGCCCGCCGCCGGGACCGGTGTCCCGGCGGCCCGAGAGGAAGGGACCCCGTGACCGAGAACAGCGGTGCGCTGCACTCCGCCCAGAACGACGCCGACTTCCCCGACGACGAGCGCGGCCTGACCGGCACCCACGACGACGCCGGCGCCCCGCGCACCGAGGGCCAGACCGCCCGGGACGTGTTCCCCGAGGACGAGGGGATCCCGGAGGTCGCCCAGGACGACTCGCCCACGATGCAGTCCGCGGAGGACCCGGAGTTCGCGCCGATGCCCGGCGAGGACCCCGGCGCCGTCCTCGACACCGGCACCACCGCCTACGAGCAGTCCGCCGGCGAGCCGCTGAGCGGCCGGCTCGACCGCGAGGTGCCCGACGTGCAGCCCGGCGTCCGCCCCGCCGAGGACCCGCAGGCCGCCGCGATGCAGCTGGAGCAGGACACCTCGACGACCTTCGACAGCGACTCCGGCACGAACAAGACCGCCGACGACGTCGAGGCGACCGCCGACGTCCGGGCCGGCGGCGAGGGCCCGGAGGAGTCCGCGGTCCACGTCATCGACTCCTGATCGACTCCTGATCGGCTCCTGATCGGCTCCTGATCGGCTCCTGATCGGCTCCTGGGGCCCGTCCGAGGAGGCCCCCGGGACGGGCCGCCCCGGTCACCTGGCCGGACGCATCTCCTCACCCGATCCGCCGACCGGCCCGGGCACCCGCCCGGGCTGGTTGGCGGTCTGCCATCCGGTTGTCTACGTTTGGGCGTGCGGTTGAGCAGTCAGCCGTACGCGCCGCCCGGCCGACCGCCGGCGGTGCTCCCAGGACCGCGCGACAGCTCGGGGGCGACGACACCCCCGGCCCGCGCGGCGGTAGATTGACCGGTGGCCGCCCCGATCGGCGTGGCCACTGAGAGGAGCTGTGTCCGTGACCGCATCCGACCTGCCCGCCGGGGGGCAGCACGACGTGTCGAACGAGGGCACGGAGGCACCCTTCGACGACGTGATCACGCTCTCGACCTCCACCGGTGAGGACGGCGCGGTCACGGTGACGGTCGTCGGCGAGGTCGACACCTTCACCGCCCCGGTGCTGCGCTCCTCGCTGGACACCCAGCTCGAGCAGCAGCCCCGCGAGCTGGTCATCGACCTGTCCGGCGTCCAGTTCCTCGGCTCCGCCGGGCTGGCCGTCCTCGTCGAGACGCAGAAGTCGGCGCGCGCCCGCGAGGTCGAGCTGCGCCTGGTCGCCACCACCCGGGCGGTCACCCGCCCGCTGGAGGTCACCGGCCTGATCGACCTGTTCACGATCGTGGACAGCAGCGCCCGCTGACCTGCGCCCGCACGACCCCGTACCACCCTGCGAGGCCCCGCTCCGGCGGGGCCTCGCGTCGTTCCGGACCCGGTCGGCCGGGTCAGGCGGACAGGAGACGCCGGAAGGACCCCCTGCCCCCCACCGCTCGCACGCTCGCGGCGGGCCCCTGCAGGGGGCCGACTAAGCGGACAGGAGGCGACACACCGCCTGCTCGAGCACCTTCTGGGTGTCGCGGGTGCCCTCGGAGTCGGCCAGCTCGGCCAGCGCCGCGGCCACCGTCTCGCCGTGCTCGTACCGGTCGACCACCCGCGGGTCCACGTAGCTGGCCTTGCAGACCGCGGGCGTGTTGCCGAGGTGCTCGGACACCCGCACGTAGGCCTCGCGGATCGTCTTGTTGCGCACCGTCTTGTTCTTCGGCGCCGGCTGCTCGGCGAGCGCGGCGGCCATCATCACCGTGGCGTTCCACGTCCGGAAGTCCTTGGCGGTGATCTCCGCTCCGCTGACCTCCTTGAGGTAGGCGTTGATCTCGTCGCTGGTGACGTCGCGCCAGGTGCCGTCCTCGAGCTGGTAGGCCAGCAGCTCGTCGCCGGTGTCGTCGGGCCGCTCGAGCAGCTGCCGGACGACGGTCGCCGTCGGGCGGTCGGTGATCTCGACCTCCCGCTCGATGCTGCCCTTGGCGGTGTAGCGGAAGTAGGTGCGCTCGCCGCGCACCGTGACGTGCTCCCGGCGCAGCGTGGCCAGCCCGTAGGTGCCGTTCTCCTCGGCGTACTCCTCGCTGCCGATGCGGAAGGTGCCGAGGTCGAGCAGCCGCAGCGCGCAGGCGAGGACGCGCTCGCGGTTGGGACCGCGGGTGCGCAGCGCGGCGGCCACCCGCTCGCGGACGTCGGGCAGCTCGGAGGCGATGGCCAGCACCCGCTCGTGCTTCTCGGCGTCGCGGCGGGCCCGCCAGGCGTCGTGGTAGCGGTACTGCCGCCGCCCGGCGGCGTCGAGGCCGGTGGCCTGGATGTGCCCGTTGGGCCACGGGCAGATCCAGACGTCCTGCCAGGCGGGCGGGATGGCGATGCCCTTGATCCGCTCGAGCCGGTCGGCGTCGCGGATCAGCGCGCCGGTCTGGTCGCGGTAGGAGAAGCCGCGGCCGGCACGCCGCCGGGTCCAGCCGGGGCCGTGCACGTCGCTGCGCCGGAGTCTCACCCTGCGTGGATGGGCACCGGGGCGGCCCCGTAAACGGGCGCCACCCGTCAGCGCAGCTCGACCAGCCGCTCCAGTCCGCTGACCTCGAGGATGTGCCGGGTCACGCCGCCGGCGGGGGCGTGCACGACCAGCCGCCAGCCCTCGGCCTCCGCGATGGCGGCCACGGCGAGCACCACCCGCACCGCGGCGCTGCTGAAGAGGGTGACCTCGCCGAGGTCGAGCTCGACCCGGACGGTGCCGCCGTGGCTGGCCTCGAGCAGGCGGATGCGCAGCTGCTCGGCGCTGACCATGTCGACGTCGCCGGCCGCCCGCACCACCGGGCCCTCGCCCTCCCGGTCGACGACGATGCTCGCGTCGGTGCCGCCCGCCGGGTGCTCGGGCTCCTCGTCGGGCGTCTGCCGCAGCCGGGTGCGCAGCGTGACGGTGGTGCCGTGCTCGCCGCGCACGACCATGCCGTCGACGAGCTGGCGCATGATCAGCAGCCCGCGGCCGCGATCGCCGGGGTCGCGGTCCGGCGGGCGCCAGGTGCCCTCGTCGTGGACGGTGACGGTGAGGACGCCGTCGACGTCGACCGCCGCCGTCACCCGCATCGGCCCGGGCTCCGTGCCGCGGTAGGCGTGCTCGGCGGCGTTGGCGCAGGCCTCCCCCACGGCCACCATCACCCCGACCCGGTCCTGCTCGCCCATGCCGAGGGTGGTGAGCCAGGCCGACAGCCGGCGGCGGACGGCCGGCAGCGCCGCGGGGACGGCGGTGAGGTCCAGGCGCAGCGGCTCCACCGACCGCGCCCGGCGGTGGGCCACCAGGACGGCGACGTCGTCGGGGCGGCCGTCGCCGGTGAGCAGCCCGCCGGCGATGCGCGCGGCGAGCCCCGCCACCGCCTCGGCGTCGAGCGCGTCGGGGTCGGCGAGCGCGGCGCGGGCCACCTCGGTGAGCCGGCCGAGCCCCTCCGAGGGCGGCGGGCCGGGCGCGGCGACGGCGCCGTCGGAGTAGAGGACGAGGGTGGCGCCGGGCTCGAGCTCCGCGCGGGCGACCGGGGTGGCGGCGCCCGGCAGGGTGCCCAGCGGCGGGCGGGCGGTGACCGGCAGGTAGCCCGTGCTGCCGTCGGCGTGCACCAGCAGCGGCGCGGGGTGCCCGGCGGCGGCGAACGACAGCCCGCCGGTCGCGACGTCCAGGACGGCGTAGAAGACCGAGGCGCCCTGGACGTCGTCCATCTGGGCGGCGAAGTCGTCGAGGGCCGCGAGCACCGCGGCCGGGGCGGGGTCGCGCAGCGCGCTGGAGCGCATGGCCCCGCGCAGCCGGCTCATCGCCGCGGCCGCCGGGACCCCGGAGCCGACGGCGTCGCCGATGACCAGGGCGAGCCGGCCGTGGCCGAGGGGGACGACGTCGTACCAGTCGCCGCCGGCGGCCCGCTCGGAGGTGGCGGGATGGTAGCTGCCGGACAGCCGGACGTCGGGCAGCAGCGGCAGCGACGGCGGCAGCAGCGAGTGCTGGGCCTCCGCGACCACGTCGGGCGGGGTCTCGCCGTCGCCGGGCAGCGGCGCGGCGCCGTCCCCGCCCTCGACGACGAGCACCGCGCCGGCGTCGCCACCGGCCGCCAGCGGGCGCACCGACACCGTCACCGGCGGGCCGCCGTGCACGAGGGAGCCGCTGAGCGTCTCCGGCCGGCCGGTGCGCAGGACGCTGGCCACGATCTCGGCGACGGGGCGGCCGCCCACCACGGGCAGGTCGTCGGGGGCGGGGCCGAGCTCGCGGGCGCGGGCGTTGGCCCACACGGTGTGCTGCTCCGGTCCGGTCACGAACCACAGCGCCGACGGCGCGTCCTCCAGCGCCGCGACCAATGCCGCCGGGCCCTCGTCCACGACGGGACGGGGCCCCGGCGGCGCGCTCCCCTGGCTGGCGTTCATCCGGGACAAGTCGACAACAGGAGCGGGGGCCCGGCAACCGCGCGCACCCCCGCCCCGGGCGGCGTTTGCCGGGGCGCAACCCGGGGTAGCCCACCCTGCTGGCGGCAGAGCCGGGCCCGCGCCCGCGCCCCGCCCGGCGCCGGGGGCACCCCGGCGGGCAGACTGGAGCCGGTCGCCGTCGTCCCGCCTCCGGCGGGCGGGCGGCCGAGGCGGACGATGAGGAGCAGACGACGGATGGCGGACTCGAGGAGTGCCCTCGCCCAGGACGGGCGGCGCGCCGAACGACTGGAACTGCGCGTGCCGAGCACGCCGACCCAGCTCCCCGCGGTGCGGGCGATGGCCGGTGACCTGGCCATCCGCATGGACTACGACCTCGACTCGGTCGAGGACCTGCGCCTGGCCGTCGACGAGGCCTGCGCGACCCTCGCCTCGATCGCCCTCGGCGACGCGCCCCTGACCGTGGTCTTCGAGACCACCCGCAGCGGCCTGCACATCGACGCGTGGGTGCCCACCGCCGACGGCACCGACGTGCCCCGCGACGGCTTCGGCTGGACGGTGCTGCAGACCCTCGCCGACAACGTCGAGGGCCGCCCCGCCACCCAGGCGACCGTCCCGGCCGGCGACGGCAGCGACGCCGCCGTCGCCGTCATCTCCATGGACAAGTACCTGCCCGGGCAGCGACCGGGCGACCCCGTCGGCCGGCTCGACCGTGACCTGAGCAGCGACGTCACGGTCGCTCCGTGACGTCGGCGGCCGCCAGCAGCCGGGCCGTCGAGGAGGACCCACTGCACGACGACGCGACCCCCGCCGAGGACGCGACCTCACCCGAGGACGCGTCCTCCTCCGGGGACACGACCGACAGCGGGGAGGCGGTCAGCGCCACCCCGGCCACCGACCGGCTGACCGCGGAGTCCGACAGCCCCCCGGTGTCGGACAACCGCCGCCGGGCCGAGCGCACCGCCCCGCTGTTCGCCGAGCTGGCGACGCTGGAGAAGGACGACCCACGGCGGGAGCGGCTGCGCGAGATCCTGGTCGAGGAGCACCTGCCCCTCGTGCGGCACTTCGCCCGCCGGTTCAGCAACCGCGGCGAGCCCTTCGACGACCTGCTGCAGGTGGGCACGCTGGGCCTCATCGCCGCGATCGACCGGTTCGACCCGAACCGCGGCGTGGAGTTCCTCTCCTTCGCGGTGCCCACGATCACCGGTGAGATCAAGCGGCACTTCCGCGACCAGGGCTGGTCGGTGCGGGTGCCGCGCCGGCTGCAGGAGCTGCACCTGTCGCTGAACTCCGCCGTCGGCGAGCTCGCGCAGAAGAACGGCCGCGCGCCCACGCCGTCGGAGCTGGCCGAGCACCTGGGCATCCCGCGCGAGGAGGTCCTCGAGGGGCTGGCGGTGGCCAACGCCTACCGCAGCAGCTCGCTGGACGAGCGGCTCTCCGGCGAGGACGACTCCCCCACGCTGGCGGCCACCCTCGGCGAGGAGGACGCGGCGCTCGAGGGCGTCGAGTACCGCGAGTCGCTGCAGCCCCTGCTGGCCACCATCCCGGCCCGCGAGCGGCGCATCCTCATCCTGCGGTTCTTCGGCAACATGACCCAGTCGCAGATCGCCGCCGACATCGGCATCTCGCAGATGCACGTCTCCCGGCTGCTCAGCCAGACCCTGGCCAAGCTGCGCGAGGGGCTGCTCAAGGACTGAGGTGGGGGGGGCCCCCGGGGGCGCCCCCCCCCTCAGGCCGGCGGCTGACCGGCCCCGGCCCCCACCCCCCACACGGCCGCGCGGGCGAGGTCGGACGTCGGCGGCCGCTGCGGGGAGGGCACCGCCGGCCCCGCGTCGGCGATGCTGCTCATCTCGATGCGCGCCTCGGGCTGCTCGGCGGCCGGGGGCAGGCTCGACTCGAACCAGCCGCTGGTGTCCATCGGCGCGGCCGGCGTCCCGTCCCCCGACGGCGGGACGTCGAGGAACGAGCGGCTCTCGCCGTCGCCGCCGCCGAGGCGGGACAGGCCCTCGAGCGCCTTGGTGAACTCGCTCGGGACGATCCACATCTTGTTCGCGTCGCCCTGCGCGATCCGCGGCAGCGTCTGCAGGTACTGGTAGGCCAGCAGTCCCTGGTCGGGCTTGCCGTCGTGGATCGCCTGGAACACCGTCTCGATCGACTTGGCCTGCCCCTGCGCCTGCAGGTACAGCGCGGCGCGGTCGCCCTCGGCCCGCAGGATGCGGCTCTGCCGCTCGGCCTCCGCCTCGAGGATCGCCGCCTGCTTGCGGCCCTCGGCCGACAGGATCGCCGAGGCCTTCTGCCCCTCCGCCGTCGTGATCGCCGACTGCCGGGCGCCCTCGGCCTGCAGGATGATCGCCCGCTTGTCGCGGTCGGCGCGCATCTGCTTCTCCATGGAGTCCTGGATCGACGGCGGCGGGTCGATGGCCTTGATCTCCACCCGCGCCACCCGCAGCCCCCACGGGCCGGTGGTGCCGTCGAGGACCTCGCGCAGCTGGCTGTTGATGCCGTCGCGGCCGGTGAGCGCGCCCTCGAGGTTGAGCCCGCCGACGACGTTGCGCAGCGTCGTCGTGGTCAGCTGCTCCATGCCGGTGATGTAGTTCGCGATGCCGTACACGGCCAGCCGCGGGTCGGTGACCTGGAAGTAGACGACGGTGTCGATGCCGACCTGCAGGTTGTCGGCGGTGATCACCGGCTGCGGCGGGAAGGACACCACCTGCTCGCGCAGGTCGATGGTGGCCCGTACCCGGTCGACGAAGGGCACGAGCAGCGACAGGCCCGGGGAGAGCGTGCGGCTGTAACGACCGAGGCGCTCCACCACCTTGGCCTGGGCCTGCGGCACGATCGTCACGCTCTTGGCGGCGACGAGCACGAACAGCACGACGGCGACGACCAGCACGATCAGCGCGGCACTCACGGGCGTCCTCCCGGGTCGGTGGTCCCTACGGCGATCCTGCTGGTCAGCGGCGCGGCGGCGCCACCCGGTCCGGCCGCTACCCGATCTCCTCGCCGACGATCGCGGTGGCGCCCTCGACCTGCAGGATCCGCACCGTCGTGCCGACGGGGTAGGTGTCGTCGAACTCGCTGCGGGCGGTCCACTCGTCGGCGCCCACCTGGATGCGGCCACTGGAGCGACCGACCACCCGGGTGACGACGGCGGTGCGGCCCACCAGGGCCTGGACGCCGTCGCGGTGGGCCGGCGCCCGCTCCAGGTGCGCCCGCGCCACCGGCCGGACGCTGGCCAGCAGGAACGCCGACAGCCCCAGGAACGCCACCAGCTGGAACGGCACGGACGCGCCGGCCAGCGCGGCGACGGCACCGCCCAGCGCACCGCCGGCGAGCATCAGCAGGACCAGCGCACCACCGGCGATCTCACCGGCGGCCAGCAGGCCCGCCGCGACCAGCCAGAGCACCCAGGCAGCCATGCCCCCAGTCTCCCAGACGACGGGGACGCCGTCGGCGGCCCGCACGCGGGAGCCGCGCCACCCGGCCGCGCTCCCCGGCCGCGCCACGGGTCCCCGCCACGTAGCCTCGCGGCGTGCACGAGCTCCTCGCGGGCCGGTTCGCGGTCTGGGCGACCGCGTGGCTGACCGGCCGCACCTCCACCGACGAAGCGCTGGACGCGCTGGCCGACGACCGCGCCCACCAGGTCACCGGGATGCCGGGGTCACCGGGCACGGTGCCGCTCGGCTGGGCGCTCACCGCCCTGCGCGGCCTCGGCGAGCGGCGCGTCCGGCTGGTGCTGCCGGTGCCCGGCGACGTCCGCGGGCTGCCGCCGGCGCCCGGCCTGGCGCCGCTCGCGCTCGAGGCCCGGCAGGCGGCGGTGGGCGACCGGGTGGCACTGGTGCCCGAGGCGGCCGGCCCGGAGGTGGTGTCCTGGACGGCGGTCGACCTGGCCGGCGTCGCGCCGGCGCCCCCGCCGGTGGAGGGCTCGCTGCGCGCGGTTTCCGGGGCGCTGGACCTCGCCGTCGGCGACGCCGCCCGCACCCTCGCCCGGCTCGACCTCGCCCGCTGGCACCCCGAGGTGCCGGCGCTGCTGAGCGGCCTGGCCGGCGCGCGGGCGCCGGGCCTGCCGCCGGACACCGACCCGCTCGCGCTGTCGGTGCTGGCCCGCGCGCAGCGGCTGTCGCGGGTGCTGGACCTCGCGATGGCCGACACCCCGGGCGGCGCGGTCACCTCCGGCCAGGCCGCCGCCCGCGACGACGCGCTGCGCCCGCTGGCCGACGCCGTCCGCGAGGCCACCGTCGCCGCGTACAACGCCGTCCCGCGCTCCTGAGCGCCCGCCGGCGGCCGTCCCGGCGCTACGGTGCGCGGGCATGACGGCGCCGACGATGAACGGCCTGATCCACAACGCGGTCCGCCGCGACCTCGACCGGCTGACCGCCGCGCTGGAGGTCTGGTCCGACGGCGACCGGGACCGCGCGGCCCGGCTCGGGCGGGCCTTCGCCAACCTGCGCCGCGAGCTCACCCACCACCACGAGGGCGAGGACGCCCACGTCTGGCCCTTCCTCGCCGGCACCGGCGTGGCCCCCGACCTGCTCGCCGAGATGGAGGACGAGCACGCCGCGATGTCGGCCGCCCTGGCGCAGACCGGCGACGCGCTGGCCGCGCTCGCCCGCACCGGGTCGGCGGCCGACGCCGCCGCGGCCCGGGCGAGCGTCGGGCGCACCCGCGAGGTGGTCGGCGCCCACCTCGACCACGAGGAGCAGGAGCTCGAGCCGCTGCTGCACGGGCACGAGGGGACGGCCGAGTGGCGGGCGGTCACCGGGCGGCTGCGGCACCGCTCCCCCGCCGACGCGGGCTCGTTCTTCGCCTGGCTGACCGACGGGATCAGCGACGGCGACCGGGCGGCGCTGCGGGCCACCGTGCCGGCGCCGGTGACCGGCGTGCTGTCGCGCGTGTTCGGCCGCCGCTACACCCGCACGGTGGCGCCGGTGTGGCGGGAGGCGGTCACGCCCGGCGCGCGGTGACCAGCCAGGCGGCCGAGCCGAGCTCCACGCCGTCCGGTCCCGCGTGCGCCGCCATACGGCGGCGCAGGTCGGCGACCGCCCCCTCGCGCGCGGCGTCGTCGAGGCCGTCGAGCATCCAGCCGGCCAGGCCGAGGACGAAGGTGACCGCGTCGTCGGCGTCGGCGCCGAACCACTCCGGCTCGGCCAGACCCTCGACCTCCACCTGAGCGTGACCCGCGTCGGCCAGCACCCGCCGGACGCGGGCGGGGTCGGCGAGGGAGAACGGCCCCGGCGCACCGGGTGGCGGCGCGGGCAGCGGGCGCCCCGCGGCGAGCGCGCCGAGGATCTCGGTCATCCACTCGTTGGCCTCCAGCGCCTGCCACACCAGCAGGACCAGCCGGCCGCCGGGCACCAGCGCGCGGCCGACGTTGGCCAGCGCGGCCACCGGGTCGGCGAAGAACATCGCGCCGGTGCGGCTGACTGCCACGTCGAAGGACGCCGGCGGGAAGGCCGCCACCTGGGCGTCGGCCTGCTCGAACCGGGCGCCGTCGAGGCCCTCCTCGGCCGCCCGCCGCCGGGCCACCTCGAGCATCGCCGCGGACAGGTCCACACCGAGCGCGGAGCCGGTGACGCGCGCGGCCGCCCGGGTGGTGGCGCCGGTGCCGCAGCCGACGTCGAGCACCCGGTCGCCCGGGCGGAGCTCCGCCGCGGCGAGGAAGGCGGCGTCGTAGCGGGCCACCGCCCGGTCGAAGCGGTCGGCCTGCGCGGCCCAGAACGCGCCCTGGGCGCCGTCCCAGGCGCCCAGCTGCGCGGCGTTGGCGGGCGCGACGTCGACCGTCCGCCCGCCGACCGGGTCAGGGGTCATGGCCCACCGTCCTCGTCCGGCCCCCGGTGGACCGACGGTCCTCCCGGGGGCCGGGCCCCGTCAACGGGTCAGGCGGGGCGGGCCGCCGGGCGCTGGACGAAGCAGCAGGAGGCCGGGCAGTCGGTGCCCAGCCGCGGCTCGCCGCCGGCGCGCCGCTCCTGCAGCAGCTCGCGGACCATCGCCACGAACGCCGGGTGGGTGCCGGCCGTGCCGGCCCGGACGAACACCAGCCCGAGCTCCTCGGCGGTCTCCTTCGCCTCGTTGTCGAGGTCCCAGATCACCTCGAGGTGGTCGCTGACGAAGCCGACGGGGAACAGCACGACCGCCGTCTCGCCGTTCTCGTGCAGCGCGCGCAGGTGGTCGTTGACGTCGGGCTCCAGCCACGGCACCGACGGCGGGCCGCTGCGCGACTGCCAGACGAGGTCGAAGGCCCGCCCCGGCTCGACGGCGTCGACGACGGCGCGCGCGGCGGCCGTGAGCTCGTGCTCGTAGGCGTGCCCGTCGGGGCCGGCGACGGCGGCCATCGCGTCGGGGATGGAGTGCGCGGTGGCCACGAGCCGCGCGGTGGCGCGGTGCTCCTCGGGCAGCTCCGCGAGCGCGGCGGCCAGCGCGTCGGCGTTGGCGCGCACGAACCCGGCGCCGTCGAAGTAGTGCGGCAGCTTCTCCGCCGTCGGGCCCCCGCCGGTGGCGATCCGGGCCCGGGCGACGTCCTCGTGGTACTGCCGGCAGCCGGAGTACGAGGCGTAGGCCGACGTGGCCAGCACGTACACGTGCTCGATGCCGTCGTCGGTCATCTGCTGCCAGACGTCCTCGACGTAGGGGTCCCAGTTGCGGTTGCCCCAGTAGACGGGCAGGTCGACGCCGTTCGCGGCGAGGTCGGCCTCGACGGCGGCGACCAGCGCCTGGTTCTGCTCGTTGATCGGGCTGACGCCGCCGAAGTGGTGGTAGTGCTCGGCGACGTCGAGCAGCCGCTCGCGCGGGACGCCGCGGCCGCGGGTGACGTTCTCCAGGAACGGCATGACGTCGTCGTGGCCGCGGGGGCCGCCGAAGGACAGGACCAGCAGCGCCTCGCGGCGGCCGGGCGGTGCGGGGGTGACGGAGGGCTGGGCGCCCCCGTTGTTGCGGACGGCGAGCGAGGGGTCCTCGTCGGGTCGCTGGCCGGGGTGCAGGTCGACGGTCGCGCGGGGCACGTGCTCTCTTCCTGTGCGCCGGGAGGCGCGGATGCGGGACGGACGGTGGGACCCGTCACACGCCCACGGCGTGGAAGCCGCCGTCGACGTGCACGATCTCGCCGGTGGTGGCGGGGAACCAGTCCGAGAGCAGCGCGACGACGGCCTTGCCGGCGGGCTCGGTGTCGGTGACCGACCAGCCCAGCGGCGCGCGGCCCTCCCACGCCTCCTCGAACTGGGCGCTGCCCGGGATGGACTTCATGGCCATGCTGCGCAGCGGGCCCGCGGCGACGATGTTCGAGCGCACGCCGTCGGGGCCGAGCTCGCGGGCCACGTAGCGGCTGACCGACTCCAGCGCCGCCTTGGCCGCGCCCATCCAGCCGTAGACCGGCCACGCCACCGAGGCGTCGAAGGTGAGCCCGACGACCGAGGACGGGTCGGCCAGCAGCGGCCGGCAGGCCTGGGTGAGCGAGGCGTAGGACCACGACGACACCTGGAACGCGGTCGCCGCGTGCTCCCAGGCGACCTCGGGGAAGCCCTCCCCCATCGCCTCCTGCGGCGCGAAGCCGATGGAGTGCACGACGCCGTCGAGGCGGTCGAGGCCGGCCTCGCGCAGCCGGCCGGCCAGGGACGCCAGGTGCTCGGGATCCGTCACGTCGAGCTCGACGACGGCCGCCTCCTGGGGCAGCCGCTTGGCGATCCGCTGGCACAGCGACAGCGCGCGGCCGAAGTTCGACAGCACGACGGTGGCGCCCTGCTCCTGGGCGATCCGCGCGGTGGCGAAGGCGATCGACGCCTCGGTCAGCACGCCGGTGACGAGGACCTGCTTGCCCTCGAGGATCCCGCTCATCAGTGCCCCATCCCCAGTCCGCCGTCGACCGGGACGACCGCCCCGGTGACGTATCCGGCCGCGTCGCTCGCGAGGAAGCGGACGACGGCGGCGATCTCGTCGGCCTCGGCGTACCGGCCCAGCGGCACCTGCCCGAGGATCTCCTGCTGCCGCTTCTCGGGCAGCTCCGCGGTCATGTCGGTGCGCACGAAGCCGGGCGCGACGACGTTCGCGGTGACGTTGCGGCTGCCGAGCTCGCGGGCGATCGAGCGGGCGAGGCCCACGAGGCCGGCCTTGCTCGCCGCGTAGTTCGTCTGGCCGGCCGAGCCGAGCAGCCCGACCACCGAGCTGATGAAGACGATCCGCCCCGACCGGGCGCGCACCATCTTCGGCACCGCGCGCTTCGTGACGCGGTAGGCGGCGGTCAGGTTGGCGTCGAGGACGTCGGCGAAGTCGTCCTCCTTCATGCGCATGAGCAGGCCGTCGCGGGTGATCCCGGCGTTGCTCACGAGCACCTCGACGGGGCCCTGGTGCTCCTCGACCTCGGTGAAGGCCCGGTCGACGGCCTCGGTGTCGGTGACGTCGCACTGCACGCCGAACAGCCCGTCGGGGGCGCCGCTGCCGCGGTGGGTGACCGCCACGGAGTCGCCCTGCTCGGCGAAGGAGCGGGCGATGGCCAGCCCGATCCCCCGGTTGCCGCCGGTCACCAGCACCGACCTGCCCACGTGCACCCCCTGCGCCGACGTCCTGTCCAGGGGACGAACCTAGTCGCTGGACGCCGGTCACACCCGGCCGGACGGGGAGCGCCGGTCAGTCCCGGCCGGCCGCCCGCCGCAGCAGCCCCGCCACCTCCGGGGAGGCGGCGTGCTCCCCGGCCCGCAGGAACGACTGCTGCAGCACCTCGTCGAGGCGCTCGCGCGCCATCATGTCCGCGCCCATGACCTCCTGCTCGGCCGCGCCGGGGGTGAACACGACCGTGCGGATCCCGGCGGCCTCCAGCGCCCGCACCTCCCGCACGAGCTGCCGCTGGGCGTAGCGGCGCATGGCGGCGGCGAGGTCCTGCCGCCACCCGGGCGAGCCGCTCATGGGCGCGACGACCACGACGACGTCGACGCCGGTGCCGCGCAGCACCGCCGCGTTGGTGGCCGAGTGCACGCCGCCGTCGACGTAGGCGTGCCGGCCGATCTGCACCGGGGCGAAGTAGCCGGGCACCGCGCAGGAGGCGGCGACGGCGAGGTGCACCGGCGCGGGCGGCGACCCGGGCCGGCCGAAGACGACGCGGCGGCCGTCGCGGCGGCGCACCGCGGTGATCCACAGGGACTCGGGCCAGTCCGGGCCCTCGACCTCGCGGAGCGCGCCGAGCTGGGCCACGACGTCGTGCCGGCCGGGCGCGAGCAGGGTCATGCCGGCGGCCAGCGGGCGGAAGCGCCACGGGCGGGCCAGCGCGCGGGCGACCAGCGGCGGCCCGGGCAGCCGCATCGGCCGGCGCAGCACGTCGAGCGGGCGGAACGGCGCGAGCTCGGGGACCTCGGCGCTGGCGATGGTGCGCAGCACGCCGTCCTCGCCGGACAGCGGCGCCTTCACCGTCCAGGCCGCGAGGTCCTCCGGGGAGACCCCGGCGCGCAGCAGGGTGCCGGTGATCGAGCCGGCGGAGGTGCCCACGACGACGTCGGCGGTGCGGGCGTCCCACCCCGCGTCGTGCTGCAGCACCGCCAGCACCCCCGCGTGGTACGCCTGCCCGACCACGCCGCCCCCGCCCAGCACCAGCCCCACCCGCGCCACGGGAGCAGGGTCGCACGCACGGCCGGCCCGCCGTCCCGTCCCTACGCTGGCGGGATGTTCCTCCTCTTCGGGTTCGGCACCAAGCAGAAGGTCCTCGGGCCGGGCGAGGTCCGCACCTGCCCGCGCTGCGGCAACACGACGCAGTGGACGCGCATCCGGCAGTTCCGCCAGTTCTCGCTGTTCTTCGTGCCGGTCGCGCGGTGGCGGCGGGAGACGCTGGAGGTCTGCGGGGTCTGCGGCACCGCCGTGCAGGTCTGAGCCGCCGGACCGGGCTCAGCCGAGCAGCGCCAGCGTCTCCGCGACCGGCCCGGCGGTGAGCAGACCGCTCCCGGCGGCGAGCTCGCCCGCGGCCGGCCGCAGCGCCGCCACCGCCCGCGCGGCCAGGTCCCGGTCGCCGGTCGCGACGGCGGCCCGCCCGGCGAGCACCCACAGCGCCTCGAGCAGCAGCCCGGGCGGCGGGCCGGGCAGCCCGCGCAGCACCGCGACCGCCTCGGCGGCCTCGGCGTCGCGGCCCTCCGCGAGCAGCACGTGCGGCCGCACCCAGGGCGCGTACGGGCCGGCGTCGCCCTCCTCGCGCGCTAGCTCGCCGCGGGCGACCCGCAGGCAGGTCAGCGCCAGCGGCACCAGGCCGGCGGCCACCCCGGGCATCCCGGAGCCGGCCACCCGCTCCAGGGCGGCGCGCAGCGCGTCCTCCGGGCCGCCGCCGGCCACGTCCCGCAGCGCCCGCCACGCGCCGGTGAACACCGCGGCCAGCGGCCGCTCCCCGGCGACGGCGAGAGCGTCGAGGACCGCGGCGTGCCCGGCGGCGCCGTCGAGGTCGCCGAGCGCGGTGCGGGCCTGCAGCCGCACGAGGTGGCCGAGGACGAGGGCGTCGTCGAGGCCCGCCCGCTCCGCGAGCGCCACCACCTCCGCGCCGGTCGCGTCGCGGACGGCGGCGAGCCCCGCGCGGTCGCAGGTGTGCAGGTAGACCGCCCCGAGCGCGGAGGCGAGCAGCGCGGGGTCGCCGGTCGCGCGGGCGATCTGCTCGGCGGCGCGGGCGGCGGCCGGCCCGCGGTCGCCGGGCAGCCCGCGGGACTCCACCGCGACCGTGGTGAGCAGCCGGGCGCGCAGCGGGGCGGGGGCGTCCTCCGGCAGCCGGCGCAGCGCCCGCTCCGCCGCGGCGACGAGCCGGTCCGAGCCCTCCGGGTCGTCGGAGCGCGGCCACACCGAGGGGACGTCGAAGCTCCCGACGACGCGGGCGACCAGCAGCGGGTCGCCGGTCTCCTCGGCCGCGGCGACCGTGGCCAGGCGCTGCTCGCGGGCGGCGGTGAGCCCGGCCGCGCCGCTGACGGCGAGCGCGCGCAGCAGCGTCACCGACGTCTCCAGCCGCGCCCGGGAGCCCGGCGCGACGGCGCCCTCCCAGCTGCGGGCGGCCCGCGCCCACACGGTGTCCTCGGCCCGCCGGTCCAGCGCCGGGTCGCGCCGCAGCACCCGGGCCTCCAGGTCGGCGAGCCGGCGCCCCGGGTCGAGGCCGAGCTCGCCGGCCAGTCGGGCGCGGGCGCGGCGCAGCACGGCGAGGGCGTCGGGCGCCCGGCCGGCGCGGTAGAGGGCCAGCGCGAGCAGCCGCCAGCCCTCCTCCCGCCACGGCGAGCCGGTGACGTGCGCGTCCAGCCGCGCGACGGCGTCGGCCGGGCGGTCGAGGTCGAGCAGGGCGGCGGCCGACCGCTCGACGGCGGTGGCGTGCAGCTCGGCCCACCGGGCGCGGTCGGGCGCCGCCCACGGCCGGTCGCCGACGTCGGCGAGCGCCGGGCCGCGCCAGGCGGCCAGCACCGCCTCCAGCGCGGGCAGGTCCGCGGGGCCCGCGAGCGTGCGCTCGACGTCCTCGGCGTCCACGGCGACGCCGCGCAGCGCGTAGCCGGGGCCCTCGGTGACCAGGATCCGGGCCGGCGTGCGCGGGGGGCGGTCGGGCTCCAGGGCGCGGCGCAGCGCCGCGACGAAGGTGCGCACGGCGGCGACCGCGCCGTCGGGCGGGACGTCCCACAGGTCGTCGACGAGCACCGGCACCGGGACGACGCGGCCGCGGGCGACCACGAGGCGGGCCAGCAGCTCGCGGTGCCGCGGCCCGCCCAGGGGCAGCGGCCGGCCGTCGGCGTCCCGGGCCTCGACGGGCCCGAGCACGCCGATCCTCGTCGCGCTCATCGATGTCGCGCTCATCGATCGCTCATCGGCCGCGCCGAGGGTGGCCGCCATGACCCCCATGACCCCCGACATCCCCGGCTGCACCCGCACCCGCGTCCCCGGCACCGACGGCGTCGAGCTGTCGGTCGCCGTGCTCGGCAGCGGCCCCGCGCTGGTGCTGCTGCACGGCTTCCCGCAGACCTCGCTCATGTGGCGGCTCGTGGCCCCCGCGCTGGCCGCCGACCACACCGTCCTCTGCCCCGACCTGCGCGGCTACGGCGCCAGCGACGCCCCCGGGGTCACCGGCCCGGACACCTACAGCGCGCGCACGATGGCCGCCGACGTCGTGGCCGCCGCCCGCGCGCTGGGCCACGAGCGGTTCGCCCTGGCCGGCCACGACCGCGGCGCGCTGGTGGCGGTGCGCGCGGGCCTGGACTCCCCCGACGCCGTGACCCACCTGTGCTCCCTCGACGTGCTGCCGACCCTCGACTCCTGGGACATCCTCTCCGGCGTGCGGGCGTCGGTGGCCTGGCACCTCTACCTGATGGCCCAGCCCCCCGGCCTGCCCGAGGCGATGATCACCGCCACCGCCGACGCGTTCTTCGGCTCGTTCCTCGACGGCTGGGGCCGGGAGGATCTGTTCCCCGCCGACGTGCGCGCCGAGTACCTGCGCGCCTCGCGGGAGCGGGTGCCCTCGATCGTGGCCGACTACCGGGCCAGCGCCGGCGTCGACCTCGAGCACGACGCCGCCGACCGCGCGGCCGGCCGCCGGCTGACCATGCCGGTGACCGTGCTGCAGCAGGACTGGGGCGCCGCGCTCGGCTTCGACGCGGCGGCGCTGTGGCGGGCGTGGGCGCCCGACCTCGACCACCGCACCGTCGCGGCCGGCCACTTCATGGCCGAGGAGGCGCCGGACGTCGTCGTCGGGGCGCTGCGCGACCTGCTCGCGCGCTGACCCGGCTCAGCCGGCCGTCGCGGCCCGCCGGGCGCGGGCGGCGGCGGCCAGCTCGTCGAGCAGCGCCTCGGTGGTGGGCAGGTCGACGCAGGAGTCGGTGACGCTCACGCCGTACTCGAGCCGCTCGGGGTGGGCCTGGTCGAGGTCCTGGCGGCCCTCGGCCAGGAAGCTCTCGATCATCACGCCGCGGATCGCCCGCTCCCCGCCGGCGACCTGGCCGGCGAGGTCGGTGACGACGGCGGGCTGGCGGCGGTGGTCCTTGCGGCTGTTGCCGTGCGAGGCGTCGACGACGAGCACCTCGGGCAGCCCGCGCGCGGCCAGGCGGCGCCGGGTGTCGGCGACGTGCTCGGCGGAGTGGTTGGGGCCGTCGGCGGTGCCGCGCAGGATGACGTGGCCGGTGTCGTTGCCCGTCGTCGACAGCTGCGCGGACACCCCGTGGGAGTCGACGCCGAGGAACTCGTGCGGGGCGCGGGCGGTGAGCACCGCGGAGATGGCCGAGTCGACGCTGCCCTCCGGCGAGTTCTTGAACCCGACGACGGAGGAGAACCCCGACACCCGCTCGCGCGCGGTCTGGTCGGTGACGTTGCGCGCCCCGACGCCGTTGTAGGTGACCAGGCCGTTGACGTACTGCGGGGTGAGCGCGTTGAGCGGCTCGGCGGCCACCGGGACGCCGAGGCCGGTGATCGCGCCCATGAGCATGCGGGTGGCGACCAGGCCGACGCTGATCCGGCTCGACCCGTCGAGGAACGGGTCGTAGGCAAAGCCCTTCCAGTCGACCTCGGTGCGCGGCTTCTCGGTGTAGGTGCGCATGACGATCTCGAGGTCGGCGCCGTGCCGCTCGCGCATGCGGGCGAGGAAGCCGGCGTACTCCAGCGCGGCGGCGGGGTCGTGGATCGAGCACGGGCCGGCGATGACGGCGAGCCGGTCGTCGGCGCCGGTGACGACGTCGGTCATCGCCCGCCGGCCGGCCGCCGTCGTCGCCGCGGACGCCGCGGTCAGCGGCACGACGGCGGCCACCGCGGCCGGGGTGACGACGACGCTCAGGCCGGTGATCCGCGCGTTGACCAGGCCGGTGACGTCGGCGGCGTCCTCCGGCCCGACGCCGACCTGGCGCTGCACGCCGGGCAACAGCTCGGCGAGCGTGGCGTCGATCTGGGCGTTCACGCGGGTCTGGACGTCGAGCAGCAGGTCGGCGACCCGCGTCGCCTCGGCCAGGATCTGGTCAGCGGGGATCGGGGGGCTCCTCGGGCGGTGCGGCTGCGCCGCGCGGGGAGCGCGGCCGGGTCGGTCGGTGCAGCCGTCGAGCCAACCACATGCGCGGCGCGTCCCGGCCGGGCTCCCGGGCGGAGCGGGCCCGCCGCCCTACCGTCCGCGGTCGCGATGGTCACGACGTCCCTGGTCGAGCACGCGGCGCTGGTGCCGGTGGCGCTGCTCCTGGTGCTCGCCGGCTGCACCGGCACCGGGTGGCTGCTGCTGCGCCGCCGGCCGCACGACCGCCGCACGCCGGGGGCGCTGGCGCTGCTGGGCCTGCTCCCGGTGGTCGCGCTGACGCTGACGCCCACCCCGCGGCGCGCGTTCGAGACGTGCGCGGTGCAGCTCTCCCTGCCGTCCCCGGGCAGCGTCGAGCTCCTCGCCAACGTCGCGCTGTTCGTCCCGGCGGTCTTCTTCGCCGCGCTGGCCACCCGGCGTCCGGTGGCGGTGCTGCTCGCCGCGGTGGGGGCGTCGGCCGCCGTCGAGGCGGTGCAGGCCGCGCTCCCGGCGCTCGGCCGTTCGTGCGACACGAACGACCTCGCGATGAACGCCGCCGGGGCGGCGCTGGCCGCCGCCCTGGCCGCGGGCACGACCGCGCTGGCCGCCCGGCGGTCCCGTGGGCGTTCTTGACTCGTTCAAGGAAAGCCGTGAGGATGGCGCCGTGCCGGACGCCGCGGAGCTCGAACGCGTGCTGCGCTCGGCGGGCCTGCGGGTCACCCGCCCCCGCCTGGCCGTGCTCGACGCCGTGCACGCGCACCCGCACGTCGACACCGAGACGCTGATCGCCGCCGCCCGCGCCCGGCTCGGCGCGGTGTCGCACCAGGCGGTCTACGACGTCCTCGCCGTCCTCACCGAGCGCGGCCTCGTGCGGCGCATCCAGCCGCAGGGCTCGCTCGCGCGCTACGAGGCGCGGGTGGGCGACGACCACCACCACCTGGTCTGCCGGTCCTGCGGCGCCATCACCGACGTGGACGGCGCCACCGGCGACGTCCTCTGCCTCACTCCCCCGGTCGGCGGGGGCTTCCTCGTCGACTCCGCCGAGGTCTTCTACTGGGGCCGCTGCCGGTCCTGCGCGACGACCCCGGCCGACCTGCCCGATCCCCGAGCACAGAGAGGTACGCCGTGAGCACCAGTCCCGAGGACACCGCGGGCGTCAACGAGCCCAAGCCGTACGACACCACGACCAGCCCGGTCGGCACGTACGAGACCGAGAGCCCGGCCAGCGAGAGCCAGAACCCGGTCATCCCCTCGCCGGTCAACGAGACCGGCCACCGCCCGCGCAGCAACCGCGACTGGTGGCCCAACCAGGTCGACCTCACGGTGCTGACCAAGACCTCGCCGGACTCCGACCCGCTCGCCGGCCTGGACTACAAGGCCGAGTTCGCGAAGCTCGACGTCGAGGCGGTCAAGCGCGACCTCGTCGAGGTCATGCGCACCTCGCAGGACTGGTGGCCGGCCGACTGGGGCCACTACGGCCCGCTGTTCATCCGCATGTCGTGGCACGCCGCCGGCACGTACCGCATGGCCGACGGCCGCGGTGGCGGCGGCGAGGGCGGGCAGCGCTTCGCCCCGCTCAACAGCTGGCCGGACAACGCCAACCTCGACAAGGCCCGCCGCCTGCTGCTGCCGGTCAAGCAGAAGTACGGGCGCCGCCTGTCCTGGGCCGACCTGCTGGTGCTCGCCGGCAACGTGGCCCACGACGACATGGGCCTGCCCACCTTCGGCTTCGCCTTCGGCCGCGAGGACAAGTGGCAGCCCGACGAGGTCTTCTGGGGCCCGGAGGACACCTGGCTCGGCGACGAGCGCTACGCCGGCGACGACCCGCTCGACCTCGAGGCGGGCAACCTCGCCGCCGTCACCATGGGCCTGATCTACGTCAACCCCGAGGGTCCGAAGGGCAGCGCGGACCCGGTCGCCTCGGCGCACGACATCCGCGTCACCTTCAGCCGGATGGGCATGAACAGCGAGGAGACCGTCGCGCTCATCGCCGGCGGCCACACCTTCGGCAAGACGCACGGCGGCGGTGACCCCTCGCTGGTCGGCCCGGAGCCCGAGGGCTGCCCGGTGCACGGCAACGGCCTGGGCTGGATCAACCAGAACGGCACCGGCAAGGGCGCCGACACGATCACCAGCGGTCTCGAGGGCGCCTGGACCCCCAACCCCACCCAGTGGGACAACGGCTACTTCGACATGCTGTTCGGCTACGACTGGGAGCTGACCCGCAGCCCGGCCGGCGCCAAGCAGTGGCAGCCGAGCAACCCCGAGGCGCAGGAGCTCGTGCCCGACGCGCACATCGCGGGCAAGAAGAACCCGCCGATGATGACGACGGCCGACATGGCGCTGATCAAGGACCCGGAGTTCCGCGCGATCTCCGAGCGCTTCCACGCCGACCCGGAGTACTTCGCCGACCAGTACGCGCGGGCCTGGTTCAAGCTGCTGCACCGCGACATGGGCCCCAAGAGCCGCTACCTCGGCCCGGACGTGCCGGCCGAGGACCTGCTCTGGCAGGACCCGGTGCCCGCCGTCGACCACGAGCTGGTCGGCGAGGCGGAGATCGCCGACCTCAAGGCCCGCCTGCTGGCCTCGGGCCTGACGGTCCCGCAGCTCGTGCACACCGCGTGGGCGGCGGCGTCGTCGTACCGCAAGACCGACAAGCGCGGCGGCGCCAACGGCGGCCGGCTGCGGCTGGAGCCGCAGGTCGGCTGGGCCGTGAACGACGGCGTCGCCGACGTCATCCCGGTGATCGAGCGGGTCAAGGAGGAGTTCGAGCGCGAGACCGGCAAGCGGGTCTCCTTCGCCGACCTCGTCGTCCTCGGCGGGTCCGCGGCCGTGGAGAAGGCCGCGGCGGACGCCGGCGTGCCGGTGACCGTGCCGTTCTCGCCGGGCCGCACCGACGCGACCCAGGAGACCACCGACACCGACGGCATGAAGTGGCTCGAGCCGCGCGCCGACGGGTTCCGCAACTGGGTCAAGCCGGGCAGCAAGCTGGCCCCGGAGACGATGCTCGTCGACAAGGCCTTCATGCTCGACCTGTCGGCCAAGGAGATGACGACGCTGGTCGGCGGCCTGCGCGTGCTCGGCGCGAACAGCGGCGGCACGCGGCACGGCGTGTTCACCGAGCGGGTCGGCGTCCTGTCGCAGGACTTCTTCCGCACCCTGCTCGACCTGGGCGTGCAGTGGCGGACGTCGGCCGACTCCGAGGACGTCTACGAGGCGCTCGACGCCGAGGGCGCCGTCGTGCGCACCGCCACCGCGGCCGACCTCGTGTTCGGCTCGAACTCGATCCTGCGCGGCATCGTCGAGGTCTACTCCTCCGACGACGCGGCGGAGCTGTTCGTGCGCGACTTCGTCGCCGCGTGGACGAAGGTCATGGAGCTCGACCGCTTCGACCTGCGGTAGTCGCTCCTCCCCCTCCGGGTGCCCCGGTCCGCGTGCGCGCGGGCCGGGGCACCCGTGCGTCCGGGGCCGTCCAGGGGCCGGCTCAGAGCCGCAGCGCGGTGCGCACCAGGTCGGCGACGGCCCGCGACCGGCTGTGCGGCGGCCAGGCGACGAGCGTGGTGACCTCCTCGGCGTCCACGACCGGCACGGCGACGACGTCGTCGTGCAGCTGGGCGCGGACCGAGTCGGGCAGCACGACGTGCGTGCGGCCGAGCGAGACCAGCTGCAGGAGCTGGGTGTGGCTGTGCACCTCCGGACCGGGACCGGGTGCGTAGCCGCCGTCGGGGCCGGGCCAGCGCGGCGCCGGCAGGCCGGGGACGTCGGCGAGGTCGGCGAGCCGGAGCTCGCGCCGGGTGGAGAGGGGATGGCCGGCGGGCAGGAGCGCGACCTGTCCCTCGGTGGCCAGCTCCTCGACGTCGAGGCCGGTGGTGTCGTCGAAGGGGCGGTGCAGCAGGGCGACGTCGGCGCGCCCGGTGCGCAGCAGCCGCCCCTGCTCGCCGGGGCCGCACAGCACGACGTCGACCGGCACGGACCCGGGCTCCGCGGCGTAGGCCGACAGCAGCTTGGCCAGCAGCTCGGCGGAGGCGGCGGCCTTGGTGGCGAGCACGACCTGCGGCCGGCCGGCGTCCGCGACGGCGCGGCGGGTGCGGTGCTCGGCGGCCTCCACCGCGTCCAGGGCGGCGCGGGCCTCGCGCAGGAGCACGACGCCCGCGTCGGTCAGGGCCACCGAGCGGCTGGTGCGGTGCAGGAGGGTCGCGCCCAGGCGCCGCTCGAGCGCGCCGATCGCCCGGGACAGGGGCGGCTGGGCGATGCCCAGCCGCTGCGCCGCCCGGCCGAAGTGCAGTTCCTCGGCGACGGCGACGAAGTAGCGCAGCTCCCGCGTCTCCACGACCGGGCCCAACGCCGGGAGCCCGCCGATCCATACCGCCGCGGTATCGGCCGGCACCGAGACGGTGTTGGACGGCCGCGCCGCCCGCGCCGAGGCTCGACGGCATGGCAGAGACGAGGACCGCGCTGGTCACGGGCGCGAACAAGGGCATCGGGTACGAGATCGCGGCGGGGCTCGGGGCCCTCGGCCACCGCGTGGGGGTGGGGGCGCGCGACGACGCCCGCCGGGAGGAGGCGGTGGCCCGGCTGCGGGCGGCCGGCGTCGACGCGGTCGGCGTGCCGCTGGACGTCACCGACGACGCGAGCGTCGCCGCCGCGGCCGAGCTGCTCGCCGACCGCTTCGGCCGGCTGGACGCGCTGGTGAACAACGCCGGCATCACCGGGGGCATGGACCAGAGGCCGACCACCGTCGACCTCGACGTCGTCCGGACCGTCGTGGAGACCAACGTGCTCGGGGTGATCCGGGTGACCAACGCGATGCTGCCGCTGCTGCGCCGCTCGCCGTCGCCGCGGATCGTCAACGTGTCCAGCGGCGTGGGGTCGCTGACCCGCCAGTCCGGGCCCGACGGCGAGCTCACCACCGGGCCGGTCGCGGTGGCCTACTCGCCGTCGAAGACGTTCCTCAACGCGGTGACGGTGCAGTACGTCCGCGAGCTGGCCGGTACGGGGATCCTGGTCAACCTCGCGTGCCCCGGCTACGTCGCCACCGACCTCAACGGCTTCCGCGGCGTGCGCACCCCCCAGCAGGGCGCGGCGACGCCGATCCGGCTCGCCACGCTGCCCGACGGCGGGCCGACGGGCGGGTTCTTCGAGGACGCCGGCACGGTTCCCTGGTGACCGTGGGGCGCCCGTGACGGGTGGGGCGTGGCGCCGTCACGGGAGGCGGTGGCGTGCGCACCATGGGCGCGTGCCCGCCCGACCGGACGCCGTCGCGGCCCTGCCGGCCGCCCCGGGCGTCTACCGCTTCCGCGACGGCGGCGGGCGCGTGCTCTACGTCGGCCGGGCCACCCACCTGCGCTCGCGCGTCGGCTCCTACTGGGGCGACCTGCGCGACCGGCGGCACCTGCGGCGGATGGTCGGGCGGGTGACCCGGATCGAGGCGCTGGAGTGCGACTCGGTGCACGAGGCCGCGTGGGCCGAGCGCAACCTGCTGGAGCGCTCGCTGCCGCCGTGGAACCGCATCGCCGGCGGCCTGGAGGTGCCCGTCCGCATCCGGCTGGACGCCTCGCCGGACGCGCCGCGCCTCGACGTCGTCTCCGACCCCCGGCCGGGACCGGACGTGCGCCTGTTCGGCCCCTACCTCGGCGCCCGGCGGGTGCGCGCGGCCGTCTCGGGGCTCGGCCGCGTGTATCCGCTGACCCACGCGGGCACGGCGGGCAGCGCCGCCGCGCGCGAGCTGGCGCGGGCCCGGGGCGGGCGGGACACCCCGGTGCCCGAGCTCGCCGCCGCGCTGACCGCGGTGCTCGACCGGGAGCCGGCCGCGGTCGCCGCCGCCGTGGCGGCGCTGTCCGCCCGGCGCGACACCGCGGCGCAGGCGCAGGCCTACGAGGCGGCCGCCCGCCTGCAGGAGGAGATCGAGGCGCTGCGGTGGGTGGTGGCGCCGCAGCGGGTCACCGCGGCGGAGGGCCGGGCCGACGGTGACGTCACCGGCTGGACCGGCGAGGTGCTCGTCCGGCTGCGCATCCGGGGCGGCCGGGTACGCGACTGGGACCAGGAGCCCTGCACGCGCGCGTCGCCGGGGACGCGCGCGCCCGCGGGCTGGGGGCCGTTCCTCCGCCGCAACGCGGAGCTGGCCGCCCGGCTCGTCGCGCTGCCCGTGACCTGAGCGGCGCGCCCGGTCAGGCGGGGCGCGTCCCGACGAGCGAGGCGAACGCGATGACGTTGTCCTCGTAGCTGCCGACGCCGCTGTCGAAGGCCCCGCCGCAGGTGATCAGCCGCAGCTCGGGGCCGTCGGTGTTGCCGTAGACCTCGATGGTGGGGAACTCGTCCTTCGGGTGCCGCTCGACCCGGTCGACGGCGAACACGGCGACGGTCCCGTCCTCCCGGGTGACCTCCACCTCGTCGCCCGGCTCGAGCGCGCCGAGGTCGTAGAAGACCCCCGGCCCGTACTCCGCGGAGTCGACGTGGCCCAGCAGGACGGCCGGGCCGACGGCGCCGGGGGCCGGGCCGGGGCTGTACCAGCCGGCCCGGTCGTCCCGCTCGAGCGGCGGCACCTCGACGGTGCCGTCGTCGTTCAGCCCGAGGTCCATGAGCTCGCTGGTGACGCCGATCGCCGCGACCGACACCGACACCGGCGCCGCGACCGGGGCGGCCCCGGCGGTCCCGCCGGCCCCGGCGGCCGGTGCGGACGACTCGGCGGGTGCGGGAGGGGCGGGCTGCGCCGTCCCGGAGGACGGTGACGACGTCGCGCCGTCGTCACCGGCGCCGGCGGCGGGCTGCGGTGGGGACTGCTGCCCGGTCGTCGCGACCACGAGGGCGACGACGCCCACGACCGCCAGGGCGAGGGCGGCGAGGAGCCAGGTGCGGGGGGAGCGGCGGGACGTCACGGGGTCCTCCGGGTCTCGGGGCGCCGGGCGGGGCCGTGCCGCGCGGGGGTCCTCCCCCGCGCGGCACGGCGGGCCGTCAGGCCTGGTCGGCGGCCTGGCGACGGCGGGCGGCGACGGTGCCGGCCGCGGCCGCGCCGACGAGGGCGACGGCACCCACCGCGAGCGCGGCGTGCTGCTCGGTGCCGGCCGTGGCGCCGCCACCGGTCTCGGCGCCACCGCTCGGCGCGGCGCCCATCTGCGACGCGGCGAGCGGGCCGCAGGCGGCCGGGGCGGTGGCCTCCATCGGCAGCGACGGGTCGAGGTCGCTCATGACCGTGCCGTCGTAGGTGCCGCTGCCGTCCTTGTCGACGCCGTGCAGCACGAGCACGGCGGTCCCGGCCTCGAACGACGCGGCGACGTCGGGGGTGACCTCGAGCGTGCGCTCGTAGGAGAGCTCGCCGTCGGTCGGGAAGCGGTCGATGGCCAGCCCGCTGTCGGGGCTCGTGTCACCGGTGGTGGTCAGCGAGGTCCCGATGGCGCCGTAGTCCTCGGTCGCCTCGGTGACGCTGACCCAGCCGTCGCCGTTCTCGTCGTCGTCCGGCGTCGGGCAGGCGCCGGCCGCGCCGAAGTGGAAGTGCTGGGCGTGCGGGGCGCCCTGGAGCAGGCCGGAGGCCTCGATCATCACCGTGGCGGTGGTGCCGTCCAGGGTGACCATCGCGGTCCCGGTGGCCCCGGAGTCGTTGAGGGAGCCGAGGTCGGCCTGGTAGCTGTGGCTGCCCTCGTGGGCGGAGGCGCCGGTCGCGGTGAGCAGCGGGAAGGCCGCGGCCGCGAGGGCGACGGTGGGGAGTGCGAGTGCCTTGCGCATGGGTTCTCTCCTCGGTCGGGGTGCACCGCCGCCCGGCGGGCGAGGGCTGTCCGGGGCTGGTCGTTGCGCTCCCGGACGGGGCGACTCCCGCGGTGCGCGGGGCCGTGGGACGAGCCCGGGGAAGGGCTCCGCAGGGACGGGTCCACCGCGCTCGCCTCGGAGCCGGTCACCGTCCGCAGGTGGTGTTCGCAGGCCGGCCCGGATCCGGTTCACCCCGGTCTCCGGCAAGCCGGATCGGGGTCGCGGTGCGAACACCGGGCATGGACAGCGACGAGCGCACCGGGCCGGCTCGTCGGGTGCTCGCGGGAGTGGCCGCGGTGCTCGTCGGGACGGCGGCCCTGCTCGGCATCGGCATGCCGGCCGCCTCCGCACACGACGCGCTGGTCTCGGCGACACCGGCCGACGGGGCGTCGCTGGGCGCCGCGCCCGCCGCCGTGGAGCTGCGGTTCAGCGGCGACGTGCAGGAGCTCGGCGCCGAGCTCGTGGTCACCGGACCCGACGGCGCCCGGGTCGGCGACGGCGTCCCCTCGGTCTCCGGCCCGACGGTGAGCCTGCCCCTCCCGGGCGACCTGCCCGCCGGCACCTACGCGGCGACCTGGCGGATCGCCTCCGCCGACGGGCACCCGGTCAGCGGCACCACCACCTTCACCGTGACGGGAGGCGCCGCGCCGGGCGGCACCACGGGGGACGGCGCCACGGCGGACGGCGCCACGGGGCACGGCGCCACGCCGATCCAGGGAGCGGCCGCCGCCCGGCCGGTCGGGTCCGGCTCCTCGACGCCGTGGCTGGCCGGGGGCGCGGCCGCCGTCCTCGTCGTCGCGGCCGCGCTGGCCGCCGTGCAGCTGCGCCGCCGCCGGTGACCGCGCTCCTCCCCCGCCCGGCCGCAGCCCCGGCCGAGCGGACGCGGCGGCCGGTCGCGGGCCTCACCGCGACCGCGGTCCTCGGGCTGGGCGCCGTCCTGGTCCTCGCCCTCGTCGTGGGCGGGGCGGCCACGACGGGGTCCGGGTCCGGTGCGGTCGTGGAGTGGGGGCTGCCGGTCGCGACGCTCGCCGTCCGGGTCGCCGCGCTCGGGACCGTCGGCGCGCTGCTGTTCGCCGCCGTGCTGGTCCCCGGGCGGGTGCTGCCGCGGGCCTCGCGGCGCGCCGTCCGCGCGGCGTCGTGGTGGGCCGCGGCGTGGACCGTCGCGGTCGTCGTCGAGGCCGCGCTCACGCTCGCCCGGCTGGTGGGCGTGCCGCCGTGGGCGCTCGGCGCGGAGTCGGTGCGCGCCTTCCTGACCCAGGTGCCGGCCGGCGACGCCGCGCTGGGCGCCGCGGCCGCCGCCCTGGTGGTCGCGGTGGGCGCCCGCCGGTGCGCGGGGTCCCCGGCCGCGCGCGTGCTGCTCGCGGTCGCGGGCGTCGGCGTCGTCGTGCCGGCCGTGCTCACCGGTCACTCCGCCGCGGCCGGGGACCACCTGGCGTCGACGGCGGTCCTGACCGTGCACGTGGTGGCGGCCGCCGTGTGGGTGGGCGGCCTGCTCGCCGTCCTGCTGCACGGCCGGGACCCGGCGGTCCTGACCCGCGCCGCTCCCCGCTTCAGCGCGCTGGCCCTGGGCTGCGCCGCCGTCGTCGGGACCACCGGGCTGCTCGCGGGCTGGTCGGCGCTGGACCGCGGGACCGGCCTGCTCGCCGGCCTGGGGTCGGGCTACGGGCTGCTCCTGGCCGGCAAGGCCGGGGCGCTGGCCGTCCTGGTCGCCCTCGGCCGGCACCACCGCCGCCGCACGCTGCCCCGGCTGGCCGAGGGCCGGCCCGGCGCGTTCCGCCGGTTCGCCGCGGCGGAGGTCGCCGGGATGCTCGCGACCGTCGCGCTGGCCGTGGCGCTGGCGGCCTCGCCGCCGCCGGCCGCGGCCGACGGACCCGCCCCGGCGCCGGCCGCCGCGGGAGCCGGGGCCGCCGCGCCGGGCGGTCCGGCTCCGTCGTCCGTCCACGACCACGGGGACCTCTCGGTGCCCGTCCTCGTCGACCCGACGGGCTTCACCGTCACCGGTCCCGTGCGGGCGGGCTCCGTGGTGACCGTGCACAACCCGACGGGCGCCGCGGTCACGGTCACCGCCGACGACGGGTCCTTCGACGCCGAGATCCCGGCCGGGAGCCTGACGTCCTTCCCCGCGCCGGAGCGGCCGGGCACCTATCCGTTCACCAGCAGGTCCGACCCCTCCTTCACCGGCGTGCTCGTCGTCGGGTGACGCGCCGCCGGCCTCCCGTGCCCGCCGGGTGCCGGAGGCGCTCCTGCGGCAGGCTGGCCCGGTGGGCGAGGCGGAGCTGCGGGGCCTGGTGCGGTGGCGGGTCGAGGACGTCCCGCCGGAGAGCCGCGCCGGGCGGGTGCTCGGCGGCCTGCTGCACGCCGTCTCCGCCGTGGTGACGCTGGGCGCCGACGCCGCCGGGGGCGCGCGCCGCCCGGACTGGAGCGTGCCCGCGGACCCCGCCGCGTACCTCGGCCTCGGCGCCGTCCGGCTGCGGTGGCCGGCCTCCGCCCGGGCCGAGCCGGTGGCGGCCTCGCGGGAGGGCGTGTGGGCGGTGCCGCCGGGCCGGCCGCCGCGGGAGCTGCCCGTCCGGTCCTGGCGGGTGGTCGGCGCGGTGCCGGCCACCGGGTCGCGCCGGCCTCGCCACGCCGACGCCCCGTGGCGGCTCGAGGTCGCCGACGGGACGGCGACCGGCACGCTCGACGGCGCCTGGCTCGCGCTCGCCTGGATCGGCACCCTGGCCGGCTGGCCCGAGCCGCCGGCCGGCGACGGGAGCTAGACGGACGGGTCGCTCTCCGGCACGTCGGTGGGGACCACCTCGGCCACCTCCGCGTCCTCGCCGGACAGTCCCCTCGCCCGCTCGTGCTCGTCGTGGAAGGCCAGCCAGCGCATCCCGAGGGCCTCGCGCTGCCCGTCGTCGACGGCCTCCCGGAACGGCGGGAAGAAGTCCGTCTCCTCCTCGGCCATGTGGTCGGCGTTGACCTGGCGGGCCGCGTGCACCGCCTCCCACCACGGCTCGCTGCCGACCTCGTGCTCCCCGACGGCGGCCGCGGCGTGGCGGATCTCGTTGTGGTCGTGCACCCCCTCCGCCGTCTCCTCCTCACCGTCGGCCTCCTGGGCGAGCAGCGGGTAGAACAGCTGCTCCTCGGCGACGGCGTGCACCTCCAACCGGGCGTGCAGCGCCTCCCACGCGGCGGCGAGCTCGGGGCCGGACAGGTCGTCGAGGGCGGCGAACTCGCGGCGGAAGACCTCGTGCTCGGCGAGGACGAGGGCGGTGATCTCGAAGTCGGACACCCGGACCGGCTACCCGGTCCGGACGCGTCCCAGCCGCGGGCCCGGACGACATCGACCCGGACGGCATCGACCCGGACGGCCGTCTCGGCCACGATGACCGGCGCCGTCCCTCTCCTCCCCTGGAGCGCACCGTGCGAGAGCTCAGCGCCGCCACGACCGTCGCCGCGCCGCCCGCCGTCGTCTGGCGGGTCCTGACCGACACGTCCGCGTACGGCGCCTGGAACCCGTTCGTCCCCGAGCTGACCGGGCAACTGCGGGTGGGGCAGCGGCTGCGGGTGCGCATCGTCCCGCCCGGCGGCCGCGGGATGACGTTCCGCCCCACCGTCACCGCCGTCGAGGAGGAGCGGGAGCTGGCGTGGCTCGGCCGGCTGGGCGTGCCCGGCCTGTTCGACGGCACCCACTCCTTCACGCTGACGCCGCGGGCGGACGGCGGCACGGACCTGCTGCAGCGGGAGGTGTTCCGCGGTGTCCTGGTGCCGCTGGTCGCGGGCACGCTGCGGCAGACCGAGGCCGGCTTCCGGGCGATGAACGAGGCGCTCCGGAGCCGCGCGGAGGACCTGGCCGGACGGGCGGACGCCACCGGGTGACACGGCGCCAGGACACGCCGGAGTTCACCGGGACGACCCGCGCCGGACTCCCGCGGAACACCCGGCGCCACTGGGATGGGGCGCGCTCCGGACCGCGTCCGGCAGCGCTCCCCCTTCCCGAGACCGACGGAGGCGCCCCGTGCCCACCATCACCACCGACGACGGCACCGAGATCTTCTACAAGGACTGGGGCACCGGTCAGCCGATCGTCTTCAGCCACGGCTGGCCGCTGTCGGCCGACGACTGGGACGCGCAGCTGATGTTCTTCCTGGCGCAGGGCTACCGGGTCATCGCCCACGACCGCCGGGGGCACGGCCGCTCGACCCAGACGAGCGACGGGCACGACATGGACCACTACGCCGACGACCTGGCCGCACTCACGGCCCACCTCGACCTGCGCGAGGCCGTGCACGTGGGCCACTCGACCGGCGGCGGCGAGGTCGCCCACTACCTCGCACGGCACGGGGAGGACCGCGTCGCGAAGGCCGCGCTCATCAGCGCCGTCCCACCGATCATGGTGCAGACCGACGCCAACCCCGGCGGGCTGCCCAAGAGCGTCTTCGACGACATCCAGACCCAGGTGGCCACGAACCGCTCCGCGTTCTACCGCGACCTGCCGTCAGGGCCGTTCTACGGCTTCAACCGGGACGGCGTCGAGCCGGTCGAGGCGATCATCGCCAACTGGTGGCGGCAGGGGATGATGGGCGGCGCCAAGGCCCACTACGACGGCGTCGTCGCCTTCTCCCAGACGGACTTCACCGACGACCTGAAGAAGATCACCGTCCCCGTGCTGGTGATGCACGGCGACGACGACCAGGTCGTGCCGTACGAGGACTCCGCGCCGCTGTCGGCGGAGCTGCTGCAGAACGGGACGCTCAAGACCTACGCCGGCTTCCCGCACGGCATGCCGACCACGCAGGCCGAGACCATCAACGCCGACCTGCTCGAGTTCATCCGCTCCTGACGCCCGCCGCCCGCCCGGCTCCCGGCCGACGGGAGCCGGGCGGAACACGGGCCCCGTCCGGGGAGTTGCGCGGGATGCAGGACCAGACAGGGAGGCAACACGTGACCACCGAGACCGCGATCCTCGCCGGCGGCTGCTTCTGGGGCGCGCAGGAGCTGCTCCGCAAGCGCCCCGGGGTGCTCTCCAGCCGCGTCGGGTACTCCGGCGGCGACACCCCCAACGCCACGTACCGCAACCACGGCGACCACGCCGAGGCGGTCGAGATCGTCTTCGACCCGGCGGTGATCTCCTACCGCGAGCTGCTGGAGTTCTTCTTCCAGATCCACGACCCGTCGACGAGGAACCGGCAGGGCAACGACGTGGGCCGCAGCTACCGCTCGGCGATCTACTACACCAGCGAGGAGCAGCGCCAGGTCGCGCTCGACACCATCGCCGACGTCGACGCCTCGGGCCTGTGGCCCGGGAAGGTCGTCACCGAGGTGGAGCCGGCCGGCGCGTTCTGGGAGGCCGAGGAGGAGCACCAGGACTACCTGCAGAAGATCCCCTACGGCTACACCTGCCACTGGGTGCGGCCCGACTGGGTGCTCCCGCGCCGCGAGGCGCAGACCGCCTGACGCGAGGGGACGGCCGGCCCGCCGAGCGCGGGCCGGCCGTCCTGCGTCCGGGCCCCGGCGTCAGTCGCGCGGCACGGCCCCCAGGAGCAGGGTCCGGATTGCCCGCTGCAGCGACTCCTGCGGGTCCGCGTGCAGGACGGCGAGCTCCGGCTCGGCCTCGTAGGCGGCCCGCACGCCGGGCGGCGGCGAGCTGTAGGGGGCCAGAGGGCACCGGCCAGGACCAGCGCGTGGAAGCAGAACACCTCCGCGGCCTCGCCGAGCTCCGGCACGTACCGGCGCAGGAGGTCGGCGCCGGCGGCGAGCCGGCGCAGAGCCGTGCGCTTGTTCGGCACCAACCACCTCGGGCACTTCGCGCTCACGGCGCTCTTCCTCGACCGGCTGCTGCCCGTGCCCGGTTCCCGCGTGGTCACGGTCAGCAGCGTCGGCCACCGCATCCGCGCCGCGATCCACCTCGACGACCTCCAGTGGGAGCGCTCTTACTCGCGGGTCGGCGCGTACGGGCAGTCGAAGCTCGCCAACCTGATGTTCACCTACGAGCTGCAGCGCCGGCTCGCGGCCCGCGGCCCGCGGCGACCGTCGCGGTGGCCGCCCACCGGGGGTGGCGGACACCGAGCTGGTGCGCAACTCCCCCACCGCGCTCCGGGCGCCGGTGGAGCTGCTGGCCCCGCTCCTCACCCAGCCGCCGGCCATGGGCGCGCTGCCGACGCTGCGGGCCGCGACCGACCCGGCCGTGCTCGGCGGGCAGTACTACGGCCCGGGCGGTCGCGGCGAGGTCCGCGGACACCCGCGCCTGGTCACCTCGAGCCCGCAGTCCTACGACCTCGCCGTGCAGCGCCGGCTGTGGGCCGTCTCCGAGGACCTGACGGGCGTGACCTCCCCGGTCTGACCCGCACCCACCGGGGCCGGGACGGCGGAACTATGGCCTCCCTGCGTGCGAGCCGTGCAGATCACGGTGTCCGGTGGCCCCGAGGTCCTGGACGTCGTCGACCTCCCCGAGCCCGTCCCCGGCGACGGCGCGCAGCTCTGGGGGGCTCCCCGTCGGCGCGCAGCACGCCCCCGTGTGCACGTCCGCGCCGTGCTTGGATGCCCGCACCGTCTCCCGGGGCCGTCGGAGTTCTCCACCACGTGGACCGCCCCGGCCTGTCGCAGAGGGAGCCATGCCGTGCACCCCGCCCGCCCGACGACCGCGACGCCCTGATGGACCTCGACGACCTGCACGGCTTGCCCCTCTTCTCGGGGACCGACGACGACCAGCTGCGCACGCTGCTGGCCGTCGGATCGGAGGTCCGGTTCGAGGACGGGGACGTGCTCTTCCAGGAGAACCACCCGGCCGAGCACTGGTGGGTCCTCCTGGAGGGCAGGGTCGAGCTGGTACGTCACCTCGGCACCGACGAGACGCGGCTGGGCGCCATGGACGTCCCGGGGCGCTGGGCAGGCGGGTTCCGCGCATGGGACGAGCACGGCGCCTACCTCGCCACCGGCCGGGCCGCGACCGGCGGCCGCGTCCTCCGGGTACCGGCGGAGGACCTGCGCACCCTCTGGAGCGCCCACTTCCCGCTCGGGCTGTCCCTCGCGGAGGGCGTGTCCCGGTCCGCCAGGAACTACGAGACGATGGCTCGGCAGAGAGAGGCCCTGGCGGCCCTGGGCACGCTGGCCGCCGGCCTCGCGCACGAGCTGAACAACCCGGCTGCTGCCGCGGTCCGTGCGGTCGACGCGCTCGGTGAGGCGCACGTCAGGATGTCCTCCGCCCTGCGCGGGCTGGCCGCGGTCACGGTCACGGCGGACGGGTTCGCCCGGTTGGACGCACTCCGCGAGGAGCTCGGGAACGGACCGCCCGTCGATCCCGTGACGCTCGCGGATCGTGAGGACGAGCTCGCGGACTGGTTGTCCCGGCGCGGCGTGGCCGACGCGTGGCAGTCGGCGCCGGCGCTCGCCGAAGCCGGTGCCGACACCGAGTGGTGCGAGCGCCTCACCGAGGCGCTCGGGCCCACGGGGCTCGGACCTGGGTTGGAGTGGGTCGCGAGCACGTTGTCCGCAACCACCTTGCTGGGCGAGGTCGACGAGGCCACGCGGCGCATCTCCGACCTCGTCTCCGCGGTCAGGTCCTACGCCCAGCTCGATCGCGCCGCGGTGCAGCAGACCGACGTCGCGGAGGGGTTGGAGAGCACCCTGGCCACGCTCGCCCACCGCATCCCCCCGGAGGTGTCGGTCGTGCGCGAGTACGGCACACCGGTCCCCCGCATCACGGCGCTACCCGCCGAGCTCAACCAGCTCTGGACGCATCTCATCGACAACGCACTGGACGCCATGCACGGTCGCGGGACCCTCCGGGTCGCCACGCGGGCCGACCGGGCCGAGGTGGTCGTGGAGATCACCGACACCGGCACGGGCATGTCCCCCGAGATCCGGCAGCGCGCCTTCGAGCCGTTCTTCACCACCAAGGGCGTGGGCGAGGGAACGGGCTTGGGGCTGGACTTCTCCCGTCGCATCGTCGAGCGGCACCGCGGCGAGATCAGCATCCGGAGCCGGCCGGGCGAGACGGTGCTGTGCGTCCGCCTTCCCGTCACGGGCGCCGGGAGTCCCGGGGAACCTCCGACCCGCTAGCCGTACCGCGGTCTCGGCCGGACAGGTCCCGGCCCGGGGTCCCGCCGGGCCACCCGCTCGGCCAGCGCCCGGCAGACACGTCCCGTCGATGTCCTCGCGTTCGTCCACCATGGGGAACAGCCGGTCGGTGGAACGGCGCCCATCCGAGCGACCTCGGGCAGGGGCACCCGTACACGCCTGGTCGGATCTCACGGGACGAGCCTCGACGAGCTGCGGGGCAGGGCAAGCTGAGCCCGTGCGGCACATCGGGATCGACCTCGCCTGGGGGCTCAGGCAACCCACCGGCCTCGCCGTGCTGGACGACGCCGGCCGACTGGTGCACGTCAGCGCGGTGCGCACCGACGAGGAGATCGAGACCGCGCTGGCCCCGTTCACCGCCGGTCCGTGCATCGTGGCGATCGACGCCCCGCTGGTGGTCACCAACGCCACCGGGAACCGGGCCGCCGAGCGGGCGCTCAACGCCGACTTCGCGAGGTTCGAGGCCGGGGCGCACCCGACGAACACCGGCAGAGCCGAGTTCACCGATGGTGACACCCGCGGCGGGCGGATCGGCCGGCGCTTGAAGTTGGACCTGGACCCCCGCTCGCGCCGCGACCGCCGGGCGATCGAGGTCTACCCGCACGCTGCGACGGTGGCGCTGTTCCGGCTGGGCCGCACGCTGAAGTACAAGGAGAAGCCGGGCCGGGTGCTCGAACAGATGCGCGCGGAGCTGCTGCTGCTCATCGATCTGCTGAGCGCGGTGGCCGAGCTCGACCTCGGGGAACCGTTCGCCGCGCTGCGCCGGCATGTGCAGGCCGCCACCCGCAAGAGCGAGCTGCGGGTGGCGGAGGACCAGGTCGACGCCGTGGTGTGCGCCTACGTGGGATGGATCGCCGTCCGACGCCCGGACGAGGTGACCACCTACGGCGACGCCGCCGGCGGCGCGATCGTGACCCCGAGCCTGCCGCCGGACCTGCAGCCCGGCCCCCGGGATGCCGCGCCACCGCCCGACCCCGTGCAGCAGGCCATCCAGGCGTACGCCGACGGCCGGCCCGAGACCCTGGTCGCCGGGGAGCAGGCACTGGCGCTCGTCACCGGGGTGCTCGACGAGGCCGGGATCAACTACCTGTCGGTGACCGGGCGGACCAAGACAATCGCCTCGTTCGCGGAGAAGGCGGCCCGCACGGTCGACGGCGTGCCTGCGTACCCGGACCCGATGCGGGAGATCACCGACCAGATCGGCGTGCGGGTGATCACCTACGTGCAGAGCGACGTGGAGGCGGTCGCTGAGCTGCTGGCCGCGCAGGTGCGGGTGATCGACGACCTCGACATGGGGCGGCGGACCGCGCAGCAGGGCCGGTTCGGTTACTCCAGCCGGCACCTGCTGATCAGCGTGGACCGTGGCCGGGCGGCCGAGCTGCCGGAGCTGGTCGGGCGCGTGGTGCAGGTGCAGGTGCGCACGGTGCTGCAGCACGCGTGGGCCGAGTTCGAGCACGACATCCGCTACAAGGGGACGGTGCCGGACGAGCACGCCTCCGAGTTCGACCGCCGCTTCACCCTGGCCGCCGGGTTGCTGGAGCTGGCCGACCAGCAGTTCACCGCGATCCGCGAGCGCCTCCGGGCACCGGTTCCCGCCGACGAGGCCGACGACATCGACCCCGACGACCCTCGGATCGCGCCTCGGGAACTGGCTGCGTTCTTGGCGGGGCAGTACGCCGACGCCGGCTGGTCGCGCCCGGACCACTACACCTGGATCTCCGGCCTCCTGCTCGAACTCGGCGTGACCAGCCTGGTGGAGCTGGGTGAAGTGCTGCGCGGCGTCGACGACAGCGGCATCACCGCCCGGATGGACTACCGCTACCCCCCGGGTGCCGTGCGCCGGCTGGACGACACGCTGCTGGCCGGCTTCGGGCAGCGGTACGTGGACCTGCACGGCAACGCCGACCGCCGCACCGCGCTGACCACCCGGCTGCAGCGGCTCACCAGCAGCTGACCACCGCGCCGCGGCCGAGTACCCGACACCCGACGAGACTGCCCGGAACGACGACCGGGGGTGAGCAGTCATAGCCTCACCCGCATGCGCGCAGTCCAGATCACCGAGTTCGGTGGCCCCGAGGTCCTGAACGTCGTCGACCTCCCCGACCCCGTCCCCGGCGACGGCCAGCAGCTCTACGAGGTGAGCGCGGCCGGCGTGAACTACGCCGACACCCACCAGACCGAGGACAGCTACCTCGCGCCGCAGACCCTCCCGCTCGTGCCGGGCGCGGAGTTCGTCGGCCGCCCCGCCGGCGGCGGCGAGCGCGTGGTCGGGCTGGTCGAGGGCGGCGGGTACGCCGAGAAGGTCGTCGGCAGCCCGCGGCTGACGTGGCCGGTGCCCGACGCCGTCACCGACGAGCAGGCCCTCGCCCTGGTGCTGCAGGGCACCACCGCCTGGCACCTGCTCAGGACCAGCGCGCACCTGGCCGCGGGCGAGTCGGTCGTCGTCATCGCCGGCGCCGGCGGCGTCGGGTCGCTGGCCGTGCAGCTGGCCAAGCGGTGGGGCGCCGGGCGGGTCATCGCCACCGCGTCCAGCCCGGAGAAGCGGGCACTGGCCGAGGAGCTCGGCGCCGACGCCACCGTCGACCCCGCGCTCGCCGACGACGACCCGAAGACCTTCACCGCCGCGCTGCGCGAGGCCAACGGCGGGAAGCGCGTCGACGTCGTCCTCGAGATGACCGGCGGCAACGTCTTCGACGGCTCGTTCTCCGCGCTCGCGCCCTTCGGCCGGCTCGTCGCCTACGGCATGGCCGGCCGGCGCCCGCCGAAGGCCGTGCAGCCGCCGTCGCTCATGGGCACCAGCCGCGGCGTCATCGGCTTCTGGCTGGCGCACTGCTTCAGCCGCCCGGCGATGCTCGACGACGCGATGAGCGACCTGCTGCAGCTCACCGCCGACGGCGCGCTGGAGCCGGTCGGCGGCGGGCGCTACCCGCTGTCCGCCGTCCGCGAGGCGCACCAGGACATCCTGTCCCGCCGCACCACCGGCAAGCTGGTCCTCGACCCGACCCGCTGACACCGCACCTCACGCACCGTCACCGCCCGGAGGGCCCGTCCCTCCGGGCGGTGGCGCGTCTCCCCCCGACGGGTCACGACCACTACACCGTTCCGCTATCCCCTCCCTAGCGTCCCTGGTGACCACTGCTGGGGGTGTGCAACGTCGCCCGGACCCCGGCGATCACCCGGATCGTCCAGGGGAGACCGTGTCCCGACCGACACCCCGTGCCCGCGCGGCCGCGTTCGCGCTCGGCGCGACCCTGCTCGCCGGCCTCACCGGCTGCGAGTGGCCCGACGTCAGCATGAGCCCCGGTCTCGGCGCCGCCGCGGCCGAGACCACCGAGGCCGCCGACCCCACCGACGAGACCGCCGAGGAGACCGCGGCGGAGGAGAGGGCCGCGGAGGAGACGGCGACGACCGACGAGGTCGCCGTCCCGACGCCGGTGCGCCCCGCCGGGGACCTCGACGCGGGTTCGCTCACCCGCGCGCTCCCGGCCGGCGACCGCACCGTGGTCGTCGACTACTGGACCGCCGACCAGGCCACCACCTGGACCGCCGCCCAGGACAAGACCATCCAGATCGCCGCGCACGTCGAGGGCGGGGACGACGAGACCGAGGTCCTCGTCACCCGCTTCGCCGCCACGACCGACGACGGCACCGCCCGCGTCCTCGCCGCCGAGGACCGGGGCGAGTTCGCGCTCATGCCGCCGTTCAGCTACACCACCGCGCTCACCCTCACCGAGGCCACCCCGGCAGCGACGTCGCTGACCGTCACGGTGCAGTTCGACCTGCTGGTCGAGACCGAGCCCGGCGCCCAGCGCTACTTCCGCCAGACCGTGCTCGACACCCTCGAGCTGCCGCTCCTGCAGGAGGACCCCTCGTGACCCAGCTCGTCGTCCACGGCATGCGGCGGTCCACCGACCGCGTGCAGCTGCTCGCCCGCGGCGGTCAGCAGATCCCCGACATCAGCTCGCTGGTGCCTGCCGAGTTCGGCGGCCCGCAGGACAGCGCCGAGGCGCTGCGCCACGCCACCATCAGCTGCGTCATCCCGGCCTACAACGAGGAGTCGACGATCGCCGACGTCCTCACCTCGCTGCTGTCGCAGACCCGGCCGCCGGACGTCGTCCACGTCGTCATCAACAACACCGACGACGACACCCCGGAGATCGCCGGCCAGTTCGTCGGCGAGCACACCCGCGTGGTCAAGGGCGAGACCTACCGGACCACCGTGCACGTGCACGACATCGGCGAGAACCCCGACAAGAAGGTCGGCGCGCTCAACTACGGCTACTTCGTCAGCCGCGGCTACGACTACATCCTCGGCGTCGACGGCGACACCACCCTCGACCGGCGCTGCGTCGAGTGGCTGGAGAAGGAGATGGTCACCGACCCGCGCATCGGCGGGCTGTCGGCCATCTACACCTTCGACAAGTCCAAGGTGCACGGCGCGATGGCGAAGTTCCTCGTCGCCGGCCAGCGCGCCCAGTTCGCCGGCTTCAACATGGACAACCTCGTCCGCGGCCGGAACATGGCCGTCCTCGGCGGCCAGTGCAGCCTCTTCAGCGTCCGCGCGCTGGAGGCCGTCATGTACCGCCACCACCAGTCCGCCCCGTGGGTGCGCGACTCGGAGGTCGAGGACTCCAAGCTCTCCCTGCAGATCAAGGACGCCGGCTTCAGCACGAAGATCAGCGCTCGGGCCCGCGCGTTCGTGGGGCCGATGACCACGCTGCGCGCGCTGCACGGCCAGCAGGTGAAGTGGAACTTCGGCGGCATCGACCTGCTGTGGCCCGGTCAGCGCGGCGACAGCAAGGGCCAGCCGCTGCACCCGAACCTGCGGCTGCGCTGGTACGAGAACATCTCGATGGTCTTCAACATCGCCGCCCGCATGGGCTTCCTGCTGCTGCTGGCGGCGGCGCTGTCGATCGACGCGTTCGTGTTCAACCCGATCTGGCTGATCCCGCCGGCGGTGGCGACGCTGCTGAACCTGCGGATCGCGCTGGCGATGCACGACAAGAGCGCGACGGACCTCCTCTACGCCGCCCTGGTGGCGCCCGCCGAGCTCTACATGTGGGTGCGGATGGGCCACTTCGTCACCGCGTGGGTGCAGTTCTTCGCCCGCGTGGAGAAGGACAACTGGGCGGCGCAGGCGGCGGCCGAGCGCGGCCGCGGGTCCGCCTACGTCATGCCGGCGGTCTGCGCGGCGGTCACCTTCGCGGTGCTGATCTTCGCCTGGAGCCAGCAGAGCATCGGCGTGCAGTCGGCGATCCTGTCGATCGGCTGGCCGGTCCTCTACCTGCTGACCATCCTGCAGACGGTCTTCATGCTGAAGAAGCTGGTGCGCCGTCAGCGCGGCTTCAGCGTCTGACCTCATGACGCGCGCGAGGGGCCCCGGACCTGCTGGTCCGGGGCCCCTCGTGCGTGCGCGGCCGGGCCGCGGTCAGAACAGGCGCTGCAGCCGCCAGGCCGCGAGGCCGAGGCCGCAGGCGAGCAGCAGGGTGGCCACCCGCACGAACCAGTAGGAGACGTCCTGCGGCTCGGTGGTGTAGCCGATCTGGCTGCCCAGGTCGTCGTAGACCGCCTCGAGCTCGGCGCGGGTGCGGGCCTCGTTGTACTGCCCGCCGGTCTCGTCGGCGATCAGCCGCAGCGCCTCGCGGTCGATCGGCACCGGCGTCCGCTCGCCGCCGATGTCGATGGAGCCGTAGTCGGTGCCGAACGCGATCGTCGACACCGGCACCCCGGCCTCCTGCGCCGCGGAGATCGCCTGGGTGTTCTCCCGGCCGACGGTGTTGTAGCCGTCGGACAGCAGCAGGATCCGCGCCGGGGGCAGCGCCTCCTCCGAGCCGACGTCGAGGGTCGACTGGAAGGTGCTGATCGCGGTCAGCGAGGTGAAGATCGCCTCGCCGATCGCCGTCGCCTCCGACAGCTCCAGGTTCGCGATCGCGCCGCGCACCTGGTCGCGGTCGGTCGTCGGGGTCACCAGCGTGGACGCGGTGCCCGAGAACGACACCAGCCCGAGGTTGATCCGCTCCGGGAGGATGTCGACGAAGTCGCTGGCGGCGTCCTTCATCGCCTCGAACCGGCTGGGCTCGATGTCCTCGGCCTGCATCGACAGCGACACGTCGAGGGCCAGGACGACGGTGGCGGTCTCCCGCGGCACCCGCACCTCGGTGCTCGGCTGCGCGAGCGAGAGCACCAACCCGAGCAGCGAGGCGAGCGTCAGCCCGAACGCGACGTGGCGCACCCACCCGGCCCGCTTGGGCAGCAGGCTCGCGGCGAGCCCCGTCTGGGAGAACCGCGCGGCGTACACCCGCCGGCGCAGCTGCTTGACCACGTACAGCGCCGCGAGGGCGACGACGGGCACGAGGGCGATCAGCCACAGCGGTGACTGGAAACTCACGGGCGGGCCCTCCTGGGGTGCGGGGCGCTCACCGCGAGGCCCCGCCGCTGCCGGCGCGCCGGCGGTCGGCGACGAAACGGACGACGTCCATCAGCCAGTCGCGGTCGGTGCGCAGCTGCAGGTGCCCGGCACCCGCGCGGCGCAGGCCGGCCGCGATGGCCCGCCGCTGCTCGGCGGCGCCGGCGGCGTAGCGGGCCCGGAACTCGGGGTCGCCGGTGGGCACCTCGAGCGTCTGGCCGGACTCGGGGTCGCGGACGGTGAGCAGGCCGACGTCGGGCAGCTCGAGCTCACGCGGGTCGACCACCTCGATGGCGAGCAGCTCGTGCCGGGTGCCGAGGCCGCGCAGCGGACGCTCCCAGTCGGCGGTCTCCCCCGCGTCCGACCCGAGGAAGTCGCTGACCACGACGACCAGTCCGCGGCGGCGCGGCGGGCGGCGCAGGGTCTCCAGCGCCGCGGCGAGGTCGCCGCGGCGGCCGGTGGACGCCCGCGGGGTGGCGACGACGGCGCGCAGCAGCCGGTCGGCGGCGAGCCGGCCGGGCTGCGCCGGGTAGCGGTCGACCCGCTCGCCGGTGGTGACGACGGCGCCGAGCCGGTTGCCGCCGCGCACGGTCAGGTGGCTGACGGCGGCGAGCCCGGCGATGGCCAGGTCGCGCTTGTCGCACAGGCCGGTGCCGAAGTCGAGGCTGGCCGACAGGTCGACCACCGCCCACGTCTCCAGCTCGCGGTCGGCGATCGTCTCGCGCACGTGCGGCACCTGGGTCCGGGCGGTGACCGGCCAGTCCATCCGCCGGACGTCGTCGCCCGGGTGGTAGGTGCGCGAGTCGCCGGCCTCGGTGCCCGACCCGGGGACCAGGCCCAGGTGGTCGCCCTGCAGCAGCCCGTCGAGCCGCCGCCGGACGGTGAGCTCGAGCCGCTGCAGCAGGACGTCGGCCGGGCCCTCGCCGAAGTGCGGCGGGGAGCCGTCGCCGTCGCGGGGGTCGATGCCGGAGCCGGGGGTGCCGGAGCCGGGGGTGCCGGAGCCGGGTGTGCCGGCCGCACCCGCGGCGGGTGCCGAATCCGTCGCCGTCCCGGCTGCACCCTCGGCAGCGGCGGCCTCCGCCGCCCGCGCGCGGCCGCGCCGCAGGATCACGCCTGCGGGGTGCCCGGGGCGTGCCCGTTGCCGGCGGGCGCGCCGGGACCGGGCTGGCCGTTCTGCGCCTGACCGGGTGCCTGACCGAGGGCACGGCCGGGCTGCTGGCCGTTCGGCGGGGCGGGCGGCGGGAACGGCGGGCCGTACTGCGGCGCGCCCTGCGGCGGCCCGTACTGCGCCGCCCCGGGCGGGGGCACCTGCGGGCCGCCGGGCGCGGCCGGCCCGAAGCCGCCGGCGCGCTGGCGCGGGGTGACCTGCGGCAGCGGCACGGTCTGCAGGATCCGCTTGACGACGTGGTCGGCGGGCACGCCGTCGGCCAGCGCGTCGTAGGAGAGCACGAGGCGGTGGCGCAGCACGTCGGCGGTGACGTCGAGGACGTCCTGCGGCAGCACGTAGTCGCGGCCGCGGACCAGGGCGAGCGCGCGGCTGGCGGCGATCAGGCCGAGGGACGCGCGGGGGCTGGCGCCGTAGGACACCCAGGAGGCGACGTCGTCCATGCCGTGGTCGCGCGGCTGGCGGGTGGCGACGACCAGCCGCACGACGTAGTCGACCAGCGCGTGGTGCACGAACACCTGGGAGGCGGTGCGCTGCATGCGTCGCAGGTCGTCGGGGCCGAGGACGGTCTCGGCCACCGGCGGCGTCGAGCCCATCCGGTAGATGATCTCGCGCTCCTCCTCCGGGCTCGGGTAGTCGACGAGCACCTTCATGAGGAAGCGGTCGCGCTGGGCCTCCGGCAGCGGGTAGACGCCCTCGGACTCGATCGGGTTCTGCGTCGCGAGCACGAGGAACGGGTCGGGCAGCTTGTGCGTGACGCCGCCGATGGACACCTGCCGCTCGGCCATGACCTCCAGCAGCGCCGACTGCACCTTCGCCGGCGCGCGGTTGATCTCGTCGGTGAGCACGAAGTTGGCGAACACCGGGCCGAGCTCGGTGTCGAAGGCGTCCTGGCCGGCCTTGTAGATGCGGGTGCCGAGGATGTCGGCGGGCACCAGGTCGGGGGTGAACTGCAGGCGGGCGAACTGCCCGCCGACGACCCGCGCCAGCGTCTCGACGGCGAGGGTCTTCGCGACGCCGGGCACGCCCTCGAGGAGCACGTGGCCGCGGGCCAGCAGCGCCACCAGCATCCGCTCGACCAGCCGGTCCTGGCCGACGATGACCCGCTTGATCTCGAACAGGACCCGCTCCAGCCGCGCGGCGTCGGCCGACGGCGGCACCGGAGCACCGCTCGCGGCGGACGCGCCCGCGGGCTTGTCGAGAGGGGTGCTGGCGGCGGTGGTCACGGGGCTCCCTGGATGCCGGTCCGCGGCCGCCGGGCACCCGTCGTCGGGGTCCCGGAGAGGCCGGTGACGGGCCGCTCGCCCGTCCCGGCGCCAGTGTCCCACCCCGACCTGGCACGCCGTCCGGTTCGGCCGTGCGGCGCCCCGCGCGGCGCGTCCGCCCGGACACGCCGCCGCCCCCGGACGCGCGGAGGCGCCCGGTGCGTCCCCCTGCACCGGGCGCCTCTCGGCTGCTAGCGTGGGCGGTGCGTCGGGCAGCTCCCCCCGTGGCTGCCCGACGCCCCACTCCTCCCCCGGCCGGTGTCCCCCTCCCCGGCCCGGGAAGCCTCCTCGGTCAGGCGGTCGGACGGACCGCGCCGAAGTAGTCGCTGCCGAACCACATGGAGCCGGTCCGGACGACGTCGCCGCTCTGCGGGGCGTGGATCACCCGGCCGTTCCCGATGTACAGCGCGACGTGGTAGATCGACGTGTACGAGCTGCCGGAGCCCCAGAAGACCAGGTCGCCGGGGCGCAGGTCGGCGCGGGCCACCGTGGAGCCGCGGAAGCGCCACCACTGGTCGCGGCTGGTGCCGCCGATCCGGATGCCGGCCTGGGCGTAGGCGTACTCGGTGAGCCCGGAGCAGTCGAAGCCCCAGATGCGGGTGTCCGGCGGGATGCCGTAGCCCGGGCCGTTGCTGCCGCCGCCGCCCCAGCTGTAGGGCAGGCCCTGCTGCGACATCGCGGCGTCGATCGCGGTCTCCACCGCCGACGCCGAGGGCGCGCCGGCGGTGGTGGCCGGCGGCGGCGTCGGGTTGCCCGAGGACGCCGAGCCCGAGCCCGACGACGACGAACCGGACGACGAGCCGGACGAGGGCGTGGTCGCCGACGAGCCCGACGAGGACGAGCGGGACGGCGTGCTGGGCGCGGCGGCTCGCGGGGCGGGCGCCGGCGCCGGTGCCGGGCGGGCGGCGGCCCGCGCAGCAGCGGCCGCGGCGGCCTGGGCGGCCTGCTCGGCGGCGGCCTGCTCGGCCTCCAGCTGCGCGACCTCGAGACCCGCGGCCTCCGCCTGGGCGGCGACGGCGTCGCGCTGCTCGGCGACGGCGGCGCGCTGCTCGCGGGCGGCGGACTCCTGCGCCTGCGCGCCGGACAGCGTGACGGCGGCCTCGGCCTGCAGCGTCTCGGCCTGCGCGGAGGCGACCTGCGCCTGCTCCTGCGCGGCGACGGCCTGCTGCTGCAGCACCTCGAGCTCGCCGACGACGTCGACGCGGTGGCTGCCGGCGGCCTCGAGCAGCGCGGCGCGCTCGATGAGCTGGGCGGGGCCGTCGGCCGACATGAGCGCGGCGGCGCCGGGGGCGGTGGTGCCCTGGATGTAGGTCGTGCGGGCGTAGTCGGCGACCTGCGCGCGGCCCACGGCGACGTCGGCGTCGGCCTGCGCGGCGGCGGCCGTGGCGGCGTCGGCGGCGGCGCGGGCGGCCTCGTAGGCGGCCTGCGTCTCCTCGTAGTCCTGCAGCGCGATCTGCGCGTTCTGGTGCGCCGTCTCGGCGGCGGCCTCGGCCTGCGCGAGCTGGGCGCTCAGCACGCCCACCTGCTGCTCGGCGGCGACCCGCTCGGCCTCGGCGGCGGCGATCTCGGCGTCGCTCGGGGCGGCGGCGGCGGTGCCCGGCGTCAGCCCCAGGACGACCAGGCCGGCGACCGCGGTGCCGGCGGCGCGGATGGCCCAGTGGTGATGTCGCGTGCGCGTACCCGTTCCCACGTGCCGACCCCTCCCGGTGCGCCGGCACGCCGGCCGGCGCTCGCTGTGCGGGCGCCCGGGACCGGACGCCACCCAGGCCGGTCATCGACCGGCCCGGGTGACCTCCGGAGTGATCTGCGGGGGATCTCCCCCCATGGGGGTGGGCCTCAGTTCACCTGGCGGCCTCCGGTGGAGGACCAGAACGGCTCGCGCAGCTTGAACTTCTGGATCTTGCCGGTGGCGGTGCGGGCGAGCTCGTCGCGGAACTCGACCCGCTTGGGCGCCTTGTAGCCGGCCAGCCGGGTGCGGCAGTGGGCGATGATCTCCTCCGCCGTCGCCGTCTCCCCCTCGGCGAGCACGACGAGGGCGGTGACCAGCTCGCCCCACTTCTCGTCGGGGATGCCGATGACGGCGACCTCGGCGACCGCCGGGTGGCTGAACACGGCGTCCTCGACCTCGATCGAGGACACGTTCTCCCCGCCGGTGATGATCACGTCCTTCTTGCGGTCGGAGATCGTGAGGTAGCCGCCGTCGTCCACGCTGCCGCCGTCGCCGGTGTGGAACCAGCCGCCCTCCAGCGCCTCGGCGGAGGCGTCGGGGTTCTCCCAGTAGCCGGCGAGCACGGTGTTGCCGCGGGCCAGCACCTCTCCCGACTCGCTGATCTCGATCCGGGTGCCGAGCGCGGGGACGCCGGCCCGCGACAGCCGCCTGGCCCGCTCCTCGGGGTCGAGGTCGTCGAACTCCGCGCGGGGCCGGTTGACGGTCAGCAGCGGTGCGGTCTCGGTGAGGCCGTAGATCTGGTTGAACTCCCAGCCGAGCTCGGCCTCCACGCGGGCGATGGTCCGCGACGGCGGCGGGGCCCCGGCGACGACGATGCGCACCCGGTCGCGGCCCGGGACCTCGCCGTCCCACTCGGCGGCGGCGTCGAGGACGGCGTTCCACACCGCCGGCGCGCCGGACATCATCGTCACGCCGTGCCGCTCGACCCGGCGCAGGATCTCCGCGCCGTCGACCTTGCGCAGCACCACCTGGCGGGCCCCGACGCCGGCCATCGTGTACGGCAGGCCCCAGCCGTTGCAGTGGAACATCGGCAGCGTGTGCAGGTAGACGTCGCGGTCGCTGACCTGCATGTGCATCCCGAAGGTGACCGCGTTGACCCAGATGTTGCGGTGGGTCATCTGCACGCCCTTGGGCCGCGCCGTCGTCCCGCTCGTGTAGTTGATCGTGGCGGTGGCGTCCTCGTCGGGCTCGGCCCACGGCCGCGGCTCGGCGTCGAAGGCCAGCAGCTGCTCGTACTCCTCGCCGGTGCCGAAGCGGTGCTCGGCCTGCACGCCCTTGAGCGAGGTCTCCAGCTCCGGGTCGACCAGCAGCACCCTCGCGCCGGAGTGCCCGACGATGTAGGAGACCTCCTCGGGGTTGAGCCGGAAGTTCACCGGCACCGCCACCCGCCCCGACGACGGCACGGCGAGCAGGACCTCCAGCAGCCGGGCGGCGTTGTGGCTGACGACCGCCACCCGCTCGCCCTCCCCCACGCCCAGGGCGTCGAGCCCCGCCTGCAGCGCGCGGCCGCGGCGGGCGACGTCGCGCCAGCTCACCTCCCCCAGCGACGGGGCCGGCTGGTCCGGCTCGTCGACGATCCCGACCCGGTCGCCGTAGACGAGCTCGGCGCGGTCGAGGAAGTCGCGGGTGGTCAGGGGCACGCGCATGCCGGGCTCCCGGGTGGCCAGGGCCGACCGCGGTCGGCCGCTCGACGTGGTCGGGGTCACGCTATCCGCTGGCGAGCACCAGCCACGCGGCCACGAGCGTGCCCGCCGTCGCGGCCAGCGCCCGGACGGTGTCCACCCGCAGCAGCCGGGCGAGCACCGCCCGGTCGAAGCCCTGCGCCAGGTGCCTGTGCAACGGCACGGCGAGCAGGCCGGTGACCCCCAGGACGACGCCCAGGCAGACGGCGGCCGCGACCACCCCGGGCACCGGCGCGCCGGCCGGGCGGGCGGCGAGAAGCCACAGCACCGTGACGCCCTGCCCGGCGAACAGCGGCCCGACGACGGCGGTGACCCGCCGCTGGTGCGCCTTCTCGTAGGCGGGGAACGCCCCGGCCGGCACCCGCGCGAACTGCGGGTAGACCAGCGCCCGGACGGTCCACTGGAACCCGGCGTAGGCGGCGGTCAGCGCCAGGTGGACGACGAGGAGGGTCACCGCCGCGTCGTCGTCTTCGGCGTCGTCGTCCTCGGCGTCGTCTTTGTCGTCGTCTTCGGCGGCTTGCCGCGCCAGGCCAGGCTCCGCGCGTCGAGCTCGCGCAGCAGCGGGTCGCCCTCGGCGAGCACCCGCTCGGCCATCGCGACCGCCCCGGCGAGCTGGTCGTCGGACAGCTGGGCGAAGGCCGGCGAGCGGCGGCGGTCGAGCACGTCGTACCAGCGCCCGCCGACCGCGTGGTCGAGCACGATCCGGCCGAAGCAGTGGTCGTTCGTGACCACCCAGCGGCCCTCGCGCGCCCGCCGCGGCAGCTCGTGCAGCACCAGCTCGCGGTAGCGGGCCTCGAGGTCGGCGCGGGTCACGCCGTCCCCAGCAGTCGCGGCAGCGCCGTCGAGATGGGCTCGCGGACGACGAGGTCGGCGAGGTCGTCGTAGGGCGTGGGCTCCGCGTTGACGATGACGACCCGGGCGCCGTGCGCGGCGGCGATCTCCACCAGCCCGGCCACGGGGTACACGACGAGCGAGGTGCCGACGGCGAGGAAGACGTCGCAGTCCGCGGCCGCCTCGGCCGCGGCGGCCAGCACCCGCTCGTCGAGCGCCTGCCCGAAGCTGATGGTGGCCGACTTGAGGATGCCCCCGCAGACGCGGCAGGCCGGGTCGTCCTCGCCGGCGTCGAGGCGGGCCAGGGCGTCGTCCATCGACGTGCGGTCGCCGCAGGACAGGCACTCGACGGCGTGCACCGTGCCGTGCAGCTCGAGCACGGTGCCCGGCGGGGAGCCGGCGGCCTGGTGCAGCCCGTCGACGTTCTGGGTGAGCAGCGCGTGCAGCCGGCCCTGCTCCCCCAGCCGCGCCAGCGCCCGGTGCCCGGCGTTCGGGGCGACGTCGGCGGACCGCATCTCCGCCCGCATGCGCCACGCCTTCCGGCGGATCCCCGGGTCGGCGACGTAGTAGGACAGCGTCACGAGCTTCTCGGCGTCGGGGTCGCGGGTCCAGACGCCGTTCGGGCCGCGGTAGTCGGGGATGCCGCTGTCGGTGGAGATCCCGGCGCCGGTGAGCACGGTGACCCGCCGGGCCTCGGCGAGCCAGCCGGGCAGCGGGTCGGGGACGGCGCCGGTCACGCGCCCACGGTAGGCACGCCCCTCGGGCCGGGCACTTCCGCGGAGATTCACCGGCCCCACCCGGTGCGACACAGGTCACCGGGTGAGGGAAGGGTCGCCTTCCCAGCGGCCCGCGCGCGCCACCTGGGATGATGGAGGATGGCATTCAAGCCCGATGGACTCTCGAGGGTGAGGCGCAAGCAGTGGCAGCCAGCAAGGACAGCTTCGGGGCCCGGTCGACGCTCAGCGTCGACGGCACCGACTACGACATCTACCGGCTCGACGCGGTCGAGGGCGCAGGCAAGCTCCCCTTCTCGCTGAAGGTCCTGCTCGAGAACCTGCTGCGCACCGAGGACGGCGCCGACATCACGGCCGACCACATCCGGGCGCTGGCGAACTGGGACCCGTCGGCCGAGCCCGACCAGGAGATCCAGTTCACGCCGGCCCGCGTGGTCATGCAGGACTTCACCGGCGTCCCCTGCATCGTCGACCTCGCCACGATGCGCGAGGCGATGGCCGACCTCGGCGGCGACCCGAACCGGATCAACCCGCTGGCCCCGGCCGAGCTGGTCATCGACCACTCCGTGATCGCCGACGTCTTCGGCACCCCGGAGAGCTTCGAGCGCAACGTCGAGATCGAGTACGAGCGCAACGGCGAGCGCTACCAGTTCCTGCGCTGGGGCCAGGGCGCGTTCGACGACTTCAAGGTCGTCCCCCCGGGCACCGGCATCGTCCACCAGGTCAACATCGAGCACCTGGCCCGCGTGGTCTTCCCGCGCCAGGAGGGCGACCGCGTCGTCGCCTACCCCGACACCTGCGTCGGCACCGACTCGCACACCACGATGGTCAACGGCCTGGGCGTCCTGGGCTGGGGCGTCGGCGGCATCGAGGCCGAGGCCGCGATGCTCGGCCAGCCGGTCTCGATGCTCATCCCGCGCGTCGTGGGCTTCAAGCTCACCGGCGAGCTCCCCGACGGCTCCACCGCCACCGACCTGGTCCTCACGATCACCGAGATGCTGCGCCAGCACGGCGTCGTCGGGAAGTTCGTCGAGTTCTACGGCGAGGGCGTCTCCGCGGTGCCGCTGGCCAACCGCGCCACGATCGGCAACATGAGCCCGGAGTTCGGCTCCACCGCGGCGATGTTCCCCATCGACGAGGAGACCACCGCCTACCTGCGGCTCACCGGCCGTTCCGAGGAGCAGGTCGCGCTCGTCGAGGCCTACGCCAAGGAGCAGGGCCTCTGGCACGACCCGTCGCGCGAGATCGCCTTCTCCGAGTACCTCGAGCTCGACCTCTCCACGGTCGTCCCGTCCATCGCCGGCCCGAAGCGGCCGCAGGACCGGGTCGCCATCACCGACGCCAAGCACGCCTTCCGCGCGGCGCTCGCCGACTACGTCTCGGCCGACGAGACCGGCGGCGACGACCGCAAGCCTGGTGTCCCGCAGAACACCCAGCCCTTCGGCGTCGAGTCCCGCGTCGACGAGGCGTCGTCGGAGTCCTTCCCGGCCTCCGACCCGGCGACCCCGGCTCCGGGCAGCGAGGGCGGCAACGGCACCGCCGGCCAGCCGCACCACTACGAGGACGACCCGGTCTCCGGCCGCCCCTCGAAGCGGACCCGCGTCGTCATGGAGGACGGCACCGAGACGTTCGTCGACCACGGCTCCGTCGTGATCGCGGCGATCACCTCGTGCACCAACACGTCCAACCCGTCGGTGATGATCGGCGCCGCGCTGCTGGCGAAGAACGCCGTCGAGCGGGGCCTGACCACCAAGCCGTGGGTGAAGACGACGCTGGCCCCCGGGTCGAAGGTCGTCACCGACTACTACGAGAAGGCGCAGCTCACCCCGTACCTGGAGAAGCTCGGCTTCTACCTCGTCGGCTACGGCTGCACCACCTGCATCGGCAACTCGGGCCCGCTGCCGGAGCCGGTCAGCAAGGCGGTCAACGAGGCCGACCTCGCCGTCGTCTCGGTGCTGTCGGGCAACCGCAACTTCGAGGGCCGGATCAACCCCGACGTCAAGATGAACTACCTGGCCTCCCCGCCGCTGGTCATCGCCTACGCGCTGGCCGGCTCGATGGACGTCGACCTCAACAACGACCCGCTGGGCCAGGACGCCGACGGCAACGACGTCTTCCTGCACGACATCTGGCCCTCGCCGCACGAGGTGCAGCGGGTCATCGACGAGGCCGTCTCGGCGGAGATGTTCAGCAACGACTACGCCGACGTCTTCGCCGGCACCGAGCAGTGGCAGGCGCTGCCCACGCCCACCGGCGACACCTTCGAGTGGGACGCGCAGAGCACCTACGTCCGCAAGCCCCCGTACTTCGAGGGCATGCAGGACCAGCCGGCCCCGGTCCAGGACATCACCGGCGCCCGCACCCTGGCGGTGCTCGGCGACTCGGTGACCACCGACCACATCTCCCCCGCCGGCTCGATCAAGGCCGACAGCCCCGCCGGCAAGTACCTGTCCGAGCACGGCGTGCAGCGCCGCGACTTCAACTCCTACGGCTCCCGGCGCGGGAACCACGAGGTGATGATCCGCGGCACCTTCGCCAACATCCGGCTGCGCAACCAGCTGGTGCCCGGCACCGAGGGTGGCGTCACCAAGAACCACCTGACCGGCGAGACGACGACGATCTACGACGCCTCGCAGGCCTACCAGGAGCAGGGCATCCCCCTGGTCGTGCTGGCCGGCAAGGAGTACGGCTCGGGCTCGTCGCGCGACTGGGCCGCGAAGGGGACGGCGCTGCTCGGCGTCAAGGCGGTCATCGCCGAGAGCTACGAGCGGATCCACCGCTCCAACCTCATCGGCATGGGCGTGCTGCCGCTGCAGTTCCCCGAGGGCCAGGACCGGGAGTCGCTCGGCCTGACCGGTGACGAGGAGTTCACGATCACCGGGATCACCGCCCTGAACGACGGCGAGACCCCGCGCACCGTGAAGGTCAAGGCCGGGGACGTCGAGTTTGACGCCCGCGTCCGCATCGACACCCCCGGCGAGGCGAACTACTACCGCAACGGCGGGATCATGCAGTACGTCCTCCGCTCGCTGCGGCAGGGCTGATCCCCCGATGGACCTGGGCCTGGGCGGTCGCGGGTACCTGCTCACCGGCGCGAGCCGGGGGCTGGGCCTGGCGACCGCCCGGGCCCTCGTCGCCGACGGGGCGCGCGTCCTCGTCAGCTCCCGCTCCGCCTCCTCCGTGGACGCCGCCGTCGCCGCGTTGGGCGACGGCGCGTCCGGGGCGGTAGCCGACCTCGCCGACCCCGGTGCCGCCGAGCACCTGGTGACGACGGCGCGCGAGCGGCTCGGCACGGTCGACGGCCTGCTGGTCAGCGTCGGAGGCCCCGCGCCGGGCAGCGTGCTGGAGACGCCGGAGGACGCCTGGCGCGCCGCCGTCGACAGCGTGCTGCTCGGCCCGCTGCGGCTGGTGCGGGCGCTGGTGCCGCACCTGTCCGCCGGCGCCGTCATCGGCTTCGTGCTCTCCACGTCGGTGCGCCAGCCGATCGGGTCCCTCGCGATCTCCAACGGCCTGCGCCCCGGCCTGGCCATGACGGCGAAGGCGCTGTCCGACGAGCTGGGCCCGCGCGGGATCCGGGTGCTCGGGCTGATGCCGGGCACCATCGCCACCGACCGGATCACCGAGATCGAGGCCGCCTCCGGGGACCCGGCCGCCGCGCGGGCCCGCACCGAGCGGAGCATCCCGCTGCGCCGCGTCGGCCAGCCCGAGGAGTTCGGCCGGGTGGCCGCCTTCCTGCTCTCCCCCGCCGCGAGTTACGTCACGGGCACGATGGTCGCCGTCGACGGCGGCGTCCTCCGCACCCCGTGACCGCCGTCCCGGACGCTCCGGCCGACGGCCCCGTCCTCGTCGCGTGCGCGCACGGCACCCGCAACCCCGCGGGGCGCCGGCTGGTGGCCGAGCTGGCGCTCGCCGCGCGCCGGCTGCGTCCCGGCCTGGTCACGACGGCGGCCTTCGTCGACGTGCAGCCGCCGACCGTCGTCGACGTGGTCGCCGGACTCGCCGCGGAGGAACGGCCGGCCGTCGTCGTCCCGCTGCTGCTGTCCGGCGGCTACCACGTGCACGTCGACATCGCGGGCGCGGTGGCCGCGCACGAGTCCGCCGTCGCCGCCCGCCCGCTGGGCCCCGACCCGCGGCTGGCCGAGGTGCTCGCCGACCGGCTGGCCGAGGCCGGCGCCGACCCGCGCGACCCGCTCACCGCCGTCGTGCTGGCCGCGGCCGGGTCGAGCGACCCGCGCTCGGTCGCCGACGTCGGCGACACCGCCGACCTGCTGCAGCGCTCCTGGGCGGGCCCGGTGACCACCGGCTACGGCTCGGCCGCGCAGCCCCCGGTCGCCGACGCGGTGGCCGCCGCGCGGCGGGCCGGCGCCGAACGGGTCGTCGTCGCCTCCTACCTGCTGGCGCCCGGGCACTTCCACGGCAAGCTCGCCGAGGCCGGAGCCGACCTGGTCACCGCTCCCCTGCTGCCCGACGCGCGCATCGCCGCGGTCCTGCTCGACCGCTACGACGCCGCCCTGGGCTGAGGAGCCCCCGTGGACCGGACCGCCGCCATCGCCGCCCTGCTGCGGAGCCGCGGCGCCGACGACGTCCCACACCCCGGCGGCACGCTGAGCGCCCACCTCGAGCGGGTGCAGCGGCGGCTGCTCGCGCTCGGCGCCGGTGAGGACGTCGCGCTGGCCGGCCGCGCGCACGCCGTCTACGGCACCGACGGGTTCGACGTCGTCCTGGTCGACCGCGCGGACCGGCGCCTGGTGGTCGAGGCCGTCGGCGAGCGGGCCGAGGCGCTGGTGTACCGCTACGGCGGCTGCGATCGCCGCCGGACGTGGGACTCCCTCGCCGCCACGCGGACGGCGCACGACCGCTGGACCGGCACGGCGGAGGTGCTGGGCGACGACGACCTCCGCGCGTTCGCCGACCTCAGCCTGGTCAACGAGCTCGACGTCGCCGAGCACGACCCGAGCGTCCTGGACCGGTACGGCGGCCTCCTCCGCCGGCTCGCCGAGAGCTGGCGGCCGGTGCTCGGTCCGGCGGTGTACGCAGAGGCCCGGCGCGTCCTCGGCTGACGCCACCGGGCCGCCTCCCGGGGTGGGAGGCGGCCCGGGACGCGGGGACCGGGGGCTCGCTAGCCGACGGCCCCGGCGACGGCGAGCGCCTCGGCGGCCTCCCGCCGCGACACCCGCACGAGGGTCGCGCTCACGACGGCGGCCGCGGCGAGGAAGCCGGCCGCGACGACGAAGCCGATCCCCCAGCCCTCGACGACCGCGGAGACGTACCCCGGCGTCGCGGGCGGCCCCGCGGGAGCGACGGCCTCGGTGCGCGCCACGCTGACCGCGGTCAGGATGGCCAGTCCGAGGGCCCCGCCGACCTGCTGGCCGGCGTTGAGCAGCGCGCTGGCCACGCCCGCGTCCTCCTGCGGGACACCGGCCACCGCCGCGCTGGTGAGCGCCACGAACGTCAGGCCCATGCCGAGGGCGACCGTCACCAGCGAGGGCAGCACGATCGTGAGGTAGGACGCGGTGGGGTCCAGCCGCAGGCCCAGGACGAGCATGCCGGCCGCGGCCAGCGCCGGGCCGCCGACGAGCAGCGGCCGGGGACCGACCCGCCCGAGCAGCTGCGAGGCGATGCCGGCGCCGACGACGATCGCGACGGTCATCGGGAGGAAGGCGAACCCCGCGCGCAGCGGTGACCAGCCGTTGACCTGCTGCATCCACAGCACGAGGAAGAAGAAGACCGCGAAGATGCCGGCGCCCACGAACAGCGCGCCGAGGTCGGCGCCCAGCACGGAGCGCGACCGGAAGAGCCGGAAGTCGACGAGCGGGTCGGCCGACCGGCGCTGTACGACGACGAAGGCACCCAGCAGCGCGACCGCCAGGGCGAGCATCCCGATCGTCTGCCCGGACGACCAGCCGAAGTCGTTGCCCTTCACCAGCGCGTAGACCAGGGCGACGAGCCCGCCGGTGACCAGGAGGGCACCGGGGACGTCGAAGCCGCGGGCGCGGGCGTCGCGGCTCTCCGGGACCACCCGCAGCGCCCCGACGACGGCCAGGACGGCGACGGGGACGTTGACGAAGAGCACCCAGCGCCAGCTGGCGTACTCGGTGAGGACCCCGCCCAGGATGAGGCCGATCGCGGCCCCGCCGGCGGAGATGGCGGCCCAGATGCCGAGCGCCCGGTTGCGCTCCCGGCCCTCCGCGAAGACGACGGTGAGCAGCGACAGGGCCGAGGGGGCCATGAGTGCGCCCGCGAGGCCCTGCAGCAGCCGCGCGCCGACGAGCAGGCCGAGGTCGCCGGCCAGACCGCCGAGCAGGGAGGCGACGGCGAACAGGGCCGTGCCGATGACGAAGACCCGGCGGCGGCCGAGCCGGTCGGCCAGCTTCCCGCCGAGCAGCAGGAAGCCGCCGAAGGTGAGGGTGTAGCCGGTGACGATCCAGGACAGGTCGGCCTGGCTCGCGACGCCCAGGGCGACCGCGATGTCGGGGAGCGCGACGTTCACGATCGACACGTCGAGCACGACCATGAGCTGGCTGATGGCGAGGACGGCGAGGGCGAGGCCCTTGCGGACCTCCCGCCCGTCGGGATGGCTGAGGGGACCTGGCCCGGGAGGCGAGGCGGTGGCGGTCACGAGGACTCCTGACGATGACTCAACGCTCGTGGAGCGACGACTCAACGACCGTAGAGCGACTGCCGGAGATGGTCAACGCCTGTAGAGTGAATCCGTGACCTCAGCCGGTGCCGAGTCCGTGTCGCGCGAGGAACGCCGCCGCCGGACGGAGTCGGTGATCCTCCAGCAGGCCCGCTGCCTGTTCGCCGAGGAGGGCTTCGAGCGGACGACGATCCGTGCCGTCGCCGGCCTGGCGGGGGTCGACCCCGCCCTGGTGATGCAGTACTTCGGCAACAAGGAGGGCCTCTTCGCCGCGGCGATGGAGGGCGCCCACACCGGGGGGACGGCCCGCACGGCGCCGCGCGCGGAGATCCCGGCCGCCGTCCTGCGGGACCTGCTGGCGAAGTTCGAGTCCACGCCGGACCGCGAGGCCGCCGTCACGCTCCTGCGCAACTTCCTCACCCACCACGAGGCGAAGCGCATCATGCGGGACGAGGTGATGTGCGCGGTCATCGGCGACCTGTCGCGCACGATCGGCGGGCCCGACGCCGAGCTCAAGGCGGCCCTGCTGATGTCGTGCATCGCCGGCATGGCGCTCGGCCGCTACGCCCTGGAGCTGCCCGGGCTCGGCGAGGCCGCGCCCGAGGACATCGAGCGGCTCATGCGCCCGGCGCTGGAGGCCCTCCTCGGCGAACCCGAGTAGCCGGCCCCCACCCGGCGACGCTCTCAGCCGGGATCGGGCCCCGTCGCCGCGGGGCGGTCCGGGTCGGCCGACCACTGCGACCACGAGCCCGGCCACAGCGCCGCCTCGATCCCGGCCTCCGCGAGCGCGGCCACCTCGTGGGCGGCGGTGACGCCCGAGCCGCAGTAGACGCCGACCCGGGTCCCCGGCCGCACCCCGAGCGCGGCGAACCGGCCGGCGAGGTCGGCGCGGAAGGTCCCGTCGGGCGCCAGGTTCGCCGCGGTCGGCGCGCTCACCGCGCCGGGCACGTGCCCGGCCCGCGGGTCCACCGGCTCCACCTCGCCGCGGTAGCGCTCGGGGGCGCGGGCGTCGAGCAGCACGCCGCCGGAGGCGGGCAGCGCGGCCGCCTCGTCGGCGGTCAGCGTGGGCATGCCGCCGCCGGTCAGCACCACGTCGCCGGGCTCCGGGACGACGTCGCCGGTCTCCAGCTCTCCGCCCGCGGCTCCCCACGCATCGAGACCGCCGTCGAGCAGCCGCACGTCGGCCAGCCCGCCCCAGCGCAGCAGCCACCAGGCCCGCGCCGCGGCGAGCCCGCCGGTGGCGTCGTAGGCGACGACGGCGCTGCCGGAGCGGATGCCCCACCGCCGGGCCGCGGCCTGCAGGTCGGCGACCGCGGGCAGCGGGTGCCGGCCCTGCGCGGCGGAGGCCGGCGCGGCCAGCTCGGTGTCGAGGTCGGCGAACACCGCGCCCGGCAGGTGGCCGGCCCGGTACCGCTCACGGCCGTGCGGGTCGCCGAGCGCCCAGCGGACGTCGAGCAGCACCGGGCGCGGGCCGGCCAGCAGGTCGGCGGCCCGCACGAGCACGCTCACCGCGGGGCGGCCAGCAGCCCGCGCAGCTCGGCGGTGAGGGCGTCGCGGGCGTCGCGGCGGCCCAGCCAGGCGGCCGGCGTCGCCTGGAACAGCGTCGTCTTCCAGCGCCCGCCGCCCTCGTCGACGGCGACCAGCGTGTGGATGCTGTGCAGCCCCGGGTCGATGTCGTCCTCGCCGGGCGGGATCATCCCGGCGTGGGCCTGCAGCACCGCGACGCCGCCGGCCACCGCGCGCACCGACCGGACCAGCGCCACGTACCGCGCGGTCGGGTGGCTGCCGAACACGCGCCGCAGGTCCGACGCGATCGACAGCCGGCCGCCCACCGTGGTGCCGTCGTAGCCGACCATGTCGCCGTCGTCGGCGAACACCGCGGCGACCGCCGCCCCGCTGCGCTGGTTCCAGCCCTCGATGAACGCGGCGTACAGCGCGCGGATCTGGGCGTCGTGCGGGTGGGCGGACGTCACGGAACTCCTCCTGGTGCAGCTGGGGCAGGAGGAACGCTAGTTGCTACGCGACGGGGACCGTTCGACGCTCGCCGTCGGCGAACTGCGTCCGGTAGAGGTCGGCGTAGCGCCGCCCGAGCGCCAGCAACTCCTCGTGAGTGCCCGACTCCACGACGCGACCGTCGTCGACCACGAGGATCTGGTCGGCGCTGCGGATCGTGGACAGCCGGTGGGCGATGACCAGCGACGTCCGGCCGGCCAGCGCGGTGTCGAGCGCGTGCTGCACCGCCACCTCCGACTCGCTGTCCAGGTGGGCGGTCGCCTCGTCGAGGATGACGATCCCCGGCGCCTTGAGCAGGACCCGGGCGATCGCCAGCCGCTGCTTCTCCCCGCCCGAGAGCCGGTAGCCGCGGTCGCCGACGACGGTGTCCAGGCCGTCGGGCAGCGAGGCGACCAGCGCGGCGATCCGGGCGCCGGTCAGCGCCGACCACAGCTGCTCCTCGGTGGCGTCGGGCCGCGCGTAGAGCAGGTTGGCGCGGATGGTGTCGTGGAACAGGTGCGCGTCCTGGCTGACGACGCCGATCGCGTCGCGCAGCGAGGCGAGCGTGGCCTGCCGGACGTCGACCCCGCCGACCCGCACGGCACCGCTGGTGACGTCGTAGAGCCGCGGCACCAGGTTGACGACCGTCGACTTCCCGGCTCCGGAGTGCCCGACCAGCGCGACCATCTGCCCGGGCTCGACGCGGAAGGACACGTCGTGCAGCACCGCCGTCGGCCCGCCGTGCTCGGGCAGCGACACGTCCTCCAGCGACGCGAGCGACACGTCGGCGGCGGCCGGGTAGCTGAACGAGACGCCGTCGAACTCGACCGACCGGTCCTCGGCGGGCACCGGGACGGCGTCGGGCGCCTCGGCGATCATCGGCGGCAGGTCGAGCACCTCGAAGACGCGGTCGAAGCTGACCATCGCGCTCATCACGTCGACCCGGACGTTGGACAGCGCGGTCAGCGGCCCGTACAGCCGCGACAGCAACAGGGCCAGCGCGACGACGTCGCCCGGCGACAGCGACCCGTCGAAGGCAAGCCACCCGCCGAGGCCGTAGACGAGCGCGGTGGCCAGCGCCGCGACGAGGGTGAGCGCGGTGAAGAAGGTGCGGCCGTACATGGCCGACAGGACGCCGATGTCGCGCACCCGGGCGGCGCGGCCGCGGAAGCTCTCGGCCTCGGCGTCGGGCCGGCCGAACAGCTTGACCAGAAGGGCGCCCGCGACGTTGAACCGCTCGGTCATCGTCGCGTTCATCGACGCGTTGAGCCCGTAGGACTCCCTGGTGATCTCCTGCAGCCGCCGGCCGATGCGGCGGGCGGGCAGCACGAACAGCGGCACCATGACCAGCGACAGCAGGGTGATCTGCCACGACAGCGTCAACATGACGCCGGCGGTGAGCACCAGGCCGATCACGTTGGACACGACGCCGGACAGGGTCGAGGTGAACGCCTGCTGCGCCCCGACGACGTCGTTGTTCAGGCGGCTGACCAGCGCGCCGGTCTGCGTGCGGGTGAAGAACGCGACCGGCATGCGCTGCACGTGCTCGAAGACGCGGGCGCGCAGGTCGTAGATGACGCCCTCGCCGATCCGCGCGGAGTACCAGCGGGTGGCCACCGAGATGAACGCGTCGACGACGGCGAGACCGGCGATGAACAGCGCGATCCGCACGACGCCGCCCGCGGTGCCGTCGAGCCGGGCGATGCGGTTGACGATGTCGCCGGCCAGCAGCGGGGTGACCACGCCGATGACCGAGGACACCACCACCAGCAGGAGGAACCCGGTGAGCTCCCGCCGGTAGGGCCGGGCGATGCCGAGGATGCGGCGGACGGTGCCCTTGGGCAGCTCGCGCGAGGTGACCGACGGGTCGCGGCGGAACGACCGCATCGCCGCCATGGAGGTCATGGGACTGCTCATGCGGTGACCTCCTCTGCCGGGGACGGGGGACCGGCGGCAGCGTCAACAGCCACCGGTCCCCCGCTGTTCCGGTCGCTCAGCCGCCGGCGAGCTCGGTGAGCCGGCGCACCTGGGCCGCCCGCTCGGCGGCGTCCTGGGTGTCCGGGTCGTTGCGGACCGCCGCGCGCACCAGCGCCGCGGTTTCCCGGACGGCGCCCGCCGGCGGGGCGGTGACCGCCGCGGCCAGGGTGGCCACCGCGCCGTCGAGCTCCGCCGCGGGGACGACGACGTTCGCCAGCCCCCACGACAGCGCCTCCGCCGCCGGTACCGGCCGCCCGGTCACGCACACCTCCAGCGCCCGCGCGTAGCCGACGAGCTCGGCCAGCGCGCTGGTGCCGGTCAGGTCGGGCACGAGCCCCAGCGTCGCCTCGGGCAGCCGGATCGAGGCGTCGTCGGTGAGCACCCGCAGGTCGCAGGCCAGCGCCAGCTGCGCGCCCGCCCCGATCGCGTGGCCCGGCACCGCCGCGATCGACACGATCCCGAGTGACCGCAACCAGCGGAAGCCGGCCTGGTACCCCCGGATGCGCTCCTGCGCCCCGTCGGCGCCCAGCCCGCTCAGCTGGCCGAGCCCACCGGGCGTCGACGGGTCGGTGCTGAACAGGCTGCGGTCGAGCCCGGCGGAGAAGGAGCGGCCCTCGCCCCGCACGACGACGACGCGGACGTCGTCGTCGAGGGAGTCGCCGACCGCCCGGAGCGCCGCCCACGTGGCCGGCGTCTGGGCGTTGAGCTGGTCGGGCCGGTCGAGCGTGACGGTGAGGACGGCGCCGTCCCGGCGGGTGCGGACCCAGCCGTCGGCGTCGGCCGCCGTCACGCGGTCTTCTTGCTGTTCCGGTTGGCGCCGCCACGGCTCCGCAGGGTGGCACCGGACTCCGACAGGAGCCGGTGCACGAACCCGTAGGACCGGTTGGTCGAGGTGGCCAGGGAGCGGATGCTCTCCCCGCCGTCGTAGCGCTTCTTCAGCTCGTCCGCGAGGGACGTGCGGTCGCCCCCGGTGATCCGCTTGCCCTTGCCCAGGTCCGCCGTGCTCGAGTCGGCCATGACTCCCCTCCGTCGCCGCCGTCGCGCCGGCCGGAGCCGGCGTGCCCGGTGCTGGTCCGCGTGGTGCCGCCGTCCCCGTGACGCCGGCCTCCCGGACTGATGATCACCCAGCCCCGGCGACCCGGCCACGCGAATGACAACTTCTACGGCGAGCCGCCCCCGCGCAGGACGGCGGACCGGTCGCGGGGCCGGAGGCTCCCGACCGGGACGCCGTGGCAGGGCTCCACGCACCAGGGGGACGGCACGTGGCCGCGGTGTCGGCCGGTAGGCCGACGAGGTGCTACGCCAGTTCCACCAGGTCGGCGAGGTCCTCGCTCCAGGCGTCCTCGGTGCCGTCGGGCAGCAGGATCACCTTGTCCGGGTCGAGCGCGCGGACGGCGCCCTCGTCGTGGGTGACCAGCACGATCGCGCCGGTGTAGGTGCGCAGCGCCTCGAGGACCTGCTCGCGGCTGGCCGGGTCGAGGTTGTTGGTCGGCTCGTCGAGCAGCAGCACGTTGGCGCCGGAGACGACGAGCGTCGCCATGGCCAGCCGGGTGCGCTCACCGCCGGACAGGGTGCCCGTCCGCTGGTCGACGGTGTCGCCGGAGAAGAGGAAGGCGCCGAGGATCCGCCGCAGCTCGGTGTCGGTGCTGTCGGGCGCGGCCGAGCGCATGTTCTCCAGCAGCGACCGGTCCATGTCGAGGGTCTCGTGCTCCTGCGCGTAGTAGCCGACGCGCAGGCCGTGCCCGGGCCGGACCTCGCCGGTGTCGGGCATCTCGGTGCCGGCCAGCATCCGCAGCAGCGTCGTCTTCCCCGCCCCGTTGAGGCCGAGGACGACGACCCGCGTGCCCCGGTCGACGGCGAGGTCGACGTCGGTGAACACCTCGAGCGAGCCGTAGGACTTGGACAGGCCCTGGGCGGTGAGCGGCGTCTTCCCGCACGGCGACGGCGTCGGGAACCGCAGCTTGGCCACCCGGTCCTGCTGGCGCACCGCCTCCAGGCCGGAGGCCAGCCGGGCGGCCCGCTTGTCCATGCTCTGCGCGGCCTTGGCCTTGGTGGCCTTGGCGCGCATCTTGTCCGCCTGCGCGCTCAGCGCGTCGATCTTGCGCTCGGTGTTGGCGCGCTCCTGCTTGCGACGGCGCTCGTCGGTCTCGCGCTGGGCGAGGTAGGCCTTCCAGCCCAGGTTGTAGACATCGACCGTGGCCCGGTTGGCGTCGAGGTGCCACACCTTGTTGACGACGGCGTCCAGCAGCTCGACGTCGTGGCTGATGACGATCAGGCCGCCCTTGTGCGACGCGAGGAACGTCTTGAGCCAGGCGATCGAGTCGGCGTCGAGGTGGTTGGTCGGCTCGTCGAGCAGCAGCGTCTCGGCGTCGGAGAACAGGATGCGGGCGAGCTCGACGCGGCGCCGCTGACCGCCGGACAGGGTGCGCAGCGGCTGGCCCATGACCCGGTCGGGCAGGCCGAGCGCGGTGCAGATGCGGGCGGCGTCGCTCTCCGCGGCGTACCCGCCGAGCGCGGCGAACTGGTCCTCGAGCCGGCCGTAGCGGCGCACCGCGCGGTCGCGCTCGGCGTCGTCGGCGGGCTCGGCCATGGCCACCTGGGCCTTGACCAGCTGCGCCTTGAGGCTGTCGAGGCCGCGGCCGGAGAGCACCCGGTCGGTGGCGGTGATGTCGAGGTCGCCGCTGCGCGGGTCCTGCGGCAGGTAGCCGATCTCGCCGGTGACGTCCACCTTGCCCGCGTGCGGCAGCCGCTCCCCGGAGAGCGTGGTGAGCGTGGTGGTCTTGCCGGCGCCGTTGCGCCCGACCAGGCCGATGCGGTCACCGGCCTGCACCCGCAGGCTGATGTCGCTCAGCAGGATGCGGGCGCCGGCGCGCAGCTCCAGGCCGGTCGTCGTGATCACTGATCCCAGGGTAGGCGCTCCGCGGACGGATCCCGAGCGGATTGCCGGGTGACGTCCACAGCAGCTCTCCGTGTCCACAGCCGGGGTGAGATCGGTTCCGCGGACGCCGGGAGCAGGTCACCATCCGGGCATGAGCACGCCGACCTGGGCACCGCCCTGTCCCGTCTGCGGCACCCCGGCCGTCCCGGCGCCCGCGGCGTGCCCCGTCTGCGGGCTGCCGGCGGTGGCGCAGGCTGCCACGGTGGTGGCCCGGATGGGTGCCACGATCGACGCGTTCGCCCGCGAGCGGGACGCGCTGCTCGCCACGCTGCGCGCGTCGGCCCGCCCGGCGACGACGCCCGCGCCGGTGCCGCCGCCCGTGACGGCGCCGCCCCCGGTCGTGTTCCCGGCCGTCCGCCGGCCGGGCCCCGTCCCGCCGGTGCCGTTCCCCCCGGCGCCCCCGCACCTCCCGCCGCACGTCCCGGCCGCGGCGGGCCCCCTGGCACCTCCTCCCCCGCTGCCCCCGCGGCGCCGGCTCAGTCCGCAGCAGGTGCTGCTCGGCCTGGGCGCCCTGCTGGTGGTCGCGGCCGGCGTGGCCTTCGTCGCGGTCGCCTGGACCCGGCTGGGCGTCGGCTTCCAGGCCGCGGTCATGGCCACGGTCACCGCGGCCGCGGTGGCGACGTCGGCGTGGGCGGCGCGGCGCGGGCTGCGGGCCACCGAGGAGGCGCTGGCCGCCGCCGGCGCGGCGCTGCTCGCCGTCGACCTGGCCGCCGCGCACGCGCTGGGGCTGGGCGGCGCCGACGCGGTGCCGCTGCGGCTGTGGGCCGGGCTGTCGTGCGTCGCCGTCGCGGCGGTCGCCCTGGCCGCCGGCCGGGCCACCCGCAGCACCGTCACGTGGCCGCTCGTCGCGCTGCTCGCGGTCCAGCCGGCCGGCTGGCTGCTGCTGCCCGGCGGGCTGGACCAGGCACCCGCGGCGGTCGCCGTGCTGCTCGGCACGGCGCTGCTCGACGTCGCCCTGCTGCTGGTCCTGCGCCCGGAGCTGCGCCGGGTCGCCGCCGTGTTCGCCGCCCTCGTCGCCGCGGCGGGGGTCCTGCTCGGCGTCCCGCTGGCCTGGTCCGGCGACCCGGCCGACTCGTGGGCCGCCACCGCCGTCCTCGCTCTCGCGGCGGGCGGCGCGGTCGCCCTGCTGCGCGAGCCGCGGCTCGCACCGCGCCTGCCGGAGCCGGACGTCACGGCTCCGGTCGCGGCGGGCGTCGCGGCCCTCGCGCTGACCGGATCGCTCACCGGCGCCGGCCTCGTGGGCACCGTGCTGGCCGGCGGGCTAGGCCTGGTGCTGCTCACCGCGGCGGCGCCGGCCTCGGTGACCGGCCCGCTCGCGGGCGCGCTGCCGGCGGCCGGCGCCGTGCTGGCCGGTGGCGGCGCCGCGGTGCTGGCCGACGGGGGCCAGAACGCGCCCCTCGCGCTGCTCGTGCTCGCCGCGGCGGTGCCGGCCGGCCTGGCCGCGGTGCTGCGGCCGGCGCTCCGGCCGGCCACCACCTCGGTCGCGCTCGCCGCCCCGGCCCTCGCCGCGCTGGTCGCGTGGGAGGGCGGCCTGCTCGGCGCGGTGCCCGCCGCGCTGCTGGTCGCGCTCGTCGGCGCCGCCGCCTTCGCGGTCGCCGCGCCGCGCGCCGGGCACCCCGAGGAGTGGGCCGCGGCGGTCACCGGGACGCTGGCCGGCGCGGTCGCGGGCCTGGTCACCGTGGAGGCCGGCGCCTGGGGGCAGACGGCGGTCGACCTCGCCGTCGTCGGCGCGGCGGCGGGCTGCTACGCGGTCGTCGCGCGGCGCCGCCCGGTGGCCGTGCTGGCGGTGGCCGACCTGGTCGCGGCCGGCTGGATCGCCGCGGCGGGCGCCGAGATCACCACGCCGGAGGTCTACACGCTGCCCGCCGCCGCGGGACTGCTGCTCCTCGCCGTCCCGGCGCTGCGCACCGGCGCCGCCTCGTGGGCGGCCGAGGGCCCGGCGGTGGCCGTCGCGCTGCTGCCCTCGGCGGTGGTGGTGGTCGACGAGCCGACGGCGCTCCGCCTGGCGCTGGTGGTGGCCGCCGCGGCCGGGCTGACCGTCGGCGGCGCGCTCACCCACCGGCAGGCGCCCTTCCTCGTGGGAGCAGGGGCGCTGGTCCTGGTGGTGCTCGGCCGGCTGGCGCCCTACGCACCGCTGGTCCCCCGCTGGGTCACGCTGGCCACCGCGGGGCTGCTGCTCCTCGTCGTCGGCGCCACCTACGAGCGGCGCCGCCAGCAGGCGCGGGAGGCGGTGGCCTGGGTCGCGCAGATGCGCTGACCTGCCCCTAGCGTGGGGAGCGCAGGGCGAGCGGAGGGGGACGGGGATGACCGGCGCACCGCCGCCACCGCTCCCCTACGCCGGCCCGCCCGCCCCCGCGGCCGGAGGCCCGGCACCCGCGGCCGGAGGCCCCGCTGCCCCGTCCCTGGAGTCCCGGCTGCGCCCGCCGCAGGTCCTCCTCGGCGTCGGGGTGGTGCTGCTCGTGGCGGCCGGCCTGGCCGGCCCGTCGCTGGCCGGTGGGGCCGCCCGCCTCGGCCTGCTGCTGCTGGCCCTGGTCGCCGGGTGCGCCTCGGCCTGGGCCGCACGGGCGCGGCTGCGCAGCACGGAGGAGGCGTGCGCGGCCGCCGCCGCGGCGCTGGCCCTCACCGGGGCCGCGTCCGGCGACCGGCCGCTGGACGGCGGCCCGCTGGCGGCGCTGGTGGTGGCGGGCGTGTTCGTCTGCCTGCGGGTGCTGCTCCCCCACCCGCTGAGCTGGCCGCTCGCGGCGTGGGCCGCCGTGCAGGTGGCCGCCCTCCGCTCGGTGGACCTGGCGCCCGCCGGGGTGCCCCGCACCGCGCTGCTGCTCGGCGTCACGCTGGCCGGGCTCGCGGTCGCCCTCACCGCGCGGCGGCCGCTGGCCCGCGTCGCCCTGGTCACCACCGCGCCGTGGTTCGCCGCGGGCGTGACCGGCGGACTGGTCACCGCGACCGGCGCGGAGGGTCCGGCCCGCTGGGTGTCGGCCGCGCTCACCGTCGCCACGGCGGCCGCCCTCCTGCCGGTCCGGCTGGAGCGGGCGGTCGAGCCGCTGCTCGGGCCGCCGCGGCTGGTGCCGGTGGTCAGCGGGCTGGTCGCGGGCGGGGCGGTCGCGGCGGCGCTGTCCACCGACGGTCCCGTGCCGCTGCCGCTGGCCGGCTGGCTCGGCGTGCTGCTGATGAGCGTCGCCGCCGCGCTGCTGACCGGCTGGCGCCGCGGGCTGCTGCTGCCCGCCGCGTACGCCGCCGGGGGCGTCCTCGTGGTGGCGGCGGTGGCCCAGCTGGTCGCGGCCGCGCGGTGGCAGGCGCTGGTCGTGCTCCTGGTGCTCACCGCGCTGCCCGCCGCCGGGGTCGCCGCAGTGCGCCGCGACGAGCGCCCGCAGGCGGTGCCCTCGGCCGTCGCGTGCCTGGCGGGGGCCGCGCTGCTGGCGATCCCGGCGGGGCTGCTGTCCGCGGGCGCCTCCGCGGCGGCGCTGACCGGCCTCTACGCCGTCACGCTGGCGGCGCGCCCCGGCATGGCCGCCGACCTGCGCGGGCCCACCGGCACGGTCGGCGCGCTCGCGGCGGCGGCCGCCCTCGTCGTGGTCGCCGCCCGCGCCGACTGGGGCGCGCTCGCCGTGCACCTGGCCGTGCAGGGCGCGCTGACCTGCGGCTGGGCAGCGTTCCTCACCCGCGCGCGGGGGGACGAGCGGGAGGAGCGGGCGGTCTGGCGCACGGGCGCGGCGGAGCTGGTGGCCGCCGCGTGGACCGGAGCCGCGCTGACCGGCGCGCCCGCGCTCGAGGCCTGGACCCTGCCGGCCGCCGCGGGGCTGTGGCTGGCCGCCGGCCCGCGGCTGCTCGACGGGCCGTCCTGGCCGGCGTGGGGCCCGGGCCTGGTGGTGGCGGCCGCGCCGTCGACGGTCGCGGCGGTCCTCGCGCCGGGCGCGCTGCGGCCGGTGCTCGTGCTGGTGGCCGCGGCGGTCGCCATGGCGCTCGGCGCCCGCACGGCGGTGCGGGCGCCCCTGCTCACCGGTGCGGTCACCGCGGTGGCGCTGGCCGCGGGGCTCGCCGTCCTCGCGCTGCCGCTGCCGGTCGTGGCCGCGCTCGCGGTGGGCGCGGTGCTGCTGGCGCTCGGCGCGCGGCGGGAGCTGCGGCCGGTCGCGGGCTTCGGGGCGCGGCTGTCGGAGATGCGCTGAGGGTCAGGCGCCGAAGAGGCACTCGGCGCCCACCGGCCGGTAGCCCGCGCTGAGGAAGGCACGCAGCGAGGCGGTGTTGGCCGGCGCCACCTGCGCCCACAGCGGCGCCCCGCCGGGCACCAGTGACGGCGCGGCGGCCACCAGCGCGGTGCCCAGCCCGCGCCCGCGGGCGGCCGGGTCGACCTCCACGCTGACCTCCCACCGCCGGGCCACCCCGCGGCCGAGCACCAGCACGGCGCACCCGTCGGGCGTCGTCCACACGCGCACGTCGGTGCGGTGCAGCAGCGCGCGGTCCACGCGCGGGTGGTCGACCTCGGCCGGCACCAGCTCGATCCCCGGCCCCGCGGCGGCCGGCGCGGGCGCCACCAGGACCGCGTCGAGCACGCCCGGCTCGACGCCGGTGCGGTCCGCCAGCGCGGCGAGGAACCGGGCGCCCAGCGGCGCGGCGAGCGGGTCGTGCGCCGTCCGCGCGGTCACCCAGTCCGGGTCGACGTCGGCGGCCACCACGTGCCACGCCGTCCCACCGACGACGACTGCCCGCGCCCCGGGGGGCGCGGGCAGTGTCACGACGCTCGCGTCGGCCGGCGGGTCGTACCCGCCGGCGAGACGAGTGAGGAGATCGGCGAGGCTGCCGTTCAGACCCGGAAGCCGAGCGCGCGCAGCTGCTCGCGCCCGTCGTCGGTGATCTTGTCCGGGCCCCACGGCGGCATCCAGACCCAGTTGATCCGGATGTCGTCGACGAGGCCGGGGCCGGGGCCACCGGTGAGCGCCTGACGCGCCTGGTCCTCGATGACGTCGGTCAGCGGGCAGGCCGCCGAGGTCAGCGTCATGTCCAGGATCGCCACGTTGTCGTCGTCGACGTCGATGCCGTAGACGAGGCCCAGGTCGACGACGTTGACACCCAGCTCGGGGTCGACGACATCGCGCATGGCCTCCTCGACGTCCTCCAGCAGCGCCGACTTGTACGGCGGCAGCTCCGGGGTCGCGTCGGCGGTGGATCCGGCGGCGGGCTCGGTGGGGAGCCCGGTGGTGGGCTCGGTGGTCTCGCTCATGCCTGTCCTCCAGCGGGGGTCGCGGCCAGCGCGCGGGCCGAGGCGTCCTTGAGGGCCATCCAGCTCATCAGGGCGCACTTGATGCGGGCGGGGTACTTCGACACCCCGGCGAAGGCGATCGCGTCCTCGAGCTCGTCCTCCAGGCCCTCGGCCACGGTGGTGTCGCCCTTGGACTGCATGAGCGTCATGAACGAGTCGCCGGTGGCGAGCGCGTCGGTGACCGACCGGCCGACGACGAGGTCGTACATCGCCGAGACCGAGGCCTGGCTGATGGAGCAGCCCATGCCCTCGTAGGACACGTCGGCGATCGTCTCGCCGTCGAGGTGCACCCGCAGCGTCACCTCGTCCCCGCAGGTCGGGTTGACGTGGTGCACCTCGGCCTCGAACGGGTCGCGCAGCCCGCGCCCGTGGGGGTTCCGGTAGTGGTCCAGGATGATGTCCTGGTACATCGACTGCAGCTGCATCAGGCGGTTGCCTCCTCCGGCGTCACTCCGAAGAAACGCTGCGCGGCCCGCACACCTTCCACGAGCGCGTCGACGTCGTCGTAGCCGGTGTGCACGTAGAAGGTGGCCCGGGTGGTGGCCGGCACGCCGTAGCGGCGGACCACCGGCCACGCGCAGTGGTGGCCCACCCGGACGGCGATGCCGAGGTCGTCGAGGACCTGGCCGACGTCGTGCGGGTGGATGCCCTCCACGGTGAAGGAGACCGCGCCGCCGCGGGCGACGGTGTCCGGCGGGCCGATCACCGTGACGCCCGGGATCGCCTGCAGCTGCTCGAGGGCGTAGGCGGTGAGCGCCTCCTCGTGCGCCTGCACCTTCTCCATGCCGAGCGCCTGCAGGTAGTCGACGGCGGCTCCGAGGCCCACGACCTGCGCGGTCATCGGGACGCCGGCCTCGAAGCGCTGCGGCGGCGGCATGAAGGTGCTGCCCTCCATGCGCACGACCTCGATCATCGAGCCGCCCGTCATGAACGGCGGCAGCGCGTCGAGGACGTCGTAGCGGCCCCACAGCACGCCGACGCCGGTGGGCCCGAGCATCTTGTGGCCGGAGAACACGAGGAAGTCCGCGCCGAGCGCGGCGACGTCGACCGGCTGGTGCGGCACCGACTGGGCGCCGTCGACCAGCACCAGGGCGCCGACCTCGCGCGCCCGGGCCACGATCGGCTCGAGCGGGTTGATCGTGCCGAGGATGTTCGACTGCTGGGTGACCGCGACCAGCTTGGTCCGCTCGGTGACCACGGTGTCGAGGTCGGAGAGGTCGAGCCGGCCGTCGTCGGTGAGCCCGAGCCACCGCAGGGTGGCGCCGGTGCGCTCGCACAACTGCTGCCAGGGCACCAGGTTCGCGTGGTGCTCCATCTCGGTCACGACGATCTCGTCGCCCTGGCCGACGGCGTACCGGCGGAAGGACGGCTCCTTGGCCGTGGCGGCGTTGGACAGTGCGTACGCGACGGTGTTGACCGCGTCGGTCGTGTTGCGGGTGAACACGACCTCCTCGACGGCGGCACCGATGAACCCGGCGATCGTCGCCCGGGCCGCCTCGTAGAGGCCGGTGGCCTCCTCGGCGAGCTGGTGGGCGCCGCGGTGCGGGGCGGCGTTGTGGTTCTCGTAGAAGTCGCGCTCGGCGTCGAGGACGCTGCGGGGCTTCTGCGAGGTGGCCCCGGAGTCGAGGTAGACCAGCCGCTTCCCGTCGCGCACGGTGCGCGACAGGATCGGGAAGTCCGCCCGGATCGCCTCGACGTCCAGTGGCAGGGGCGTGTGCGCCCCGGCACCGGGACGCGAGACGGTCTGGGTCATGCCTTCGCGGTCTCCTTCGAGTCCTTCACGTAGGCCGCGTAGCCCTCGGCCTCGAGCTTGTCGGCCAGCTCCTTGCCGCCCTCGTCGACGACGCGGCCGCCCACGAACACGTGCACGAAGTCCGGCTGGATGTAGCGCAGGATCCGCGTGTAGTGGGTGATCAGCAGGACGCCGACGTCACCCTCGCCGCGGGTGCGGTTGACGCCCTCGGACACGATCCGCAGCGCGTCGACGTCGAGGCCGGAGTCGGTCTCGTCGAGGATCGCCATCTTCGGCTTGAGCAGCCGCATCTGCAGGATCTCGTGGCGCTTCTTCTCACCGCCGGAGAAGCCCTCGTTGACGTTGCGCTCGGCGAACGCCGGGTCCATCTCCAGGGCCGACATCTCGTCGCGGACGTCCTTGACCCAGGTGCGCAGCTTCGGCGCCTCGCCCTTGACGGCGGTGGCGGCGGTGCGCAGGAAGTTCGACACCGAGACGCCGGGGACCTCGACCGGGTACTGCATGGCCAGGAACAGGCCGGCGCGGGCGCGCTCGTCGACGCTCATCGCGAGGACGTCCTCGCCGTCGAGGGTCACCGTGCCGCCGGTGATCGTGTACTTCGGGTGCCCGGCGATCGAGTAGGCGAGCGTGGACTTGCCCGACCCGTTGGGGCCCATGATCGCGTGGGTCTCGCCCGACCGGACGGTCAGGTCGACGCCGCGGAGGATCTCCTTGGCGTCGTCGCCCTCACCGACCGTGACGTGCAGGTCGCGGATCTCCAGAACCGACACTTCTTCTCTCGCTCCTCAGTTGCCGGACGCCAGGGGCAGGCGGCCGTCGGCGTCGATGTCGACGAGCACGTCCTCCCCCTCCACGCGCACCGGGTAGACGTCGACCGGCTCGGTGGCCGGCAGGTTGGTGGGCTCGCCGGTGCGCAGGTCGAAGCAGGACCCGTGCAGCCAGCACTCGATCGTGGGGGCGCCGTCGAAGGTCTCGACGTCGCCCTCGGACAGGGGCACCTCGGCGTGGGAGCAGAGGTCCTGCAGCGCGTAGACCTGCCCCTCGAACCGGACGACGGCGACGTCGACGTCGGCGAGCTCGACGCGGAGCGCGCCGTCCTCGGGGACCTCGGAGAGGCCGCAGACCCGCTCGAACGCCATCGGTCAGGCCACCTCGACCGGCTGCTCGTCGAGACCGGGCAGGGCGCCCAGGCGCGTCTCGATGGAGCGCATGAGCCGGTCCTGCAGCGCGTCGACGCCGATGTGCTGGACGACGTCGGCGAAGAAGCCGCGCACGACCAGGCGGCGAGCGGTCTCGGCGTCGATGCCGCGCGAGCAGAGGTAGAACAGCTGCTCGTCGTCGAACCGGCCGGTGGCGCTGGCGTGGCCGGCGCCGACGATCTCGCCGGTCTCGATCTCCAGGTTGGGCACCGAGTCGGCGCGGGCGCCGTCGGTGAGCACCAGGTTGCGGTTGAGCTCGTAGGTGTCGGTGCCGGTGGCCGCCGGGCGGATCCGGACGTCCCCGACCCACACCGTGCGCGCGCCCTCGCCCTGCAGCGCGCCCTTGTAGAGCACGTTGCTGGTGCAGTTCGGGACGGCGTGGTCGACCCAGAGCCGGTGCTCCTGGTGCTGCGTCTCGTCGGAGAAGTAGACGCCGAAGAGCTCCGCGGTGCCGCCGGGACCGGCGTACTGCACGTTGCTGACCAGCCGGACGAGGTCCCCGCCGAGGGTGACCACGACCTGCTTGTAGCTCGCGTCGCGGCCGACGACGGCGTCGAACTGGCCGCCGTGCACTGCGCCGGGCGCCCAGTCCTGCACGGACACGACGGTCACCTGCGCGCCGTCGCCGACGAGCACGGACACGCCGCCGGCGTAGCGGGCGAGGCCCGTGTGGTCGAGGACGACGGTCGCCTTCGCGAACGCGCCGACCTCGACGACGAGCTGGCCCCACACGACGTCGTCGGACCCGGTGCCGGCCAGGCCCAGGGTGAGCGGGCGGTCGAGCTGCGCCTCGGCGGCCACCCGGACCACCGCGGCACCGCCGCTGCGCTGGCGGGCGAGCGCGGCGAGCCGGTCGACCGGCTCGGGCAGGCCCTTGAGCAGCGGGTCGTCGGCGTCGACGCTGGTGAGCTCGGCGCCCTCGGGCAGGTCGGTCGTCCAGGCCAGGTGCGCGTCGGACGCGGCGCCGTCGAGCAGCGCGCGGACGCGGCGCATCGGGGTGAACCGCCACTCCTCCTCGCGGCCGGTGACCGCGCCGAAGGCGTCGGGGTCGGTCGAGGTGAAGCGCTCGGCCGGCGAGCCGGTCGGGGTGGTGCCGCCGTGCGAGTGCGCCCCGGGGGCGGCCTGCCCGGCGGTGCCGGTGCCGGCCGCGGGGACCGCCGGCGGGCCCGCCTGGGTGCCCACCCCCTCGCCGAACAGCTCGCCGGCGAGGGTGGCGGACTCCGTGGTCAGACCGGTGGTGCTGGGGGTGTTCGGGTCGGTCATCAGCCGACGGCACCTTCCATCTGCAGCTCGATGAGCCGGTTGAGCTCGAGGGCGTACTCCATGGGCAGCTCGCGGGCGATCGGCTCGACGAAGCCGCGCACGACCATCGCCATCGCCTCGTCCTCGGACAGGCCGCGGCTCATCAGGTAGAAGAGCTGGTCCTCGCTGACCCGGGAGACGGTCGCCTCGTGGCCCATGGCGACGTCGTCCTCGCGGACGTCGACGTAGGGGTAGGTGTCCGACCGGCTGATGGTGTCGACGAGCAGCGCGTCGCACTTGACCGTCGACTTCGAGCCGTGGGCGCCCTCGTCGATCTGCACGAGGCCGCGGTAGGAGGTGCGGCCGCCGCCGCGGGCCACCGACTTCGACACGATGGTCGAGGAGGTGTTGGGGGCCGCGTGCACCATCTTGGCGCCGGCGTCCTGGTGCTGGCCCTCGCCCGCGAAGGCGATGGACAGGACCTCGCCCTTGGCGTGCTCGCCGGTCATCCAGACGGCCGGGTACTTCATGGTGACCTTGGAGCCGAGGTTGCCGTCGATCCACTCCATGGTCGCGCCCTCGTGGGCGATCGCCCGCTTGGTGACCAGGTTGTAGACGTTGTTCGACCAGTTCTGGATGGTCGTGTACCGGCAGCGCGCGTTCTTCTTGACGATGATCTCGACGACCGCGGAGTGCAGCGAGTCCGACTTGTAGATCGGCGCGGTGCAGCCCTCGACGTAGTGCACGTAGGCGCCCTCGTCGACGATGATCAGCGTCCGCTCGAACTGGCCCATGTTCTCGGTGTTGATCCGGAAGTAGGCCTGCAGCGGGATCTCGACGTGCACGCCCTTCGGCACGTAGATGAACGAGCCACCGGACCAGGTCGCGGTGTTCAGCGCGGCGAACTTGTTGTCGCCGGACGGGATGACCGAGCCGAAGTACTCCTTGAAGAGGTCCTCGTGCTCCTTGAGAGCGGTGTCGGTGTCCAGGAAGAGGACGCCCTGCTCCTCGAGGTCCTCGCGGATCTTGTGGTAGACGACCTCGGACTCGTACTGGGCCGCGACGCCGGCGATCAGCCGCTGCTTCTCCGCCTCGGGGATGCCCAGCTTGTCGTAGGTGTTCTTGATGTCCTCGGGCAGCTCGTCCCACGAGGTCGCCTGGGCCTCGGTCGAGCGCACGAAGTACTTGATGTTCTGGAAGTCGATCCCCGACAGGTCCGAGCCCCAGTCGGGCATCGGCTTGCGGTCGAAGAGCTTGAGCGCCTTGAGGCGGCGCTCGAGCATCCACTCGGGCTCGTTCTTGCGCGCCGAGATGTCCCGGACGACGTCCTCGTCCAGGCCGCGGCGGGCGGAGGCCCCGGCGACGTCGGCGTCGGCCCAGCCGTACTGGTAGCGGCCGAGCTGCTCGATCTGCTCGTCCTGCGTCAGCGGCGTGCCGGTCACCGGCTGCTGGGTGCTGGTCATGCGGGCGTCCTCTCCCGGTCGCTCGTGGGGGTGCTGCGTGCGGTGCTGGTGGACGGGGCGGTGCGCGGGACCCGCGCTGCTCGCTCACCGGGTACAGGGCTCGCGGGGATCGATCTGTTCCCCGCGCGGGTGTGGTCCCGGACGCCGTGGGGCGGCCCGGGGATGTGGGTGGTGCAGACGCCGTCGCCGTGGGCGATCGTCGCCAGCCGCTGCACGTGGGTACCCACGAGCCGGCCGATCACCGCGGTCTCGGCCTCGCACAGCTGCGGGAACTCCGCGGCCACGTGCGCCACCGGGCAGTGGTGCTGGCACAGCTGCCCGCCGCTGGCGATCGCGGAGGCCGAGGCAGCGTAGCCCTCGGCGGTCAGCGCCCCGGCCAGGGCCCGGGCCCGCTCGACCGGCGCCCCGCTGGTGCGGGCGACGGCGTCGGAGGCCCGCCGCTCCAGGCCCGCGAGCTGGGCCTCGGCCACGGCGCGGACGGCGTCGGGCCCGCCCGAGGCGGCGACGTACCGCAGCGCGGTGAGCGCCAGGTCGTCGTAGGCGTGCGCGAAGCCCGAGCGGCCGGCGTCGGTGAGGTGGAAGCGCCGGGCGGGCCGGCCCCTCCCCCGCTGCGTGCCGGGCGCCGCCCGCTCCTCCACGCGCCCGCGGGCGGCGAGCGCGTCGAGGTGACGACGGACGGCGGCGGCGCTCACGCCCAGCCGCGCGGCCAGCTCGCTCGCGGTCTGCGGACCGTGCTCGAGCAGCAGCGCGGTCACGCGGTCACGGGTGCGGACGTCGTCGGCCCGCACCGCCCCCGCCTGTCCCGCGCTGGTTTCCACAACACGATTGTGTCCTATTTCCGGACGCCCGCAAGGAAGGCCGCCCTAAGTCACCCGGCCCCTGACCGCGCAGGTCAGGGGCCGGGTGAGGCAGATCACCAGCGGGTCGTCAGGCCTGGCCGGCCGGGACGGCCGCCTCCTCGACGCGGAGGTCGAGCGCGCCGTCCCGGGCGTCGACGACGACGGTCCGGCCGGGGCCGACGCGGCCGTCGAGCAGCAGCCGGGCGAGGGCGTTGTCGACCTCGCGCTGGATGGCCCGGCGCAGCGGGCGGGCGCCGAACTGCGGCTCGTACCCGCGGTCGGCGATCCAGGCGACGGCGTCGTCGGTGAACTCGACCGCGATGTCCTGGGCCGCCAGCCGGCGCCGCGTCTCGTCGAGCAGCAGCCGGGTGATCTGCTGCAGCTGCTCGCTCTCCAGCTGCTGGAAGACCACGATCTCGTCGATCCGGTTGAGGAACTCCGGGCGGAAGGACTCCCGCAGCCGCCGCATGAGCCGCTCGCGCAGCCCGGCGTCGGCCGCCGCGGCGTCCCCGGTGCCGAAGCCGAGCGGGGCGTTGCGGCCCTGGATCAGCTCCGACCCCAGGTTGCTGGTCATGACCAGCACGGTGTTCGTGAAGTCGACCGTGCGGCCCTGGGAGTCGGTGAGCCGGCCGTCGTCGAGCACCTGCAGCAGGGTGTTGAAGACGTCGGGGTGCGCCTTCTCGATCTCGTCGAGCAGCACCACCGAGTAGGGCCGGCGGCGGACCGCCTCGGTGAGCTGGCCGGCGTCCTCGTAGCCGACGTAGCCGGGCGGGGAGCCGACCAGGCGGCTGACGGTGTGCCGCTCCTGGAACTCGCTCATGTCCAGCCGGACCATCCGGTCCTCGTCGCCGAACAGCGCCTCGGCCAGGGCCCGGGCCAGCTCGGTCTTGCCGACGCCGGTGGGGCCGAGGAACAGGAAGCTGCCGATCGGCCGGTCGGGGTCGCCGAGGCCGACGCGGGAGCGCCGGACCGCCTCGGAGACGACGGCCACGGCGTCGTCCTGGCCGACCACCCGCTGGTGCAGGTGCTCCTCCAGGGCGAGCAGCCGCTGCATCTCCTCCTGGGTCAGCTGGGCGACCGGGATGCCGGTCTGCCGCGAGACGACCTCGGCGATGTCGTCGACGCCGACCTCGGGCACGCCGGGCTGCCCGCCGCCGCGCGCCTCCTCGAGGCGGGCCTGCGCCGCCGTGAGCTGGTCGCGCAGCTCGGAGGCGCGCTCGTACTGCTCGGCCGCGACCGCCTGGTCCTTCTCCCGCTGCAGCCGGTCCACCTCCTGCTCGAGGCCGCGCAGGTCGGTCGGCGGGGTCTTGACCCGCCGGCGCACCCGGGCTCCGGCCTGGTCGATGAGGTCGATCGCCTTGTCCGGCAGGTGCCGGTCGGTCACGTAGCGGTCGGACAGCTCGACGGCGGCCCGGACGGCGTCGTCGGTGAAGCGCACCTGGTGGTGGGCCTCGTAGCGGTCCCGCAGGCCGCAGAGGATCTGCACCGTGTCCTCGACCGTGGGCTCGGACACGAGGATCGGCTGGAAGCGGCGCTCGAGCGCGGCGTCCTTCTCGATGTTGCGCCGGTACTCGTCGAGCGTCGTCGCGCCGACGATGTGGAGCTCGCCGCGGGCCAGGGCCGGCTTGAGCATGTTGCCCGCGCCGCCGGAGCCCTCGGACGCGCCCGCGCCGACGACGGTGTGCAGCTCGTCGATGAAGACGATCACCTCGTCGGAGTGCTCGCGGATCTCGTCCATGACCTTCTTCAGCCGCTCCTCGAAGTCGCCGCGGTAGCGGGTGCCGGCCACCAGGCCGGTGAGGTCGAGCTCGACGAGGCGCTTGCCGCGCAGCGTCTCGGGCACGTCGCCCTCGACGATCTGGGCGGCGATGCCCTCGACGATCGCGGTCTTGCCGACGCCGGCCTCGCCGATGAGCACCGGGTTGTTCTTGCGGCGCCGGGAGAGGACCTCGACGGTCTGCTCGATCTCGGACTCGCGGCCGATCACCGGGTCGATCTGACCGTTGCGGGCCATGGCGGTGAGGTCGCGGCCGTACTCGTCGAGGGTCGGGGTGCTCGACGGTGCCGACGGCCCCGTCCCGCCCTGGCCGGGCCGCCCGCCGCCGGGGGCGCCGCCGCCGGTGGCCGCCTGCTGCAGCGCCTCGGGGGTGACGCCGCGCTCGCGCAGCACCCGCCCGCCGGGCGACTCCGGGTTCACCGCGAGGGCGAACAGCAGGTGCTCCGGGCCGATGTAGGTCGAGCCGAGGGCGCGCGAGACGCGGTGCGCGTCGAGCAGCGCCCGCTTGGCGGCCGGGGTGAGCGAGGGCGCCTCGTCGAGGGGCTCGCCGCGGCGCAGCTGCTCGTCGAGGGCGGCGCGCAGCCGGTCGGGGTCGGTGCCCGAGCGCGCCAGCAGGGTGCGGGTGGTCTCGTCGGCGGTCATCGCCCACAGCAGGTGCTCGGTGTCGAGGTCGGCGCTGCCGGTGGCCACGGCCTGGTGCGCCGCGGCGTTCACCAGCTCGCGGGCCTGCTGGCTGAGGAACTGCGTGATGTCGACCCGCTGCCGCGGCGCGCGCTGCTCGCCGCCGAGGTACCGGGAGAAGAAGTCGTCGAACGGGCTCCCGTAGGGGCCCGGGAAGAACGGGCTGGTCATACCTCACGTCCAAGGGGAGTCGGGGAGGTCGGTGGGGCTCCGGTACCCGCGGAGGCGGTACCGGTACCGGCGCACCGACACCAGGACGGCGTCCCCGCCGCCTGCGTCCTGTCCAGCGCGAGCGCGGGCCCGCCGCTTCCCCGCTCCGCTCCGCCCTGAGCGAACCGGGCGGCCCGCCCGGCGCGGCTAGCATCGGGCCGTGCAGGTCCTGCCCCGCTCGTTCTCCCCCGCCGTCATCAGCCGCCTGGCGCTGGCGAACGTGGTCGCCAACGGCGCGATCGTCGTCACCGGCGGGGTGGTCCGGCTGACCGGATCGGGCCTCGGCTGCCCCACCTGGCCGCGGTGCACCGAGGAGAGCTTCGTCACGACGCCGGAGATGGCCGGCCACGGCCTGATCGAGTTCGGCAACCGGCTGCTCACCTTCGTGCTGACCGCCGTCGCGGTGGCCACGCTGGTCGCGGTGTGGCGCTCGGTCCGGCGCGACCTGCGCCCGCTGGCGGTGCTCACCTTCCTCGGCATCCCGGTGCAGGCGGCGATCGGCGGCGTCACGGTGCTGACCGGGCTGAACCCGTGGACGGTCGCCGTCCACTTCCTCGTGTCGACCGTGCTCGTGGCGCTGGCGACGGTGCTGTGGCTGCGCTCCCGGGAGCCCGGCGTGGGGCAGCCGCTGGTGCGCCGCCCCTTCGCCCTGCTGGTGGGCGGGATCGCCGCGGTGACCGGCGTCGTGCTGGTGCTCGGCACGATCGTCACCGGCTCCGGGCCGCACAGCGGCGACGTCGACGACGACGACGTGCCGACCGGCGACCGGATGGGCTTCGACCCGGAGACCGTGAGCCAGCTGCACGCCGACGCGGTGTTCCTGCTCGTCGGCCTGACCATCGCCCTGCTCGTGGCCCTGTACGCCACCGACGCCCCGGGCCGCGTGCGCCGGGCCGCGCGCGACCTGCTGGTCGTGCAGCTGCTGCAGGGCGTCGTCGGCTTCGTCCAGTACTTCACGCACCTGCCGGTGGCGCTCGTGCTGCTGCACATGCTCGGCGCGGTGCTGACCACGGTGTTCACGGCGCGGCTGGTCTGGTCGGTCCGCGGCCCGGCCAGCGAGCAGCCCCTGGACGCCCCCTCCGCCCAGGTCCCGGCCGCCCGCTGAGCCGCCGCCCGCTGAGCCGCCGCCCGCCGACCCGCCGGGCCGGTGAGGAGCGCCGGGCGGTCGTCACCGCACCCCGGATGACGACCTCCCGGCGCACCTCGCTTCCCGGCGTCAGCCGTGCAGGCGCGCGGTCCAGACCTCGCCGTCCAGCGTGACGACGTAGGCGGTCCGGCCGACGACCTCCATCGACGTCGGTCGGTCGAACGGCCCGGCCACCGGCGCGAGGCCGCCGTCCCGGGTGACCCGCAGCAGCTGCCCGGTATCCGGGTCGGCCGGTGAGCCCTCGATGTTGCCCTCGGTGAACTCGCCCTGCGACAGGGCGAGGACGCCGCCCCAGCCGCGCTCGACGTCGACCAGCAGCCGCCCGCCCGAGGCGACCTCGCGGACGTCGTCGTCCCCCGGCCGGAAGGCGACCACCCGGCCGTTCTCCGGCAGGTGCGGGATCGGCCCGGCCAGCGCGAGCAGGACCCGGTGCCCGGAGGCGGACAGGCCCGTCGGGACGACGTTGCCGAGGGCCAGTACCTCCCTGACGCCGCCGTCGAGGGTCACGTGCAGCACCCGGTTGTGGTGTCCGTCGGTGACGAGGAAGCCGCCGTGCCAGGACTCCATCGCGTACTGGACGCCGGTGGGGACCTCGATCTCGAAGCCCTCCGGTGGGTTCGCCTGCGACCAGGTGCCGATGTCGGCGACGACGGTGCAGGTGTGCGGGCCGTCGACGCGGTACACGCCGACGACGTCGTCCCCGCCGAGGTCGGCGCCGACGAGCGTGACCAGGACGTAGGCGGTGCCGCCCAGGAAGTCGACGTCCATGGCCCCGCCCGGGCCGACCTCCGGCAGCAGGGGCGGCAGGCAGTCCGCGACCGGAGTGGTCGCGCCGGTGCGGCGGTCGATGCGGGTCAGCTCGCCGGAGGCGGGTTCGGTGACATAGAGGTCGCCGCCCGGGCCGATCGCGCTGCCCGAGCCGCCGCCGTCCAGGCCGGTCACGAGCAGCTGGGGCTGGACCGTCGCGGCCGGCGGTGCCGCGCCTGCCGCGCCGGGCGCGGCCACCCCCAGGAGCAGCAGTGCGGCGCCGGCACCGATCACGCGTCGTGGAGTCCCCACGGTGGTCCCCTCTCCCGAGGCGGTCCCCCGCGGCGCGGCGGGGTGACGGGTCGTCACCCCGAACCGCCGCGCACCGGAGGGCCGGTCTACTCCCCCGCCGGGCCTCCGGGCGCCGCCGCCGCCGTCGTGCCCGCGGTCCCCGGCACGGCGGCACGGCTCGTGACCGGATTCAGACGCGCCGCGAACCGGGACACGACGGGGCCCCGGTAGCCAGCGAGCCCGGACCCAGGCGGGTCCGGGCTCGCGGCCGAGCGGGGAGTGTCAGACGAGGACGTCGATGGCGATGGCGATCGACAGCAGCGTCATGTGCGTGATCGACACCGAGAACAGCTTCATCGGCCGGTCGGGCACGCCGGCGCGGATGCGGTCGAGCCACTGGTGGGACTCGGCCACGTACCAGGCGCCGAGCAGCCCGCCACCGATGGCGAAGGCCCAGTCGAGGACCGGCGTGATCGACCCCATGAGCAGGGTGGCACCGAGGGTCGCCCAGGCCCACGCGACCGACTGCCGGCCGACGCTCTCCGGCCCCGCGACCACCGACAGCATCGGGACGCCCGCGCGGGCGTAGTCCTCACGGAAGCGGCTGGCCAGCGCCCAGAAGTGCGGCATCTGCCAGCAGAAGACGACGGCGAAGAAGGCCAGCGCCGGCCAGTCGAGCGAGCCGGTCACCGCGGCCCAGCCGATGAGCACCGGCGCCGCGCCCGGGAACGCCCCGAACACCGTGTTGTGCCGGGTCCGGCGCTTGAGCACCATCGTGTAGACGACGGAGTAGGCCAGGATCGCGACGGCGGCCAGCGCGGTGGCCAGCGGCGTGGTGGCCACCCACAGCAGGGTCAGCGACGCCGCGGCGAGCACCAGGCCGAACACCAGCGCCGCCCGCGGCGACACCACGCCCGACGGGATGGGCCGGTTCGCGGTGCGCGACATGAGCCGGTCGATGTCGCGGTCGTACCAGCAGTTGAACGTGTTGGCCGCGCCCGCGGCGAACATCCCGCCGACCATCGTGGCGCCCACGAGCCGCCAGGACGGCCAGCCGTCGGCGGCCATCATCATCGCCGGCAGCGTGGTGACGAGCAGCAGCTCGACGAGCTTGGGCTTGGTCAGCGCGACGTAGGCACCCACCAGGCCGGTGAGCCGGCGGGCGGAGACGGCCGGTCGCTCGGCGAGCGCCGTCACCTGGTGGCCTCGACCGCGTGCGCGCACGGGCGGCAGGGCACCACCGGGCACGAAGACAGCACGGGGGTCCCTTCGAACCGTGGATGAACGGACCCACTGTAGCCCTCGGGCACGCCCTGGACCGGGCGGGATGACTAGGGTCTGATCACGTTGACGCCGCGCGGACAGCGGGTAGGGCCGTCGCCGACGACGGAGGGTCTCGGGCCATCGCCGCCCCGGGGACACCCGGGCCCAGCCGACCACCGCGCCCGCGTCGCCCGCCCGGGAGCACGGGACACCGGTCCCCGGACGGCCCCGCAACGGCCGATCCTCGAGGAGACAGCGCCCGACATGAGCAGCGACACCAGGAGCACGGAGTCCGAGGCCCCGGCCGAGGCCGCCACCGACTCGCCCACCGGCGACCCGCGCCAGCCGCACCCCACGCTGCCGGAGGACCTCGGCGACCTCGACCGCCGGGCGATCGACACCGCGCGCGTCCTCGCGATGGACGCGGTGCAGAAGGTCGGCAACGGCCACCCCGGCACCGCGATGAGCATGGCGCCCACCGCCTACCTGCTCTTCCACAAGTGGCTGCAGCACGACCCGACCGACCCGAACTGGGTCGCCCGCGACCGCTTCGTGCTCTCGATGGGCCACTCCAGCCTGACGCTCTACGTGCAGCTGTTCCTGTCCGGCTACGGCCTGGAGGTCGAGGACCTGCAGGCGCTGCGCACCTGGGGCTCGAAGACCCCGGGCCACCCGGAGGTCAACCACACCCCCGGCGTCGAGACCACCACCGGCCCGCTCGGCCAGGGCGTGGGCAACGCCGTCGGCATGGCCATGGCCGCCCGCCGCGAGCGCGGCCTGCTCGACCCCGACGCCCCCGAGGGGGAGAGCCTGTTCGACCACACCATCTGGGCCTTCGCCTCCGACGGCGACCTGGAGGAGGGCGTCAGCGGCGAGGCCTCGTCGCTGGCCGGCACCCAGCAGCTCGGCAACCTGGTCCTCGTCTACGACGACAACCGGATCTCCATCGAGGACGACACGACCGTCGCCTTCACCGAGGACGTCGGCAAGCGCTACGAGGCCTACGGCTGGCACGTCCAGCGCGTCGACGACGGCGAGGACCTGGCCGCGATCGACGCCGCGTTCGCCGCGGCCAAGGCCGAGACCTCGCGCCCGTCGATCATCGTGCTGCGGACGATCATCGCCTGGCCCGCCCCGAACAAGCAGAACACCGGCGCCTCCCACGGCTCGGCGCTCGGCGACGACGAGGTGCGCGCCACCAAGGAGGTCCTCGGCTTCGACCCCGAGCGCACCTTCCAGGTCGACGACGACGTCCTCGCCCACGCCCGCTCCGTCGTCGAGAAGGGCCGGCAGGCGCACGCCGAGTGGCAGCAGCGCTTCGACGCCTGGGCGCAGGCCAACCCGGAGGGCGCCGACCTGCTGGCCCGCATGCGCGAGCGCCGGCTGCCCGAGGGCTGGGCCGACGTGCTGCCCACCTTCGACGCCGACCCCAAGGGCGTGGCCACCCGCAAGGCCTCGGGCAAGGTGCTCGCCGCGCTCTACCCGGCGCTGCCGGAGCTGTGGGGCGGCTCGGCCGACCTCGCGGAGAGCAACAACACCGCCGTCGAGGGCGAGCCGTCGTTCCTGCCCGCCGACCGCCAGACCAAGATGTGGAGCGGCGGCCCCTACGGGCGCACCCTGCACTTCGGCGTCCGCGAGCACGCGATGGGCGCGATCATGAACGGCATCGCGCTGCACGGCGGCACCCGCGTCTACGGCGGCACGTTCCTCACCTTCAGCGACTACATGCGCGGCGCCGTCCGCCTGGCCGCGCTCATGCAGCTGCCGGTCACCTACGTGTGGACGCACGACTCGATCGGCCTGGGCGAGGACGGCCCGACCCACCAGCCGATCGAGCACTTCGCCGCGCTGCGCGCGATCCCGGGCCTCGACGTCGTCCGCCCGGCCGACGCCAACGAGGTCTCGGTCGCCTGGCGCACGATCCTCGAGAACAACGACCGGCCCGCCGGCATCCTGCTGTCGCGGCAGAACCTGCCGGTGTTCGACCGGGGCGAGTTCGCCTCCGCGGAGGGCACCGCGCGCGGCGCCTACGTGCTGGCCGACGCCTCGAACGGGCAGCCCGAGGTGATCCTGCTGGGCACCGGCTCGGAGGTGCAGATCGCCGTCGCCGCCCGGGAGCGGCTGGAGGCCGACGGCGTCCCGACCCGCGTGGTCAGCGTGCCGTGCGTCGAGTGGTTCGCCGACCAGGACCAGGCGTACAAGGACGAGGTGCTCCCGCCCTCGGTCCGCGCCCGCGTCAGCGTCGAGGCCGGCGTGCCGCTGGGCTGGCGCGAGTTCGTCGGTGACGCCGGCCGCATCGTGGGCCTGACCCACTACGGCGCCAGCGCGGCGTACTCGGTGCTCTACGAGGAGTTCGGCCTGACCGACGAGGCCGTCGTCGCCGCCGCCCGGGAGAGCATGGAGGCCGCCCGTTCCGGGAACGCCGTCCCCGCCGGCCCGGTTGCAGCCACCGGCGGGCTCCCCCACCCCACCGGCGACCGCTGAGGCCCCGGCCCGGTTCCAACGGAAGGCACTGACATGGCACAGAACGAGAACCTGGCGCAGCTGTCGCAGGCGGGCGTCGCCGTCTGGCTCGACGACCTCTCGCGCGACCGCATCCGCAGCGGCAACCTGCAGTCGCTGGTCGACGAGCGCTCCGTCGTCGGCGTCACCACCAACCCGACGATCTTCGCCGCGGCGATCAGCGGGTCGGACTCCTACGACGACCAGGTGCACGCCCTCGCCGTGCGCAAGGTCAGCGTCGAGGAGGCGCTGCGGACCATCACCGCCGCCGACGTCCGCGACGCCTGCGACCTGCTCGCCCCGGTCGCCCAGCGGCAGCCCGGCGACGGCCGCGTGTCGCTGGAGGTGGCGCCGGGCCTGGCCCACGACACCGACGCGACGGCCGCGGAGGCGGCCCACCTGTGGTGGCTCGTCGACCGGCCGAACCTGTTCATCAAGATCCCGGCCACCGAGGCGGGCCTGGCGGCCATCACGACGTCGATCGCCCGGGGCATCAGCGTCAACGTCACCCTCATCTTCAGCCTCGAGCGGTACCGCGCCGTCATGGACGCCTACCTCTCCGGCCTGGAGCAGCGGCTGGCCGACGACGCCGACGCCGACCTGACCCAGATCGCCTCGGTCGCGTCGTTCTTCGTCTCCCGCGTGGACACCGAGATCGACAAGCGGCTGGAGAAGGCCGGCGCCGACCAGCTCAAGGGCAAGGCGGCGCTCGCCAACGCCCAGCTGGCCTACCAGGCCTACGAGGAGGTCTTCTCCTCCGACCGCTGGAAGGCCCTGGAGGCCAAGGGCGCCCGCCCGCAGCGGCCGCTGTGGGCCTCGACCGGCGTCAAGGACCCGTCCCTCCCGGACACCCTCTACGTCAGCGAGCTCATCGCCCCCGGCACCGTCAACACGATGCCGGAGAAGACGCTGCAGGCCTACGCCGACCACGGCGCCGCGGGCACCCCGGTGCAGCAGACCTACGACGACGCGGCCGCGGTCATGAAGTCCGTCGCGGACGCCGGCGTGGACCTCGACGACGTCTTCCGCGTCCTCGAGGAGGAGGGCGTGCAGAAGTTCGTCGACTCCTGGGACGAGCTCACCGCCTCGGTGAAGAGCGAGCTCGAGGACAAGGCGTGACGCTGCTGTCCCAGCACCCCCTCGACGCAGACTCCTTCGACGCGCTCGGCTGACAGTCCGCCCGGCCGGCACAGCGGTGCCGGCCGGGCGGCTGCGTCCCCCACAGGAGGGCACATGATCCCCAACCCGCTGCGCGACCCGCGGGACCGGCGGCTGCCCCGCGTCCCGGAGCCCTGCGCGCTCGTCGTCTTCGGCATCACCGGCGACCTGGCCCGCAAGAAGCTGCTCCCCGCGGTGTACGACCTGGCCAACCGCGGCCTGCTCCCCACCAACTTCGCCCTGCTCGGCTTCGCCCGCCGGGACTGGGGCGACCAGGACTTCGCCGAGCTCGCCCGCGACGCCGCCCGCAACGCCGCCCGCACCCCGTGGCGGGAGGAGGTGTGGGAGCGCCTGGCGGGCAGCGTCCGCTTCGTGCAGGGCTCCTTCGACGACGACAACGCCTTCGACGAGCTCGCCGCCGCGCTCGGCGACCTCGAGAGCAGCCACGGCATCGGCGGCAACGCCGCGTTCTACCTCTCCATCCCGCCGTCGATGTTCCCGGTCGTGCTCAAGCAGATGGAGCGCACCGGCATGGCCGAGAGCACGCCGGACCGGTGGCGCCGCGTCGTCGTCGAGAAGCCGTTCGGCACCGACCTGGCCTCCAGCCGCGAGCTCAACGAGCTGGTCGACTCGGTGTTCAGCGCCGAGGACGTCTTCCGCATCGACCACTACCTGGGCAAGGAGACCGTCCAGAACCTGATGGCGCTGCGGTTCGCCAACGAGCTGTTCGAGCCGGTCTGGAACGGCCACCACGTCGACTCGGTGCAGATCACCATGGCCGAGGACGTCGGCATCGGCGGCCGCGCGGGCTTCTACGAGAAGACCGGCGCCGCCCGCGACGTGCTGCAGAACCACCTGCTCCAGCTCCTGGCGCTCACCGCCATGGAGGAGCCGGTCGAGTTCTCCGCAGACGAGATCCGCACCGAGAAGCTCAAGGTGCTGCGCGCGGTGTCGCTGCCCGAGGACATGCGCCGCTTCGCCGTGCGCGGCCAGTACGAGCAGGGCTGGCTGGCCGGGCAGCGGGCCAAGGGCTACCGGCAGGAGGAGGGGGTCGACGGCGAGTCGCTCACCGAGACCTACGCCGCCGTCCGCCTCGGCGTGGAGACCCGCCGCTGGGCCGGCGTCCCGTTCTACCTGCGCACCGGCAAGCGGCTGCCGCGCCGGGTCACCGAGATCGCGCTGGTGTTCAAGCGGGCCCCGCACCTGCCCTTCGCCGACACCGACACCGAGGAGCTGGGCAACAACCAGCTCGTCGTGCGCGTGCAGCCCGACGAGGGCGTGACCCTCAAGTTCGGCTCGAAGGTGCCCGGCAGCGTGATGGAGGTCCGGGACGTGTCCATGGACTTCCTCTACGGCGAGCAGTTCACCGAGACCAGCCCCGAGGCCTACGAGCGGCTGCTGCTCGACGTGCTGCTGGGCGACGCGACGCTGTTCCCGCGCAACGCCGAGGTCGAGGCCTCCTGGGCGGTCATCGACCCGCTCGAGGAGTTCTGGGCCGGGACCACGCCGGAGCCCTACCGGGCCGGCGAGTGGGGGCCGCGCGCGGCCGACGACATGCTCGCCGCCGAGGGCCGCCGGTGGCGGCGTCCGTGAGCGGCACCCGACAGGAGGGAACCCCGTGACGACCCTGTGGGACACCACCGGCTCGGCCGTGGTGAAGGAGCTGGCCGCCCAGCGGCGGACCGGCGGCGCGGTGCTCTCGGGCGTCGCGCTGACCCTGGTCGTCGTCGCCGACGAGGCCCGGGTCGCCGAGGCCGAGGAGGCCGCGGCCGGGGCGTCCGAGCAGCACCCCTGCCGGATCCTGGTCGTGGTGCGCCGGCAGATCGACGCGCCGGTCCCCCGCCTGGACGCCGAGGTGACGATCGGCGGGCGCCTGGGCCCCGGCGAGGCCGTGGTCATGCGCATGTACGGCCGGCTCGCGCTGCACGCGGAGTCGGTCGTGCTGCCGCTGCTGGCCGCCGACGCCCCGGTGGTCACCTGGTGGCACAGCGACCCGCCGTCGCGGCTGACCACCGACGCGCTCGCCGTGATCGCCGACCGGCGGATCACCGACAGCGCCTCGGCGGCCGACCAGCTCGCCGCGCTGCGCACCCGGGCGCAGGACTACGCCCCGGGTGACACCGACCTGGCCTGGACGCGCGCCACCGGCTGGCGCGCCACGCTCACCTCGGCGCTGGACTCCGTCCACGGCCGCCGCGGCGACGCCATCCGGGTGCTCGGCGGCCGGATCGAGGGCGATCCGGGCGCGGCCACCGCCCAGCTGCTGGCCGGCTGGGTCGAGTCGCGGGCGGGCGCCCGGCTGGAGGTCGTCCCGTCCGCCCGTCACTCGGGCCCGAGCGGCATCGACTCGGTGGTGCTGCAGCTCGACCAGGACGAGGAGGTGCGGGTGCACGCCGACCGCCGCGGCGGCGCGGTGATCAGCCAGCCCTACCGCTCCGACGCCACGATGGCGCTGCCCGACCGCTCGCTGGGCGACCTGCTCGGCGAGGAGCTGCGGCGCCTGGACCCCGACGAGCCCTACGCCGAGGCGCTGGAGGTCACCACCGGCGTCGGCGGGCTGGCCGGCCGCGCGTCGGTGCGCTCGCACGTCTGGGTCGACCCGGCGGAGCCGCACGGCGCCGCGGCCCCGGCCGCGCAGGTCGGCGACGGCAGCCCGCACGGCGAGGCGCCGACCGTCCCGGCCGACTCCGAGGGCGCCGACGAGGTGGCCGAGCACGGCGAGCACGACACCCCCGACCCGACGGCGCCCGAGAGCCGGCCGGAGCAGCCCGAGGAGTCCGAGTCCGGGGCGGTCCGGTGACCCTCACCCCCGGCGACCGGATCGTCGAGCGGCTGGCGGAGACCACCGAGGGCCCGGTGCCCGACGTCGTGGTCGAACCGGACGCCGAGATGCTGGCGCGGGCCGCGGCCTCGGCGCTGGTGGCGCGGCTGGCCGCCGCCCAGGCGGTGCACGGGACGGCGTCGGTGGTGCTCACCGGCGGCGGCGTGGGCACCGCGGTGCTGCGGCACGTGGCGGAGCTGGCGCAGGAGCCCGCGCCCGGTCAGGACGTGGACTGGACCGCCGTCGACGTCTGGTGGGGCGACGAGCGCTTCGTCCCCGCCGACGACGACGAGCGGAACGAGAAGGGCGCCCGCGGGGCGCTGCTCGACCGGGTCGGCGTGCCGGCCGGACGGGTGCACGCGATGCCCGCCTCCGACGCCGGCTTCACCGAGCCCGAGGAGGCGGCCGAGTGGTACGCCGGGACGCTGGCCGACGCCGCCCGCGACGCCGGCGCCGACGGCCCGCTGCCCCGGTTCGACGTGCTGCTGCTGGGGATGGGCCCCGAGGGCCACGTGGCGTCGATCTTCCCCGGCTCCCCCGCCGTCGCCGACGAGCGGCCGGTGGTGGCGGTGCGCGACTGCCCGAAGCCGCCGCCGACCCGGGTGAGCCTGGGCTTCTCCGCGATCAGCGCCGCCGAGGAGGTCTGGCTGCTGGTGTCCGGGGAGGGCAAGGCGGAGGCGGTGGCGCGGGCCCTGGGCGGCGCCGACCGCAGCGAGGTCCCGGCCGCGGGCGTCCGCGGGCGGCAGGCCACGCGCTGGCTGCTCGACGCCGGCGCGGCCGGGCAGCTCCCCGGAGCCGGGGAGTAGGAACGGGCGCCCGGCGCCGCCCGCGGGCGGCGCCGGGCCGGGGCTCAGGCGCCGCGGCGGGCCCGGAGCTTGGCGAGGGCCTCCTCGAGGAGGGCGTCGCCGTCGGCGTCGCTGCGCCGCTCGCGCACGTAGGCGAGGTGGGTCTTGTAGGGCTCGGTGCGCGGCGCCGGGGGCGGCGCCGCCGAGTCCTGGCCGGCGGGGAGGCCGCAGCGCGGGCAGTCCCACAGCTCGGGCACCTCGGCGTCGGCGGCGAAGGCCACCCGCGTCTCGTGGCCCTGGCTGCACCAGTAGCCGATCCGCAGTCGCGGCGCTGCCTCGCCGCGCTCGGCCTCTCCCATCGGACCCGCACCGACCCGCGTACCCCGGATCGCGTTCCCACCAGCCACGAGCGCCCCCCTCAGGACCGTGCTGCACGCGGTGCGGGACGCACCGCCCGGGCAGTCTATGGCCTCGGGGGTGTTCCCTCGATCACGATTTCGCGGCGGAGGTGGGGCCTCGCGGCCTCAGACCTTGAGCAGGATCCCCAGGGTCACGATGCAGACCACCCAGATGACGCCGGTGAAGACCGTCAGGCGGTTGAGGTTCTTCTCGACCACCGAGGAGCCGGCCAGCTGGGAGGAGACGGCGCCGCCGAACATCGAGGATAGGCCGCCGCCCTTGCCCCGGTGCAGCAGGATCAGCACCACGAGCAGCACGCTGGTGAGGACCAGCAGCACGTTGAGGACGAGCTCGACCATGGCACCAGCGTAACCGGTGGCCTCCCGGCCTCCGGTCAGCGCACGCCCGCGGTGGCCAGGTCGTAGCCGACGTAGGGGCGCATGACGACGGCGTTGCGCAGCCGCTGGCCCGCCAGCAGCTGCACGCGGGACTCCACGAGCGGCACGTAGGCGCCGGTGGCCCGGGCGGCCGTGGCGACGTCGCGCCAGGCGGTGGCGGCGGCCGCGGGGTCGGCCGCCGGGTCGGACGCGGCGCGGGCGGCGTCCACGGCGGCCGACAGGGCCGGGTCGGTGAGCCGCGCGTAGTTGGTGTTGCCGACCAGGCTCACCGAGCGGCCGTCGACCAGCGGCACGAGGAACGAGCCCGGCGTCGGGAAGTCGGCGGTCCAGGTGGCCAGCACGATGCCGTAGCCGTTGCGCGCCACGTTGTCGGGGCTGCCGACGTCGGTGGCGTAGAAGCTGGCCGCCGGCAGCGGGCGCACCTCGGCGGTGATGCCGACCTCGGCGAGCTGGGTCGCGACGGTCTCGGCCACCGCCACGCTGGCCTCCGCGTCGGGCACCGCGAGCACGGTGCGGAAGCCGTCGGGTTGCCCGCAGGCGGCCAGGGCATCGCGCGCCGCGGCGACGTCGGCGCCCGGGTCCTCCTCCTCGGGGCCGGCGGGCAGCGCGGCCGGCCACAGCCTCGAGGTGCGCACCGCGCGCTCCGGGCCGCCGGCGACCTCCTGCACGGCGGTGCGGTCGATCGCGGCGGCCACGGCGGCGCGGCAGTTCGGGTCGGTCATCGGGGCGACGTCGGTGGGCAGCGCCAGCAGCCGGACGGCGCCGCTGGGGACGTCGTCGACCCGGTCGGTCAGCGGCACCTCTCCCCCGGCCCCCTCGGCGAGCCGCGCGCCGGTGGCGAGGTGGACGCCCGAGCCGGAGATGTCCAGGTCGGCGGAGCCGGCGAGCAGGGCCTGGTCGCGCTCCAGGCTCGACAGCCCGGTGCGGACCACGACGCGGTCGGGCAGCGCGGTGCGCACCCCGTCGGTGGCCGGGTCCCACTGCGGGTTGCGGTCGAGCACGATGCCGGTCTCGGCGTCGACGGTGGTGACCGCGTACGGGCCGGAGGAGACCGGGTCGGCGCCGTAGGCCGCGCCCGTGTCGTTCTCGATCGGCACCGGGCTGCTCGAGGGCAGCGCCAGGACGTAGGGGAAGTCGGGGCGGGCGGTGCGCAGCCGGAAGACGATCGTCGCGTCGTCGGGGGTCTCGATCGCGGCCAGCGAGAGCTTCGCCGGGTCCTCGTCCTGGTAGGGCCCCGCATAGGGGTTGGCCGGGTCGTCGAGCAGCTCGACGGTGTAGGTGGGCCCGCCGACGATGACGTCGGAGGCGAAGGACCGCTCGATGCCGTACTTGACGTCGCGGGAGGTGATCGCCCGGCCGTTCTCGAACCGCGCGCCCTGCCGGAGGGTGAACGTCCAGGTCAGGCCACCGTCGGGGGTGCTGCCGAGGTCGGTGGCGAGGTCGGGAGCGAGGTCGGCGGTGGCGCCGGGCTCGGAGGAGTAGGTGACCAGCGTGCGGGCGTAGAGCCGCATGAGGTTCCACACGCCCGGCCGGTAGGAGCGCTGCGGGTCGAGGCTGTCGATCTCCCCCGCGACCACGCGCAGGGTGCCGCCGGTCTCCTCCGACGGCGAGCGCACGTCCTGCACGCCGGCGTCGGGCCCGTCACCGAGGACGGGGACGCCGGCGTCGCCGTCCCCGCCGCCGCTGCAGCTCACCGCGACGGCGACCACGAGGAGGACGACCAGCGCCAGGCCGAGGACGCGGCCGGCGGTGCCGGTGAGCCACCCCGGCAGCCGGGAGGACCGGGGCGGTCGCTGCGGCGTGCTGCCCACCCACCCCACCCCCGCTCGGCCGCCGGGGCTGCTGCTCAGCTGCTCCCGGCGGCGGTCCGACAGATCCGCGCGAACTCGTCGGCGTCGAGGCTCGCGCCTCCGACGAGTGCACCGTCGACGTCCGGCCCGGCCAGGATCCCGGCCGTGTTGGCGGCCTTCACCGACCCGCCGTAGAGGATACGGACGACGGCGGCCGTGGCCGCTCCGAAACGCCCGTCGAGGCGCGACCGGAGTGCGGCGCACACCTCCTGGGCGTCGTCGGGGGTGGCGACCTCGCCGGTCCCGATGGCCCACACGGGCTCGTAGGCGACGACGACCTGCTCCACCTGCCCGGCGTCCAGCCCCTCGAGGGCGGCGTCGAGCTGGGCGGTGGTGTGCGGGACGTGCCGGCCGGCGCGGCGGACGTCCAGGCCCTCCCCCACGCACAGGATCGGCGTGAGGCCGTGCCGCAGCGCGGCCCGCACCTTGGCGGCCACCGTGGCGTCGTCCTCGCCGTGCAGCGCGCGCCGCTCGGAGTGCCCGACGACGACGAAGCCGCAGGCCAGCGCGGCGAGCATCGCGCCGCTGACCTCGCCGGTGTAGGCGCCGGAGTCGTTCGCCGAGAGGTCCTGCGCGCCGTAGCCGACCGCGAGCTGGTCGCCGTTGACCAGCGTCTGCACGCTGCGCAGCGCGGTGAACGGCGGGAGCACGACGACCTCGGCGGCGTCGAGCTCCTGCTCGGTGAGGCTGAAGACGAGCTTCTGCACCAGGCCGATGGCCTCCAGGTGCGTCATGTGCATCTTCCAGTTGCCCGCGATGAGCGGGCGGCGGCCCTCCCGGCGCGGGGCCGGCTGCTGCCGTCGCGCCATCAGCCCTCGCCCCGGTCCGCGAGCACCGTGAGGCCCGGGAGCTCCCGGCCCTCGAGGTACTCCAGGGACGCGCCGCCGCCGGTGCTGATGTGCCCGTAGGCGGACTCGTCGAGGCCGAGCTGCCGGACGGCGGCCGCGGAGTCCCCGCCGCCGACCACCGACAGCCCGTCGACGGCGGCCACGGCCTCGGCGACGCCGCGGGTGCCGGCCTGGAAGGGCGCCAGCTCGAACACGCCCATCGGGCCGTTCCAGAACACCGTGCGCGCGTCGGCGAGCTCGCGGCCGAACGCCTCGACGGTGCGCGGGCCGACGTCGAGGCCCATCCGGTCGTCGGGGATGGCGTCCACCTCGACGACGGAGGTCTCGGCGTCGGCGCTGAACGCGCTGGCCGCGACGACGTCGACGGGCAGCACGATGCGCTCGCCCGCCTCGGCGAGCAGCCGGCGGCAGGTGTCGACCTGGTCGGCCTCCAGCAGCGAGGTGCCGACGCCGTGGCCCTGCGCGGCGAGGAAGGTGAAGCACATCCCGCCGCCGACGAGCAGCCGGTCGACCTTCGGCAGCAGCGCCTCGATGACCGCGAGCTTGTCGCTGACCTTGGAGCCGCCGAGCACGACCACGTAGGGCCGCTCGGGGTCGGTGGTCAGCCGGGTGAGCACCTCGAGCTCGGCGGCTACCAGCCGGCCGGCCACGTGCGGCAGCCGCAGCGCGACGTCGTACACCGACGCGTGCTTCCGGTGCACCGCGCCGAACGCGTCGTCGACGTAGACGTCGGCCAGCGCGGCGAGCCGGTCGGCCAGCGCGCCGCGCTCGGCGTCGTCCTTGCTCGTCTCGGCGGCCTCGAAGCGCACGTTCTCCAGCAGGAGGACGTCGCCGTCGCCGAGGGCACCGGCCCGCGCGACGGCGTCGTCGCCGGCGACGTCGGCGGCCAGCGGGACCTCGGTGCCGAGCAGCTCGCCGAGCCGCGCGGCGACCGGGGCCAGCGAGTACTGCGGGTCGGGCGCGCCCTTGGGCCGGCCGAGGTGCGCCGCGACGACGACGCGGGCGCCGGCCTCGCGCAGCGCCTGCAGCGTCGGCAGGCTGGCCCGGATGCGCCCGTCGTCGGTGATCGCCCGGGTCTGCTTGTCGAGGGGCACGTTCAGGTCGGCGCGCACGAGCACGCGCCGACCCGAGATCCCCTCGGCGAGCAGGTCGTCGAGGGAGCGTGCCATCAGAGGGAGCGGCCCACGAGCTCGACGGAGTCGACCAGGCGGTTGGAGTAGCCCCACTCGTTGTCGTACCAGCCGAGCACCTTGGCCATCGGGCCGAAGACCTTGGTCAGCTGGCTGTCGTAGATGCAGCTGGCCGGGTCGGTGACGATGTCGGAGGAGACGATCGGCGCGTCGGTGTACTTGAGGATGCCGGCGAGCGGGCCCGCGGCGGCCTCCCGGTAGGCGGCGTCGATCTCGTCGGCCGGCACCTCGCGGGACAGCTGCACGGTGAGGTCGGTGGCCGAGCCGGTGGGCACCGGGACGCGGACGGCGTAGCCGTCGAGCTTGCCCTTGAGCTCCGGCAGCACCAGGCCGATGGCCTTCGCCGCGCCGGTGCTGGTGGGCACCATGTTGAGGGCGGCGGCGCGGGCGCGGCGCAGGTCCTTGTGCGGGCCGTCCTGCAGGTTCTGGTCGGCGGTGTAGGCGTGGATCGTGGTCATCAGGCCGCGCTCGATGCCGAAGCTGTCGTTGAGCACCTTCGCGAGCGGCGCGAGGCAGTTCGTGGTGCAGGACGCGTTGCTGATGATCGTCTGGCTGCCGTCGTACTTCTCGTGGTTGACGCCCATGACGATGGTCAGGTCGTCGCCGGTGGCCGGCGCCGAGATGACGACCTTCTTGGCCCCGCCCGCGTCGACGTGCTTGCGGGCGTCGTCGGCCTTGGTGAAGAAGCCGGTGGACTCGACGACGACGTCGACGCCCAGGTCGCCCCACGGCAGGTTGGCCGGGTCGCGCTCGGACAGCACCTTCATGGTGCTGCCACCGATCTTGATGCCCTCGCCGTCGGCGGCGACGTCCTCGCCGAGGACGCCCAGGATGCTGTCGTACTTGAGGAGGTGGGCGAGGACCTCGTTGCTGGTCAGGTCGTTGACCGCCACGATCTCGATGTCCTTGCCGCTGGCCGCGGCCGCCCGCCAGAAGTTGCGGCCGATCCGGCCGAACCCGTTGATCCCCACCCGTACCGTCACTGCTGACCTCCACGGATCCGCGGTGCCGTCCGGCACCGTCGCGTGCGTCGGCCGCGCGGCGCGCGGCTCCGTCGGCGACGACCCTATCGGCCGCGGCACGCGGGTGTCCGGACGAGTCTCAGCCTCCGGGAACGAGCTGCGCCCCGTCGTCCCGCGGGCCGGCCGGCGCGGGGACGAAGGCGGCCGGGCCGGCGGCGACGACGCGGTCGCGGCCGGTGGCCTTGGCCGTGTAGAGCGCGCGGTCGGCGGCCTCGAGCAGGGTGGCCGCGCTCGCGCCGTCGGCGGGGCAGACGGCGACGCCGATGCTGACGGTGACCGTGACCGGCCCGCCGTCGACGTCGTGCGGGGTGGCGGCCACGGTGCGGCGGATCCGCTCGGCGCGGGCCAGCGCCTGCTCCCGGCCGGCGCCGGGCAGCACGAGCACGAACTCCTCGCCGCCGAGCCGGGCGGCGGTGTCGCCCTCGCGGACGGCGCCGGCGAGCGTGCCGGCGACGGCGGTGAGCACGGCGTCGCCCGCGGCGTGGCCGAGGCGGTCGTTGACCCGCTTGAAGTGGTCGACGTCGACGACCAGGACCGACAGCTCGCCGGTGCGCGGACGGGCGGCGAGGCCCGCGCCGAGCGCACGGTCGAGGTGGCGGCGGTTGTGCAGGCCGGTGAGCGGATCGCGGACGGCCTCCTCGGCGAGCTCGGCGCGCAGCCGCTCGATGACCTCCACCTGCTCGGCGAGCTGCCGGTTGAGCCGCTCGACGGCGGCCTGGCGCTCCTGCTGCTCGCTGACGTCGCGGACGACGAGGATGCGGCCGAGCGGCCGCCCCCGCGGGTCGCTGACGGCGGAGTCGCGGACGTCGAGCCACACGCCCGGCCGGACCTCGGCGACGCGGTGGCCGTCGCGGCGCTCGGTGCTGAGCAGCACCCCGACCGCCCGCGGGCCGGCGACGTCGTGGAGGGGCCGGCCGACCAGCTCGCCCTCGAGCTCGGGCCGCAGCTCGTGCAGCATCCGGTCGGCGGCCGGGTTGACGTCGATGAGCAGGCCGGCGGGGTCGACCACGAGCACGGCGTCGGGGACGGTGTCGACGACCTGGTCACGGGCGACGGGCACCAGGCGCAGCAGGCCGCCGCGGAAGATGGCCCAGCAGTCGACCAGCCCGGTGAGCAGGAAGAACAGCGGGGTGAGGTCGCTGCCGGCCCCGTCGAGCTGCGAGCCGACCGACACCACGTTGCCCACGGTGGAGAGCACCGCCGAACCGAGCAGGACGGCGACCTGCCGCCGCAGGACCCCGGTGACGCGGCGGAAGCAGCGGACCAGGTGCGTGTAGGCGACGGCGACGAGGACGTAGGAGTAGGCGGTGTGGGCCAGGAACAGCGGCCCGAAGGTCACCCGGGACTCCCGGGCGCCGTCGGCCGCGCTCAGGTCGGCCATCACCAGGTCCCGGGTGGCCGGCAGCGCGGCGGCCACGACGAGGACCAGCGGCTCGACCGCGAGCAGCAGCGCCGTCCGGCGGGCCGGGCGCCAGGACGGGTCGGCGACGGTTCGGGCCAGCACCCAGGTGCCGACGACGACCAGCCCGACGGAGGCGAGCAGGACCGGCGGGTAGAGGCGGTGCGCGGTCTCGGTGCCGAGCGTGTAGACCAGCGCGTCGGCGGCGGACCAGGCGGCGACGCCGGTCATGGTGGCCGCGAGCGCGGTGGCCGCGGGGGTGCGCCGCCGCCGGCGCCAGGCCAGCACCGCGGTGCCGACGGCGACCAGCGTGGCGCAGCCGAAGACGACGGCCCAGCTCCCCGCGGTCATGCCGCCTCCGCTCCCGTACCGGGCACGCCGGGGACGGCGGCCTCTCACCCGCGCATCGGCGGCAGCGGGCGTGGCCTGCAGCGGGGCGGGCGGGGCCTCACCCCCAGGAGTGACGACGGGGCGCCCCCCGCCGCAGCGGAGGGCGCCCCGTCGGGACGTGCGGGCTCGCGTTACTGGGCGAGCATGTCGTCGGTGACGACCGACTCCGTGTCGGGGATGCCGAGGTCCTTGGCCCGCTTGTCGGCCATCGCCAGGAGACGCCTTATGCGCCCGGCAACGGCGTCCTTGGTCATCGGCGGGTCGGCCCGCTGGCCGAGCTCCTCCAGCGAGGCCTGGCCGTGCTCGAGCCTCAGCCGGCCGGCGACCAGCAGGTGCTCGGGGGCGTCGCCGGCGAGGATCTCCATCGCCCGCTCGACCCGCGCGCTGGCCGCGACCGCCGCCCGCGCCGAGCGGCGCAGGTTGGCGTCGTCGAAGTTGGCCAGCCGGTTGGCGGTGGCGCGGACCTCGCGCCGCATCCGCCGCTCCTCCCAGGCCAGCACCGCGTCGTGGGCGCCCATGCGGGTGAGCAGCGCGCTGATCGCGTCGCCGTCGCGGACGACCACGCGGTCGGCCCCGCGCACCTCGCGGGCCTTGGCGGCGATGCCGAGCCGGCGGGCGGCGCCGACCAGCGCCATCGCGGCCTCCGGGCCCGGGCAGGTGACCTCGAGCGAGGACGAGCGGCCCGGCTCGGTGAGCGAGCCGTGCGCCAGGAACGCGCCGCGCCAGGCGGCCTCGGCGTCGTTGATGCTGCCCGACACCACCGACGGCGGCAGGCCGCGCACCGGCCGGCCGCGCTGGTCGACCAGCCCGGTCTGGCGGGCCAGGCCCTCGCCGTGCTTGGCGATGCGGACCAGGTACCGCACCCCGCGGCGGATGTTGCCGCCGGCGAGCACGCTGACCCCGCTGGTGTAGCCGTACACCTCGCTGATGTCGCGGCGCAGCCGGCGGGCGACCGAGCCGGTGTCCAGCTCCGCCTCGATCACCACCCGGCCGCCCACGATGTGCAGCCCCCCGGAGAAGCGCAGCAGCGCCGTGACCTCGGCCTTGCGCTCGGAGGTGCGTGTGCACTCCACCCGCGACAGCTCGTCCTTGACCATGGCCGTCATCGCCACGACGACCACCCCCTCTGCTGCGGCGCCATGCTCGGCGTCACCTCTCCCCCTCGAACGGTCCGGGTCCATCCGGTCCCGGCGCACCGGCCGGGACCCCTACCCCGTCCCCCGCGACGACCACCGGGGCCAGCGCTGCCGCCAGCCGCGCGGGGTCGTGGCGGGGTGCGCCACCGTGCTCGGCGACCGGGGCCAGCACGAGCTCGGCGCCGCACGCGCGCGCCGCAGACAGGAGACCACAGCGGTCAACCACTGAGTCAACATCCGCGATCACGGTGTGCAGCGCCACTCCGCCGAGATGCGCCTGCAGCACGCGCAGGTGCTCCTCCGGCGAGAAGCCGTCGGTCTCCCCCGGCTGCGGCTCCAGGTTGAGCACGACCACCACCCGGGCGCTGCTGGCCGCCAGCGCGGCGCGCAGCCGCGGCACGAGCAGGTGCGGCAGCACCGAGGTGTACCAGGAGCCGGGGCCCAGCGACACGACGTCGGCCGCGGCGATGGCGGCGAGCACGTCGGGGTGCACCGGCGGGTCGGACGGGGAGACGAGGATGTCGCGCACCCGGCCCGGCGTGCCGGCGATCGCCACCTGGCCGCGGATCGTGCGGGTGCGCGCGGGATCGTCGGGGTCGACGGTCTCCACCCGGGCGACGAGGTCGAGCGGCACGTCGGCCATCGGCAGCACCCGGCCGCGGGCGCCGAGCAGCTCGCAGACGGTGTCGAGGGCGCGCACGGTGTCGCCGCCGTGGAGCTCGACCAGCCCGGTGAGCACGAGGTTGCCCACGGGGTGCCCGGCGAGCACGCCGGTGCCGCCGAGGCGGTGCTGCAGCAGCCGGGCCATCTCGGCGCGGTCGTCGTCGGCCAGCGCCGCGAGCGCCATGCGCAGGTCGCCGGGCGGCAGCACGGGCATCTCCCGGCGGATCCGGCCGGACGAGCCGCCGTCGTCGGCGACGGTGACCACGGCCGTCAGCTCGGGGGTGATCCGGCGCCAGGCGGCGAGCGCCGCCGCGAGGCCGTGGCCGCCGCCGAAGGCGACGACCCTCGGGCCGCCGGACCCGGGCGCCGTGCTGTCGCCCGCCACTACTCGCGGCCCAGGTCGCGGTGGCGCGCGACCGCGTCGATGCCGTCGGCGGCCAGCCGGCGGGCGAACTCCTCGGCGATGGCGACGCTGCGGTGCTTGCCCCCCGTGCAGCCGACCGCCAGCGTCAGGTAGCGCTTGCCCTCGCGCCGGTAACCGGGGATGAGCAGCCGCAGCACCTCGGTGTAGCGGTCGAGGAACGGCCCGGCGTCGGACTGGCCGAGCACGTAGTCGCGCACGTCGGGGTCCTGGCCGGTGTGCGGGCGCAGCTCGGGCAGCCAGTGCGGGTTGGGCAGGAACCGGGCGTCGACGACGAGGTCGGCGTCCAGCGGCAGGCCGTACTTGAAGCCGAAGCTCAGCACGGTCGCCGTCAGCGGCGGGGTGCGGCCCTCGCGGGCGAAGGCGTTCTCCAGCGTCGCCCGCAGCTGGTGCACGTTGAGGTCGCTGGTGTCGACCCACAGGTCGGCCTCTCCGGCGATGCCCGCGACCAGCGCCCGCTCGGCGGTGATGCCGTCGAGGATCCGGCCCGAGCCCTGCAGCGGGTGCTCGCGCCGGTTGGACTCGTAGCGCCGCACGAGCACCTCGTCGCGGGCGTGCACGTACACCACGCGCGGCCGGTGTCCGGCCTCGGCGAGCACCCGGATGGCCTCCAGCAGGTCGCTGGAGAAGGCCCGGCTGCGGACGTCGACGACGGCGGCGAACCGGCGGACGTCGCCGCGCGCACCGAGCTCGACCATCGGCAGCAGCAGCGCCGGCGGCAGGTTGTCGACGACGTACCAGCCGAGGTCCTCCAGCACCCGCCCGGCGCTGTTCTTGCCGGCGCCGGACAGGCCGGTGACGACGACGACCTCGACGGGCGGCGTCTCGGTGCTGGCGGCGTCGAGGCCGGCGGGGACGTCGGCCTGCGGGCCGGCCTGGCCCTCGCGCGCGGCCGTCTCGCCGGTCGGCGCCGGGACGTCCGGTCCGGTCGGCTGCTGCTCGCTCACGAGGCGACCCGGCCGACCTCGGCGGTGGCGCCGGCCCCGGGGCCGGGCGTGCCCCGCTCGGCCGGGCCGGCGGGCGCCGTGGTGCTCTCCACGACCACCTCGGCCGGCGCGGCGTCCGCCGCCACGTCGGCCGGCGCGGGGCCGGCGTCGTCGGCGCCGGCGTCGGCGGCCTTGTCCCCGGCGGGCTCGGCCACCGCCGCCAGCACCGCCTCGGCGGTGCGCCGGCCGATGCCGGGCACGGCCACGAGCTCGTCGACCGTGGCCGCGCGCAGCCGCTTGAGCGACCCGAACTGCTTCATCAGCGCCTTCCGCCGCGTCTCCCCGAGACCCGGGACGTCGTCCAACAGCGAGACCAGCATGCTGACGGACCGCTTCTGCCGGTGGTAGGTGATCGCGAACCGGTGGGCCTCGTCGCGCACCCGCTGCAGCAGGTACAGCGCCTCGGAGGTGCGCGGCAGGATCACCGGGTCGGACTCGCCGGGCAGCCACACCTCCTCCATGCGCTTGGCCAGCCCGCACACGGCGACGTCGACGATGCCGAGCTCGTCCAGCGACCGGGCCGCGGCGGCCACCTGCGGGGCGCCGCCGTCGACGACGAGCAGGTTGGGCGGGTAGGCGAACCGGCGGGGCCGGCCCTCCTCGGCGGCGACGCCCTGCTCGTCGCGGCGGTCGGCCTCCTCCTCGAGGTGCCGGGCGAAGCGGCGGCGGACGACCTCGGCCATGGCCGCGGTGTCGTCGGTGCCGTGCTTGACGGAGAACCGCCGGTAGTCGGACTTCTTCGCCAGCCCGTCCTCGAACACCACCATCGAGGCGACGACGTTGGTCTGCTGCACGTGGCTGACGTCGATGCACTCGATGCGCAGGGGCGCCTCGGGCAGCTCGAGCGCCTCCTGCAGCTCCGAGAGCGCGAGGGACCGGGCGGTGAGGTCGCTGGAGCGCTTCACCCGGTGCCGGGCGAAGGCCTCCTTGGCGTTGCGCTCGACGGTCTCCAGCAGGCTGCGCTTGTCGCCGCGCTGCGGCACCCGCAGCGAGACCCGCGAGCCGCGGAGCTCGGTGAGCAGCTCCTCGTAGACGTCGGCGTCGTCGGGCAGCTCGGGGACGAGCACCTCCCGGGGCACCGTCTCGCCGCCCTCGGTGACCCCCGTCTGCTCGTCGACGCCGCCGTAGACCTGCAGGAGGAACTGCTCCACCAGCTCGCCGGTGGTGACCTCCTCGACCTTGTCGATGATCCAGCCGCGCTGGCCGCGCACCCGGCCGCCGCGGACGTGGAAGACCTGGACGGCGGCCTCGAGCTCGTCCTGCGCGAAGGCGACGACGTCGGCGTCGGTGCCGTCGCCGAGGACGACGGCCTGCTTCTCCAGGGCCCGCCTGAGCGCGCCGAGGTCGTCGCGCAGCCGGGCGGCCCGCTCGTACTCCATCGCCTCGGCGGCCTCGGCCATCTCGCGCTCGAGGCGCTTGACCATGAGGTCGGTGCGGCCGGCCATGAAGTCGCAGAAGTCGTCGACGATCGCGCGGTGCTCCTCGGCGCTGACCCGGCCCACGCAGGGGGCGGCGCACTTGCCGATGTAGCCGAGCAGGCAGGGCCGGCCGATCTGCCCGGCGCGCTTGAAGACGCCGTTGGAGCAGGTGCGGGCGGGGAAGACGCGGGTGAGCGTGTCGAGGGTCTCGCGGATGGCCCAGGCGTGGGCGTAGGGGCCGAAGTAGCGGACGCCCTTCTTCTTCGGCCCGCGCATCACCTGCAGCCGCGGGTACTCCTCGTTCAGCGTCACGGCCAGCGACGGGTAGCTCTTGTCGTCGCGGTAGCGGACGTTGAAGCGGGGGTCGAACTCCTTGATCCAGTTGTACTCGAGCTGGAGGGCCTCGACCTCGGTGCCGACGACGGTCCACTCCACGCCGGCCGCCGTCGTGACCATCTGCCGGGTGCGCGGGTGCAGCCCGGCGACGTCGGCGAAGTAGCTGTTGAGCCGCTGCCGCAGGCTCTTGGCCTTGCCGACGTAGATGACCCGCCCGTTGGGGTCGCGGAACTTGTAGACCCCCGGGCTCTCCGGGATCGAGCCGACCGCCGGTCGGTAGGTGGACGGGTCGGGCACACCTCCACACTAGGTGGACACGCCGACGGTCCGCCGGGGAACTCCACCGGTGTGATTCGGCTCCTCCCGCTCAGGACAGGCGCGCCTCGAGCCAGGCGAGCAGGTCGGCGGTCACCTCGTCCCGGTTGGTCTCGTTGAACACCTCGTGGCGGGCGTCGGGGTAGACGCGCAGGTCCACGTCGTGCCCGCGGCCGCGCACCAGGTCGGCGAGCGCGGCCACCTGGGCGGCGTCCTCCCCGCCCACCGGGTCGCGCTGCCCGGCCAGGAGCAGCACCGGCAGCCCGTCGGGCAGCCCGGCGACGGCCTCCTCGCCCGCCACGCGCGCGGCCAGCGCGAACATCTCCGCGCCGTAGGCGTACGTGGGCGGGACGTCGTCGCCGCAGAGCGGGTCGGCCAGGTAGGCGTCCACCTCGGCGGGGTCGCGGGACAGCCAGTCGTAGGGCGTGCGGGCGGGCTCGAACGGCGCGTTGAAGGCGGTCAGGGCGTCCATCGGCTGCTCCCCCGCCCCGGCGGCGACGGCGGCCCGGAGCTGCTCGGCGGCGGCGGCGAAATGAGGGGCGACGCCGATCGGCCCGGAGAGCACGAGCCCGTCGAGGACGTCGCCGTCGCGCTCGGCGGAGGCCAGCGCGACGACCGAGCCGAGCGAGTGGCCGAGCAGGAACCGCGGGACGCCGGGGTGGTCGGCGGCCAGCCGGGCACCGAGGTCGCGGACGTCGTCGAGGACGGCGTCGCTGCCCGCGCCGGGACCGAAGCCGCCCGGGCCGGTGGAGGCGGCGGTGAGCCCGTGGCCCCGCTGGTCGAGCGCGCCGACCGCGATGCCGCGGGCGGTGAGCGCGGCGGCGAGCCGCGCGTAGCGGCCGGCGTGCTCGGACAGGCCGTGGACGACCTGCAGCACGGCGCGGACCTCGCCGTCGGGGGTCCAGCGGCGCTCGGCGAGGCGGACGCCGTCGGCTGCCTCGGTGTAGGTGGGTGCGGTCACGGGCGCAGCCTGCCGCCCGGCCCGGCCGGGCGCCAGGCGGGACGGTCGGGCGGAGGCGGGGCGGTCGGGCGGAGGCGGCCGGGCAGGAGGCTCAGCCGACGGGGCGCGACCGGTGCACCGCGGGCAGGTGCACGGCGGCGACGGCGCGCTGGCCCAGGCGGACGACGCGGGCGGCGAGCGCCACCGCCGCCATCACCCCGACGCCGCCGGCCACGAACGCCACGACGCCGGGCACCGACCCGCCGGTGACGGCGAGGGTGCCGAGGGTGACCAGGCCGACGAGCACGAGCGTGGAGGTCATGCCGTGCCCGGACCGGGGCTGGCCGCAGTGCGCGAGGTCGGGGTCGCAGTCGGGCGTGAGCGCGCTCATGGGCGTCTCCCTCGTCGAGGCACCGCCACGCCGGTCCGACGGCGTGACGTCCGTCACACGGACGATACGGCCCGGGGCCGGTTCCGCTCAAGTGGTGGTCGCGGGCGGTCCCTTCACGGCGAGGACCGGGCACTCGACGGTGAGCAGGATCCGCTGCGCCGCGCTGCCCATCAGCAGCTTCCCGACGGCGCTGCGCCGGCGCAGGCCGATGACCAGCACCTCCGCGGCGGTCTCGGCGACGGCGTCGGCCAGCTCCTCGGCGACGTCGCGGCCGATCGGCTGGCGCAGCTCGAAGGGGACGCCGGAGACGGTGAGCTCGTCGTGCAGCCGGCGCAGCGGGTCGCCCTGCAGGTACTCCTCGTCGACGAGGGCGTCGCCGCGGCTGCTGTTGACCACCACCAGCCGCGCGCCTCGCCGCTCGGCCTCGGCGAGGGCGTGCTCGAGCGCGGCCCGCCCGCGCGGGGTGGGCACGTGTCCCACCACGACCACCGGCTGCTGCTGGGTCACCGCTCCTCCTCCCCCGGGCCCGCGCCGACGCTCTCGCGGTGCCGCAGCCCCTCCCCCGCCTGGACCTCCTCCGGCGTGGCCCGCCGGCCGCGGACCGCGCGGAGCACGATCGGCACGACGAGGGCCGCCAGGGCCAGGCCGAGCACGGTCCGGCTGAACCAGGTGTCGAGCAGCACGCCGAGGTCGCCGCTGCTGATGGCCAGCGCGCGCCGCAGGTTGGTCTCCGCGACCGGGCCGAGGATGAGCCCGACGATCGCCGGCGCGACCGGCCAGCCGTAGCGGCGCATGGCGAAGCCCAGGAGGCCGAGCACCAGCAGCAGCACCAGGTCCAGCGGGTCGGCGTTGACCGCGTAGCAGCCGAGCGAGGCGAACAGCAGGATCCCGGCGTAGAGGTAGGGCCGCGGGACGCGCAGCACCTGCACCCACACGCGGGCCAGCGGCAGGTTGAGCACCAGCAGCATGAGGTTGCCGACGAGCAGCGCCGCGATGAGCGTCCAGACCAGGGTGGACTCGGTGGACAGCAGCGTCGGCCCGGGCTGGATGCCGTAGCTCTGGAACGCGACCAGGATGATCGCCGCGGTGGCCGAGGTGGGCAGGCCGAGGGTGAGCAGCGGCACCAGCACGCCCGCGGCGGCGGCGTTGTTGGCCGCCTCGGGCCCGGCGACGCCCTCGATGGCGCCGCGGCCGAACTCCTCGGGGTGCTTGGTGAGCTTCCGCTCGGTGGCGTAGGAGAGGAACGTCGGGATCTCCGCCCCACCGGCGGGCAGCGCGCCCAGCGGGAAGCCCAGCGCCGTCCCGCGCAGCCACGGGCCCACCGAGCGGCGCAGGTCGCGGCGGGTGAACCAGGGCCCGGAGGCGGCCATCACCTGCACCGGGCCCCGGCGCAGCCGGGACGCGACGTACAGCGCCTCCCCCACGGCGAACAGCGCGACGGCGACCACGACGACGTCGATGCCGTCGGACAGCTGCGGGATGCCGAGGGTGAACCGCTCCTGCCCGGTGAGCACGTCGGTGCCGACGAGGCCGAGGTACAGGCCGACGCCGAGGGAGGCCAGCCCGCGCAGCGGCGATGAGCCGAGCACGGTGGCCACGGCGACGAAGGCCAGCACGGTGAGGGCGAAGTAGTCGGCGGCGGTGATGCCGATGACCAGGTCGACGACGGTCGGCGCGACGAGGGCCAGCAGCAGCGTGGCGATCGTGCCGGCGACGAACGAGCCGAGCGCGGCGGTGGCCAGCGCGGCGGCCCCGCGGCCGGACTTGGCCATCGCGTTGCCCTCGAGCGCGGTCATGATCGAGCTCGACCCGCCGGGGGTGTTGAGCAGGATCGACGTCGTCGACCCGCCGTACATGCCGCCGTAGTAGATGCCGGCGAACAGGATCAGCGCCGCGGTGGGCTCCAGCGCGTAGGTGATCGGCAGCAGCAGCGCGACGGTCATGGCCGGGCCGATGCCGGGGAGCACGCCGACCGCCGTGCCGAGCAGCACCCCCAGCAGCGCGAAGAGCAGGTTGACCGGGGCGAGGGCGTCGGCGAGGCCGCCGGCCAGGTCGCCGAGGGCGCCCATCAGAACCAGTCCGTCGCGAGCTCGAGCAGGATCCCGCCGGGCAGCGCGACGTCGAGCGCCTTGACGAACACCAGCCAGACGACGACCGACAGCACGCCGCCGGTGAGCAGCGGCCGGACGACGCCGCGGGCCCCGAGCGCCCAGGCCACCAGCGCGAACATCAGCGTGACCGCGAGCGGCCAGCCGACGACGTTGATCAGGAGCGCGTGGGCGAGGAAGCCGACGACGATGACGCCCACGTTCGCCCACGACGTCGGGGCGTCGGGGTCGATGTCCTCGCTCTCGTCGGAGGGCCCCCGGTCGCCGCGCAGCACCCGGAACCCGAGCGCGAGCGCGGTGGCCAGCACGACGCCGCCGACGAGGTAGGGGAAGAAGCGCGGGCCGATGGTGTTCGCGGAGCCCGGGACGGCGATGTTCGCGGCGTCGAGCAACAGGTAGACGCCCAGCGCCCCGAGCAGCACCACCATGGCCAGCTCGCCGCGGCTGATCCCCGTCCGTGGCCGCGGCGGGTGCCGGTGCTCGGCCGCGGCGTGCGACCCGGTGGCGTCGGTGGTCGAGACGTCCGGGTCCGGCGAGACACTCACTGGACCAGCCCGATCTCCCGCAGGATCGCCAGCACCCGCTGCTCCTCCTCGGCGAGGAACTCGCCGTACTCGTCGCCGGTCAGCAGCAGGTCGTCCCAGCCGTTGTCCTCCAGCGCCTGCGCCCACTCCTCGGTGTCGTGGGTGTCCTGGACGAGGGCGATCAGGTCCTCGCGGGCGCCCCCGGACATGCCGGGCCGGGCCATGAGGCCGCGCCAGTTGTCGACCTCGACGTCGAAGCCGGACTCGACCAGCGTGGGGACGTCGGGCACCTGCTGGGAGCGCTCCGCCGTCGACACGGCGAGGCCGACGAGGTCGCCGGTGCGCACCTGCTCGCCGTAGTCGGCGGTGCCGGAGATGCCGGCGGCGACCTGGCCGCCGAGCAGGGCCGCCAGGGACTCGCCGCCGCCGGAGTAGGCGATGTAGTTGACCTGGGCGGGGTCGATGCCGGCGGCCTGCGCGAGCAGGCCGGCGAGGATCTGGTCGGTGCCGCCGGCCGAGCCGCCGGCGATCGGGGTGCCGGCCGGGTCGGCGGCCCAGGCCTCCACGAAGCCCTGGATGTCGGTGTAGGGCGCGTCCGGCGGCGCCACGATCAGCTCGGTCTCGCCGATCAGCCGGGCGATCGGGGTGACGTCGGTCAGGCGGGTGGCGGAGTCGTTGGTGTCGACGGCGCCCACCATGACCAGGCCCATCATCATGAGCAGCGCGTCGTCGGTCTCCCGCGACAGCTGGCCGAGGCCGATCGTGCCGCCGGCGCCCTCGACGTTGAACACCTGCACGTTGCGGGCCAGGCCGCTGCTCTGGATCACCCGCTGCAGCACGCGGGCGGTCGTGTCCCAGCCGCCGCCCGGGCTCGCCGGCGCCATCACCCGCAGCCGGGACAGGTCGCCGGGCTGCACCACCGTGCCGGCGCAACCGCCCAGGGCCCCGGCGGCGGCCGCCAGCGCCGGCGCGGCCACCGCCCCGGCGAGGAACGACCTCCGGCTCAGCGGCACGGGCGGCCTCCCCTCGGGGCGGTGGCGGCGGTCACACCGGACGCTAGACCCGGCCGAACTCGCGGTCCAACGCGAGGTTGAGCGGCAGGACCCGGACGTGCGGCGCCCCGATGAAGCCGAGGTCGCGCCCGGCGGTGGCGTCGTCGACCAGCGCCTGCACCTCCTCCGCCGGGACGCCGCGGGCCTCGGCCACCCGCCGCACCTGGATCGCGGCGTACGCCGGCGAGATGTCGGGGTCGAGGCCGGAGGCGGAGGCGGTCAGCGCGTCGGGCGGCACGTCGGCCGGGTCGACGCCCTCGAACGCGGCCACCGCGGCGCGCCGCTCCTGCACCAGCGCGACGAGCTCGGGTGCGTTCGGGCCGAGGTTGGACCCGCCGGAGGCGGCGCCGTCGTACCCGGACACCGACGGGCGGGCCTGGAAGTACTGCGGCAGCGGGTCGCCGTCGGCGTCGGTGGTCGCCTGGCCGACGAGCGCGGAGCCGACGACCTCGCCGTCGACGGTCACGAGGGAGCCGCCGGCGCGGCCGGGTGCGACCAGCTGGGCGATCCCGGTGACCAGCAGGGGGTAGGCCAGGCCGAGGACGACGGTGGCGACGAGCAGGGCACGGACGGCGGCGAGGAGCACGCGGGGGGACATCAGGCGATCCCGGGGACGAGGGAGACGAGCAGGTCGACGAGCTTGATCCCGGCGAAAGGCGCGACCACGCCGCCGACGCCGTAGACCAGCAGGTTGCGGCGCAGGACCGCCTCGGCCGAGGCCGGCCGGTACCGGACGCCGCGCAGCGCCAGCGGCACCAGCGCCACGATCACCAGCGCGTTGAACACGACGGCGGAGAGGATCGCCGACTCCGGCGAAGCCAGCCGCATCACGTTGAGGGCGTCGAGGCCCGGGAAGGCGCCCGCGAACATCGCCGGGACGATCGCGAAGTACTTCGCCAGGTCGTTGGCGATGGAGAAGGTGGTCAGCGATCCGCGGGTGACGAGCAGCTGCTTGCCGATCGCGACGATCTCGATGAGCTTCGTCGGGTCGGAGTCGAGGTCGACCATGTTGCCGGCCTCCTTGGCCGCGGTCGTCCCGGTGTTCATCGCGACGCCGACGTCGGCCTGGGCGAGCGCGGGGGCGTCGTTGGTGCCGTCGCCGGTCATCGCGACGAGCCGGCCGCCCTCCTGCTCCCGCCTGATCAGGGCCAGCTTGTCCTCGGGGGTGGCCTCGGCGAGGACGTCGTCGATGCCGGCCTCCGCGGCGATCGCCCGGGCGGTCCGCTCGTTGTCGCCGGTGATCATCACCGTGCGGATCCCCATGCGGCGCAGCTCGGCGAACCGCTCGCGCATGCCGTCCTTGACGACGTCCTTGAGGTGGACGACGCCGAGCACCCGGGCGCCGGCGGGGCCGTCCTCGGCCAGGACGAGCGGGGTGCCACCGGAGGCGGCGACCTGGTCGACGACCTCGCCGACCCCGGGCGGCACGACGCCGCCGAGCGCGCGCACCCACGCCGTCACCGCGCCGGCCGCACCCTTGCGCAGCTGCCGGCCGTCGGGCAGGTCCACGCCGCTCATCCGGGTCTGCGCGGTGAACGGCACGAACACCGCGCCCGGGAGGTCGTCGCGGCCGCGCAGCCCGTACCGCGTCTTGGCCAGGACGACGACGCTGCGGCCCTCGGGGGTCTCGTCGGCCAGCGAGGCGAGCTGGGCGGCGTCGGCCATGTCCTGCTCGGACACCCCCGAGGCGGGGACGAACTCCGCCGCCTGCCGGTTGCCGAAGGTGATGGTGCCGGTCTTGTCGAGCAGCAGGGTGTCCACGTCGCCGGCGGCCTCGACCGCGCGCCCGCTCGTCGCGAGCACGTTGCGCTGCACCAGCCGGTCCATGCCGGCGATGCCGATGGCCGACAGCAGCGCCCCGATCGTCGTGGGGATCAGGCAGACGACGAGCGCGATGAGCACGGTCACCGACTGCCCGGCCCCGCTGTACAGCGCCAGCGGCTGCAGGGTGACGACGGCGAGCAGGAAGGCGATCGTCAGGGCGCTGAGCAGGATGTCCAGCGCGATCTCGTTCGGTGTCCGCTGCCGCTGCGCGCCCTCGACCAGGGCGATCATCCGGTCGACGAAGGTCTCCCCCGGCCGGCTGGTGATCTCCACGACGATGCGGTCCGACAGCACCGTGGTCCCGCCGGTGACCGCCGAGCGGTCGCCGCCGGACTCGCGGATGACCGGCGCGGACTCGCCGGTGACGGCCGACTCGTCGACGCTGGCGATCCCCTCGACGACGTCGCCGTCACCGGGGACGACCTGCCCGGCGGTGACGACCACGCGCATGCCCGGGCGCAGGTCGGCCGCGGCCACCTCCGTGCCGTCGAGGAGGTGCGCGACGGTCGTGGTGCGGGCCTTGCGCAGCGTGGCCGCCTGGGCCTTGCCGCGCCCCTCGGCGACCGCCTCGGCGGCGTTGGCGAACAGCACCGTGAGCCACAGCCAGACGGTGACCAGCCAGCCGAACACCGAGGGGTCGAGGACGGCCAGCACGGTGGAGAACACCGAGCCGACCCAGACGACGAAGACGACGGGCTGGCGGACGAGGGCGCGCGGGTCCACCTTGCGGACCGCTGCGCCCATGGCGGGCCCCCACTCGATCCGGGAGCGCCGCGGCGCGCGCGGCCCGGGGGTGCGGACCGGCGCGCGGTCCAGTGCGGTGGTCATGACAGTCCTTCTGCGAGGGGCCCCAGGGACAGGGCGGGGAAGTAGGTGAGCCCGACGACCACGAGCACGGTGACGGCGAGCAGGCCGACGAACAGCGGCTCGTGCGTCGGCAGCGTCCCGGCGGTGACCGGGGTCCGGCCCTGGGCGGCGAGGCGGCCGGCCAGCGCGAGGACGAGCAGGATCGGCAGGAAGCGCCCGAACGCCATCGCGAGGCCCAGCGCCGTGTTGTAGAAGGGCGTGTTCGCCGACAGGCCCGCGAAGGCGGAGCCGTTGTTGTTGCCGGCGGAGGTGAAGGCGTAGAGCGCCTCGGACAGGCCGTGCGGACCCTCGTTGAGCAGCGAGCCACGACCGGTGTCGGTGGCGAGCGCGACCGCGGTGCCCACCAGCACGACGGCAGGCGTGGCGAGGATGTACAGCGACGCGAGGGTCATCTCGCGGCGGCCGAGCTTCTTGCCGAGGTACTCCGGCGTGCGCCCGACCATGAGGCCCGCGACGAACACGGCGACGACGGCGAGCACGAGCATGCCGTAGAGCCCGGAGCCGACCCCTCCGGGCGCGATCTCCCCGAGCATCATGTTGACCAGCACGAGCCCACCGCCGGCCGGCGTCCAGGAGTCGTGCAGCGAGGTGACCGCCCCGGTGGAGCTCAGCGTGGTGGCCGCGCCGAACAGCGCCGACAGCGGCCCGCCGAAGCGCACCTCCTGGCCCTCGGCGGCCGCGCCGGCCAGCTGCAGCGCGGCGCCGCCGGCCCGGGCCTGCGCCCAGGTGGTCAGCGCCAGCGAGGCGGCGGCCAGCCCGGCCATGACGCCGACGATCGCCAGGCCCTGCCGCCGGTCGCCGACCATCCGGCCGAAGGTGCGCGGCAGGCTGAACGGGATCACCAGCATGAGGAAGACCGAGAACAGCGAGGTCCAGGCGGCCGGGCCCTCGAAGGGGTGCGCGGAGTTGGCGTTGAAGAAGCCGCCGCCGTTGGTGCCGAGCTGCTTGATGACCTCCTGCGAGGCCACCGGCCCGCTCGGGAGGTGCTGGGTCGCGCCGGCCAGCGTCGTCGCCTCGGTGCCCGCCGACAGGTCCTGCACCACGCCGCCGAGCACCAGCACCAGCGCGCCCACCACCGACAGCGGCAGCAGCAGGCGGCCGACGGCGCGGGTGACGTCCACCCAGGCGTTGCCCAGCCGGTCGGTGCGGGTGCGGGCGAAGCCGCGCACCAGGGCGACGGCGACCGCGATGCCGACGGCGGCGGACACGAAGTTCTGCACGGCCAGCCCGGCCATCTGGACCAGGGAGCCCATGGTCGACTCGCCGGCGTAGCCCTGCCAGTTCGTGTTGGTGACGAAGCTGACCGCGGTGTTCCAGGCCGACGACGGCTCCACCGCGGCCATGCCGTTGTCCAGCGGCAGCCACTGCTGCACCCGCTGCAGGCCGTAGAGGAGCAGGACGCCGGCCGCGGAGAACGTGAGCACGCTGCGCGCGTACACCGGCCAGCGCTGCTCGGCCGCGGGGTCGACGCCCACCGCCCGGTACACCAGCCGCTCGGCCCGCCCGTGCGTCTCGCTGGTGAAGACGCGGGCCATCCAGTCGCCCAGCGGCCGGTGCGCCGCCGCCAGCGCCGCGACCAGGAGCGCCACCTGCAGCCAGCCGGCCGCGGTGTCGCCCATCAGAACCGCTCCGGGAAGAGCAGGGCGGCCAGCAGGTAGAGGACCAGCCCGGCCGCCACGGCCAGGCCGACCCAGGCCTCGACCCCGGCCCCGGTCACCGGCGTTCCAGTCCGCGCAGCGCGAGCGCCAGCAGGCCGAAGACGGCCAGTGTCAGCGCGATGTGGAGCACGTCGCCCACGACGTCGATCCCCCGATCCGGTCCGAGCGGGCGACCCGTCGTCGTCCGCACCGGGCGGCGACGCTAGGAGCGCGCCGGAGGGGGGCCGCCGTTCGTTGACGGCTCCTTGACGGCCGGGCCCGCGGACCTTGACGGCGTCCTGACGGGCCCGGCCGGCGGGCCTCAGGCGCCGGGCGGCGGCGTCATCTGCGCGATGCGGACGGAGTTGCCGAACGGGTCGCGCAGGCCGAAGTCGATCCCGTAGGGCTGCACGACCGGCTCCTCCGGCAGGTCGACGCCCCGCTCCTTGAGCGTGGCGTGGGTCTTGTGCGCGTCGTCGGTGGTGAAGAACAGGTGCCCGCCGCCGGCGCCCTTGGTGACCAGGTCGCGCACGGTCTCGGCGATCTCCGGGCTGATCGACGGCGGGGCGGGCAGCTCGAGGAGGACGGCGTGGCCGGGGTCGCCGGGCAGCGCGACGGTGAGGAAACGCATCGGGCCGAACTGCTGGTCGGTCTGCACCTGGAAGCCGAGCTTGCCGACGTAGAAGTCCAGCGCCTGGTCCTGGTCGAGGACGTAGAGGGAGGTGATCGAGATGGAGGTCAGCATGGGCAGGACGCTAGGGGCGGGCGTCGTCGCCGGGCTTCTCCGGAACTGCTGTCCTCTCGCTCGGACGCAGCCAGCGCATGCCGAAGCAGCTCGGCACCGGCGCGAGCGGTCCGCGCCGCCGGTACACGCTCGGCGGCTCCCCCACGATCTCCGCGAACACCCGGCTGAACGTGCCGAGGCTGGCGAACCCGACGGCCATGCAGACGTCCGTGACGCTGCGGTCGGTGGTGCGCAGCAGGAACATCGCCCGCTCGACGCGGCGGCGCTGCAGGTAGCGGTTGGGCGTCTCGCCGAAGGTGGCCTTGAAGGTGCGGATGAAGTGCGCCTCGGTGACGTGCGCGATCCGCGCCAGCGTCGGGACGTCGAGCGGCTCGGCGTAGGAGCGGTCCATCTCGTCGCGCGCCCGCAGCATCCGCCGGTTGGAGTCCTCGCTCGCCCGGGTCACGCGGGGCAGCATCGCAGGGTCCCGGGTCGCGGTCTTGACGCGATCCTGACGCCGGCCGGCGCCGCTCCCCCGCCGTCGAGGGTGATCATGGGCGCCGTGAGTCGCGGGACGTTGCGGGTCTACCTGGGCGCGGCGCCCGGCGTGGGCAAGACCTTCGCCGTGCTCGGCGAGGCGCACCGCCGGGCAGAGCGGGGCGCGGACGTCGTCGTCGGGTTGGTCGAGACGCACGGCCGGCCGCGCACCGCCGAGCAGCTCGTGGGCCTGGAGGTGCTCCCCCGCCGGCGGGTGGCGCACCGCGGCGTCGTGCTGGAGGAGCTCGACGTCGACGCGGTGCTCGCCCGCCGCCCCGAGGTGGTCGTCGTCGACGAGCTGGCGCACACCAACGCGCCCGGCTCGCGGCACGAGAAGCGCTGGCAGGACGTCGAGGAGCTGCTGGCCGCCGGCGTCAGCGTGCTGACCACGGTGAACGTGCAGCACCTGGAGAGCCTCACCGACGTCGTCGCGTCGATCACCGGCGTCGTGCAGCAGGAGACGGTGCCCGACGCGGTGGTGCGCCGCGCCGACCAGGTGGAGCTGGTCGACATGTCGCCGGAGGCGCTGCGGCGGCGCATGGCGCACGGCAACGTCTACCCGGCCGAGCGGGTCGACGCGGCGCTCGGCAACTACTTCCGGGTCGGCAACCTGACCGCGCTGCGCGAGCTGGCGCTGCTGTGGCTGGCCGACCGGGTCGACGAGGGGCTGCGCCGCTACCGCGCGGAGCACGCGATCGACGCCGTGTGGGAGGCCCGGGAGCGGGTCGTCGTCGCGCTGACCGGCGGGCCGGAGAGCGAGACGCTGGTGCGCCGGGCCGCGCGGGTGGCCCGCCGCTCGGGTGGGGAGCTGCTCGCCGTCCACGTCGTCGCCACCGACGGGCTCACCGGTGCCTCGCCGACGGCGCTGCGCGGCCTGCGCGAGCTCACCGAGAGCCTCGGCGGCAGCTGGCACCAGGTGGTCGGCGACGACGTCGCGGCGGCGCTGCTGGAGTTCGCCCGCGGCGCCGACGCCACCCAGCTCGTCGTCGGCACCTCGCGGCGCTCGCGGTGGGCGCGGGCGCTGCGCCGCGGCATCGGCGGGTCGGTGGTCACCGACGCCGGCGACATCGACGTCCACATCGTGACGCACGCCGCCGCCGGGTCCCGCGGCTGGCGGCTGCCGCCGCTGACCGGCGCGCTGACGGCGCGCCGCCGGTGGCTCGGCGCGGCGCTGGCGCTCGCCGGCGTGCCGGTGCTGACCGCGCTGTGCCTGGCCGCCGGCAGCGCGGTGTCGCTGCCGCTGGTGCTGCTCGCCTTCCTGCTGCTCGTGCTCGCGGTGGCGCTCGTCGGCGGGCTGTGGCCGGCGCTCGCCGCGGCGGTGCTCGGCGGGCTCGCGGAGAACTGGTTCTTCGTCTCCCCCACCGGCCGGCTGACCGTGACGAGCCCGGACGACGTGCTGGCGCTCGGCGGCGGCCTCGTCGTGGCGGTCGCGGTGGCCACGGTGGTCGACCGCTCGGCCCGGCGGGCCACGGCGGCGGCGCGCTCCCGGGCGGAGACGGCGATGCTGGCGTCGCTGTCGCGGGCGGTGCTGGAGGGCGACGGCGACCTGCCCTCCCTGCTGGAGCGGATCCGCGAGGGGTTCGGGCTGGCGTCGGTGACGATGGTCGAGCGCGGCTCGGTCGTGGGCACGTGCGGCCGGCCGGAGGGGACCGCCGTCGACGAGGTCGCCGTGACCGACGGGCTGGTGCTGCGCTGGTGCGGGCGGGCGCTGCCCGCGGCCGACCGGCGGCTGCTGGTCGCCGTCGCCGAGCAGGCGGCGGTGGCGCTGCAGCAGGGCCGGCTCGCCGCGCAGGCGGCCGAGGCCGACCGGCTGGCCGCCGGCGACGGGATGCGCCGCGCGCTCCTGACCGCGGTGAGCCACGACCTGCGCACGCCGCTGGCCGGGATCAAGGCGGCGTCCTCGGCGCTGCGCAGCGGGCTCGCACTCACCGACGACGACCGCGCGGAGCTGGTGGAGACGGTGGACGAGTCGGCCGACCGGCTGACCGCGCTCGTCGACGACCTGCTCGACATGAGCCGCCTCCAGGCCGGGGTGGTCAGCCCCGCGCTCGCGCCGACCGACCTGCCCGCCGTCGTCGCCCGGGCGCTGGACGAGCTGGAGGACCGCTCGCGGGTGACCTGCGGGTGGCCGGCCGACCTGCCGCCCGCGCTCGCCGACCCGGGGCTGCTCGAGCGGGTGGTGGCCAACCTCGCGGGCAACGCGGTGCGCCACGCCCCGGCCGGGCCGGTGACCGTACGCGCCGACGCGCTCGGCGACCGGGTGGAGCTGCGCATCGCCGACCGCGGGCCCGGCGTGCCGGCGGCCGACCGGGAGCGGGTGTTCGCGCCGTTCCAGCGGCTCGGCGACTCCCCGCGCGGGCAGGGCGTGGGTCTCGGCCTCGCCGTCGCGCGGGGCCTGACCGAGGCGATGGGCGGCACGCTGGTCGCCGAGGACACCCCGGGCGGCGGGCTGACGATGGTGGTGTCGCTGCCGGCGGCGGCCGTGCCGTCCCCGGTGCCCGCGTGAGCCGGGTGCTCGTCGTCGACGACGACCCCCAGCTCGCCCGCGCCCTGCGGATCACGCTGCGCGCGGCCGGGTACGAGGTGGTGCTCGCCTCCGACGGCGCGGCGGCGCTGCGGGAGGCGGCGTCGGCGCACCCCGACGTCGTCGTGCTGGACCTGGGGCTGCCCGACCTCGACGGCACCGAGGTGCTCGCCGGGCTGAGGCCGTGGTTCGCCGGGCCGGTGCTGGTGCTCTCGGCGCGGGCGGACAGCACCGACAAGGTCCGCGCCCTGGACGCCGGAGCCGACGACTACGTGACCAAGCCCTTCGACATGGGTGAGCTGCTGGCCCGGTTGCGGGCGCTGCTGCGGCGCGGCTCCGCGGGCCCGGACGAGCCGGTCGTCGTCACCGGGCACTTCACCGTCGACCTGGCGGCCCGGCAGGTGACCGTGGACGGCGTCCCGGTGCGGCTGACGCCCACCGAGTGGGCGCTGCTCGCCGAGCTGGTGCGCTCACCCGGGCGGCTGGTGGGCCAGCGGCAGCTGCTGCAGTCGGTGTGGGGGCCGGCGTACGAGCGGGAGACGCACTACCTGCGGGTCTACCTCAACCAGCTGCGGCGCAAGCTCGAGCCGGACCCGTCCGCGCCGCGCTACCTGCGCACGGAGCCGGGGATGGGGTACCGCTTCACCCCGTGAGGCGGTCGCACTCCGGGCACCGCTCGGCGGCGTCCGGCGGCCACGGCTCGTCGTGGACGGCGACGATGACGCCGCACAGCGCGACCTCGGGCTCACCGGTGAGCTCCTCGGCGCTGCGGTGCACCTCGACGGCGTGCAGGGCGTCCGCGGCGGCGTCGGGGTGCATCCGACGGGGCCAGCAGGACCGCGGCCGGCCGCAGAGGAGACGGGTGCCGGCCGCGATGGCTGTTCGGTCCGGTGTCACGTGCCCAGGGTGCACCGGATCCGTCCGTCCCGCGGCTCCGCTGACGCGATCCTGACGGTCCACCCGACCGGGCGACCCTCTGTCCGGTCACCCGATCGGGTGACGGTGCACCGCCGCTGACCTGCGATCTCTGTCAGTGGTGCCCCGTAGCTTCCTGGGTGTGGACGACGTGCTGACCGGTGTGGCGCCCGCGCCCCCGGTGGGGTGGGCGCGGGGTCCGCTGGGGCTGGTGCAGGCCGCGGACCGGGAGCTGTCGCGTCAGTCGGCGCTGCGGTACCGGGCGGTGGCGGCGTTCGCGCTGTCCCGTCCTGCGTCGGTGGACCGGCCGCAGGGCACGCGCGGGGCGATGGCGGCGGAGCGGTGGGCGGCGCGGCCGGAGCTGCTGCGGCCGGTGAGCGAGTGGGCCACCCAGGAGCTGTCGATCGCCCTGTCGCTCACCTCTCACGCCGCCGAGACCCTCTTGACCACCTCCCTGACGCTCGTGGACCGGCTCCCGGCCACCCTCGACGCGCTCGAGGCCGGTGCCGTCCACGCCGGGCACGTCACCGCGCTGCTCGACCACGTCGCACCGATCGCCGATGACACGGTCCGCGCCGCGCTGGAGCGGGACCTCCTGGCGTGGGCCACCCGCCGCGGCGCGGTGTGCACCCCGGCGCAGCTGCGGGACAAGGCCCGCCGCGAGGTGCTCAAGCGCACGGCCCGCTCCGCCGCCGACGACCTCGCGCGGGCCATCAAGCAGCGCGGGCTGTCCTGCCGGCCGGACAGCTGTGACGGCATGGCGGTCGTCTCTGCCCTGCTCACGACGCCCGAGGCGGCGGCCCTGATGGCGGCGCTGGGCGCGTACGCCGATGCGCTGCCCGACGACGGCCGCACGCGGGGCCAGAAGATGGCCGACGCCCTGCTCGACCTGGTGCTGCGGCCCGGGGCGAACGGGCTGTCCCCGGTCCAGGTGGTGCTCACCGTGGTCGCTCCGGTCGGCGCGCTGCTCGGTGGTGACCAGCCGTGCGAGATCGACGGCCAGGTCGTCCCGGCCGAGGTGGTCCGGGCCCTGCTCGCCGCCCTGACCGGCGCGCGCACCCCCGCCGAGGAGGCCGCTGCTGGGGACCCCGCCGAGGACGCCATGCCCGAGGACTCCGCGCCGGCCGGCGCGGACACCGCCGAGGGCACCGCCGCGGGTGCGCGACCAACGCCCGGGGACGCGGACGGCCCCGGGGTGGACGACACCGCCACCGAGAATCCTGCCGCGGCCGAGGACGCCGCCGCGGACGCCACGGCCGAGGACACCGCGGGTCCCGCCACGGTCGAGGGCGTCAGCCTGGTCAAGGGCGAGAACCCGCTGCGCGGCCTGAGCGACGCCGCCATCGCCCAGCACATCGCCGAACTGGAGGCCGACGCCGCCTGGTGGGCCGAGATCGAACGCCGGGTCGCCACCGGCGAGCTCTACGCCGACCTCGACCCCGCGCTCGATGACCAGCCCTGGCCACCACCCGGCTGGGCGCCACCCCGGGACGACCTCGATCGCGACAACCACGCCGACCCAACCGACCCAGCCGGCCACGACCCAGACCCACCGCCCGACAACGCCGGCCCACCTGAACCCGACGGCTGGTGGGCCCGCGCCGACGCTGCCGTGAACGACGCCAGTGCCGCGCTGCTCGACGCCGAGCAGGCGATCGGCCGTGCCCGCCGCCTGGTCGCCACCGCCGAGCGGGCTGACACCGCGGACGAGGCCGAGTGGGCGCACGGCCCGGCCGGCCGGGTCTCCGCCGCATCCGACGCAGTGGACGCCCTGACCGCGGCCACCGACGACGCCCGCCTGCACCTGGCCGACCTGCTCGGACGCACCGCCGGCGGCGGCCTCGCCGACCGGCCCCGCATCGCGGTCACCCACGCACTCACCGGCGCCCTGCTCACCCTCACCGACCTCCCCGGCCTCCGCCGCGCCACCCGCGCCGGCACCGGACTCGGAGCACCCGGCGGGACCGACGGCTACCGGCCGGCCGCCGCCCTCGACCGGCACGTCCGCACCCGCGACCGCCGCTGCCGCTTCCCCGGCTGCCGCCGCCCCGTCCCGAGAGAGGGCGAGCTCGACCACGGCACCCCGTGGCCGGCCGGACCCACCTCCGCCGCCAACCTGACCGGCTTCTGCACCGGCCACCACCGCGGCAAGCACCAGGCCCCCGGCTGGACCCACACGCTGCAGCCCGACGGCACCCTCACCGTCACCACACCCAGCGGCCTCACCGCGACCACGGAGCCACCGCCCTACTGAGGTCCGCCGGGAACCCCACGGGCGCCGCGGACGACCAAGGACGTGACGCCTGCAGACCTGGAGATCCCGTGCCACCGCTCGCCGCCCGTCCCGCTCCCGCACTCCCGCGGCTGGCCGCCGTCCTGCTGCTCGGGCTCGGGCTGCTGCTGGTCGCGCCCGGCACCGCCTCCGCGCACACGGGTCTGCGGACCACCGACCCCGCCGCCGACAGCACCGTCACCAGCAGGCCGCAGGCGGTCACCCTGACCTTCAGCGCGAGCGTCCTCGGCGGCGACGTGACCGTCACCGGGCCCGACGGCTCCCCGGTCGGCACCGGACCGGTCGCCCACGACGGCGCCGTCCTCACCGCGCCGGTCGCGCTCACCGCGGCCGGGCGGCACACCGTCACCTGGTCGGCCGTGTCCGACGACGGCCACGCCCTCGACGGAACCTTCGCCTTCGAGCACGCGCCACCGGTCGCGGTGACGCCCTCGCCCACCCCGGCGCCGGCCCCGGCCAGCACCACGCCGGCTCCCGGGAGCGCCGAGCCGAGCGCGGCCACGCGCACCGTCGAGCGGACGGAGGCGGCCGGGCAGGCGGCCGACGAGGCAGCCGAGGACGGCAGCACCCCCGGCTGGCTGCTGCCCGGCGTCGGGGCGGTCGCCGTCGCCGGTGCCGTGGCCGGCGGGGTGGTCATCGGCCGCCGGAGACGCTGACCCGGCGGGACGTCAGCCCGCCTGCGCCCACCGCCGGTCCGGATCGACGCGGCCCTCCGCGAGCCGCGGGAAGTGCGCGCCCACGCCGAGCGTCCGCGGGCCGGCCAGCGCCTGCCACAGCCGGCGCCGGGTGCGGTCGGCGAGCGCGGCGTCCACGTCGCCCATCGAGCGCCACTGCGGCTCGGCGAGCTGCACCGGGCAGGTGATGGCGTCGCCGAGGAGCAGCAGCCGCTCGTCACCGGCGGTCACGGCGACGGACAGGTGCCCCGGCGTGTGCCCGGGCGTCAGGACGGCGTCGATCCCCGGAGCGACGGCGACGTCCTCCGACAGCTCGCGGAGCCGCGACGTCCCGGCCCACCGGCGGAACCCGTCGCGGACGTGCCCGGCCATCTCCCCCGGGCCGTCGACGAAGTGCGCCCGGTCGCCGGCACCGAACCACACGGTCGCGCCGCGGAAGACCGGCTCGGCGTCGAGCCCGAACAGCCAGCCCACGTGGTCGGCGTGCAGGTGCGTCACCACCACGTCGGTGACGTCGTCGGGACCCACGCCGAGTGCCCGCAGGCCGGTGGGCAGCTGTCCGCCGACGAGCAGCATCCGGTCGGGCAGCTGCTGCACCTCCGGGCCGAGCCCGGCGTCGACCAGGACAACCCGGTCGCCGGAGCGCACCACGAAGCAGCCGATCGGCAGCCACGCGGCGCCGTCGCGGTCGAAGACCTCGGGGTGCGCACCGGCCGGCACGTCGGCGCCGAAGTAGCTCGGGCGGGCGACGAACGTCCCGTCCGCGACGGCGTCGACCCGCACCTCGCCGATGCGCATCCCCGAGGTCCCGGTCAGCTGGCGCGCTTGCGCGTGGCCCGCTTCTTCGGCCCGGCCGCGGCCGCCTCGACCGCCGCCGGGTCGAGCAGCGGCACCAGGTACCGGCCGGTGTGCGACTCCGGGATCGACGCCACGAACTCCGGCGGCCCCTCGGCCACCACCGTGCCGCCGCGGAACCCGCCCTCGGGACCCATGTCGATCAGCCAGTCGGCGCTCTTGATGACGTCGAGGTTGTGCTCGATGACGATCACCGAGTTGCCCTTGTCGACCAGGCCCTGCAGCACCATCAGCAGCTTGCGGATGTCCTCGAAGTGCAGGCCGGTGGTCGGCTCGTCGAGCACGTACACGCTGCGGCCGTTGGACCGCTTCTGCAGCTCGCTGGCCAGCTTGACGCGCTGCGCCTCGCCGCCGGACAGCGTGGTGGCCGGCTGGCCGAGCCGCACGTAGCCCAGGCCGACGTCGGTGAGCGTCCGCAGGTACCGCGCGATGCCCGGGATCGCCGCGAAGAAGTCCGCGGCCTCCTCGATCGGCATGTCGAGGACCTCGGCGACCGTCTTGCCCTTGTAGTGCACCTCGAGCGTCTCCCGGTTGAACCGGGCGCCCTTGCACACCTCGCACGGGACGTAGACGTCCGGCAGGAAGTTCATCTCGATCTTCAGGGTGCCGTCGCCGGAGCACGCCTCGCAGCGCCCGCCCTTGACGTTGAAGGAGAAGCGCCCGGGCTGGTAGCCGCGGATCTTCGCCTCCGACGTCTGCGCGAACAGCTTGCGCACCTGGTCCCACACGCCGGTGTACGTGGCCGGGTTGGACCGCGGGGTGCGACCGATCGGCGACTGGTCGACGTGCACGACCTTGTCCAGGTGCTCCAGGCCGGTGACCGTGCGGTGCCGGCCGGGCACCATCCGCGCGCGGTTGAGCTGGTTGGCCAGCACCGTGTAGAGGATGTCGTTGACCAGGCTGGACTTGCCCGACCCGGACACCCCGGTGACGCCGACGAGCATGCCGAGCGGGAACGTCACGTCGACGCCCTTGAGGTTGTGCTCGCGGGCGCCCTTGACCACCAGCTCGCGGCCCGGCTGCGGCTGCCGCCGCACCTTCGGCACGGTGATCTCCATCCGGCCCGACAGGTACTGCCCGGTCAACGAGCGCTCGCTGGCCAGCAGCTCGTCGACGGTGCCGCTGACGATCACCTCGCCGCCGTGCTCGCCGGCGCCGGGGCCGATGTCGACCACCCAGTCGGCGGTCTTGATCGTGTCCTCGTCGTGCTCGACGACGATCAGCGTGTTGCCCATGTCGCGCAGCCGGACCAGCGTCTCGATCAGGCGGGTGTTGTCGCGCTGGTGCAGCCCGATCGAGGGCTCGTCGAGGACGTACAGGACGCCCACCAGGCCCGACCCGATCTGGGTGGCCAGCCGGATCCGCTGCGCCTCGCCACCGGCGAGCGTCGCGGCCGGGCGGTCGAGGGACAGGTAGTCCAGGCCGACGTCGACCAGGAACGACAGCCGCGCCTGGATCTCCTTGAGCACGCGGTCGGCGATGGCCCGCTCGCGCTCGCCGAGCTCGAGGGCGCCCAGCCAGTCCGCGGCCTCGCCGATGGACAGGCCGGTGACCTCGGCGATCGAGCGGCTGTTGAGCTTGACGGCGAGGATCTCCGGCTTGAGCCGGGTGCCGTGGCAGACGGGACAGGGCACGTCGCGCATGTAGCCCTCGTACTTGTCCCGCATGAAGTCGCTGTCGGTGTCCTCGTGCCGCCGCTCGAGGAAGGGCAGCACGCCCTCGAACGCCGCGTAGTAGCTGCGCTCGCGGCCGTAGCGGTTCTTGTAGCGCACGTGCACCTGGTCCGGGGAGCCGTGCAGGACGGCCTTCTGGACCTTGGCCGGCAGCTTCTCCCACGGGGTGTCCATGGAGAAGCCGAGCTGGTCGGCCAGCCCGGACAGCAGCCGCTGGAAGTACTCGTTGCTCATCGAGCCGGCCCACGGGGCGACGGCGCCCTGCGCCAGGCTCTTCTCCGGGTCGGGCACGACGAGGTCGGGGTCGACCTCCTTGCGGGTGCCGATGCCGGTGCACTCGGGGCAGGCACCGAACGGCGAGTTGAAGGAGAAGCTGCGCGGCTCGAGCGCCTCGAAGGACAGACCGTCGTCGACGCAGGCGAGGTGCTCGGAGAACGTGCGCTCCCGCACCGGTTCGTCCTCGGGGAGGTCGACGAAGTCGAGGACGACGAGGCCGCCGGCGAGCCCGAGCGCGGTCTCCACCGAGTCGGTGAGCCGGCGCTTGGCGCTCTCCTTGACCGTCAGCCGGTCGACGATCACCTCGATCGTGTGCTTCTCCTGCTTCTTGAGCTTCGGCGGCTCGGTCAGCGGGTGCATGGTGCCGTCGACCCGGACGCGGGAGAAGCCCTGCGTCTGCAGCGAGCTGAACAGGTCGACGTACTCGCCCTTGCGCGCGCGCACGACCGGGGCGAGCACCTGAAAGCGGGTGCCCTCCTCCATCGAGAGCACCTGGTCGACGATCTGCTGCGGCGTCTGGCGGGCGATCGGCTTGCCGCAGTTGGGACAGTGCGGCTGGCCGGCGCGCGCGTAGAGCAGCCGCAGGTAGTCGTAGACCTCGGTGATGGTGCCGACGGTCGACCGCGGGTTGCGGTTGGTCGACTTCTGGTCGATCGACACCGCGGGCGACAGGCCCTCGATGAAGTCGACGTCGGGCTTGTCCATCTGGCCGAGGAACTGGCGGGCGTAGGCCGACAGCGACTCGACGTAGCGCCGCTGGCCCTCCGCGAAGATGGTGTCGAACGCCAGGCTCGACTTGCCCGACCCCGACAGCCCGGTGAAGACGATCAGGGCGTCGCGGGGCAGGTCGAGATGGACGTCCTTGAGGTTGTGCTCACGGGCGCCGCGGACGACGAGACGGTCCAATGTGATCCCTGTCGGTCAGCCGGGCCGGCCGGTCTCGCCGGGCCCTGCGGGGTGGTGTCGAGATGTCGATACGGGCAACGCCGTGTCCGCCCGTGCGCAATCCGTGACGGTGGCGACGTTGCCGCCGGGAACAGCAGCTCAGGCGGGAGCGGGGGCCGGTGCGCCGGCGGGGTCGAAGACCGGCGCGTGACGGCGCCAGGGCTGCCGGCGTTCCAGCTCCCCGGCCAGCCAGAGTAGTCGCGTCTCGCTGCCCGGGGGACCCACGAGCTGGACCGCCAGCGGCGTCCCCTCCGGCCGCGTGCCGACCGGCACCACGACCGCCGGGACCCCCGCCAGGTTCCACGGCGAGGCCCAGGGCGCCCACCGCGCGTTGGCGGTGACGTTGGCCAGGAAGCCGCGCTCGTGCCAGGGTCGCGCGGGCAGCGGCGGGCCATTGGTGATCGGCGTCAGCAGCACGTCGAGGTCGTCGTCCGCGAAGAACGCCGCCGTCCGCTCGCGGAAGCGCTCGGCCGTGGCCGGGCGGACCAGCCCGGCCCGCCGGACCAGCCGGCCGAGCCGGGCGTGCGTGCGGCTGCGCGGCTGCAGCGCCGTCCGGTCCAGGCCGAGGAACGCGGCGTCGTCCTCCGCGCCGGCGAGCCAGCGGGCGATCCCGCCGACGGCGGCGTCCGGCGGGACCACCGGGTCCCGCTCGACGACGACGTGCCCGGCGCCGCGCAGCAGCCGGGCCGTGCGCTCGACCGCGCCGCGGGCCGCGGCGTCGGGGCGGGCGCCCGGGACCGGGGAGCGGCGGCCGACGGCGACCCGCAGTGGGCGGCCCGGGTCGGGCGACGCCGACCAGTCGAGCCCCGCGTCCTCCCCCGCCAGCACGGCGGTGCCGAGCGCGACGTCGTCGACGGTGGTGGCGAGCACGCCGTTGACGGCCATCCCCGACCAGTCGTCGGCGCCGATGCCGCCGGGCAGCACGCCGCGGCCGGGCTTGAGGGTGACCAGGCCGCAGGCGGCGGCGGGCAGCCGCAGCGACCCCATGCCGTCGTTGCCGTGCGCGAGCGGCACCATGCCGGCGGCGACCGCGGCGGCGCTGCCGCCGGAGCTGCCCGCCGGGGACAGCGCGGTGTCCCAGGGGTTGCGGGTGACCGTGCCCGGCCCGTCGGTGGCCGCGTAGAGACACAACTCGGGCACCCGGGTGATGCCGACGACGACGGCGCCGGCGGCGCGCAGCCGGGCGACGACCTCGTGGTCGGTGCCGACCGGGGTGGCCGCGGCGCAGCCGTCGGTGACCGTCTCCCCCGCGACGCCGACGTTGTCCTTCACCGCGACCGGGACGCCGGCGAGCGGGAGCGACCCGCGGTCGGGCCGGGCGTCGACCTCGGCCGCCTCGGCGAGCGCGGCCTCGGCGCGGACCACGCGGAAGGCGCCGACCCGAGGCTCGACGTCGCCGATGTGCGCCAGGTGCGCGCGCACCACGTCGACGGCGGACAGCTCCCCCGCGCGCACCCGCGCGGCGAGAACGGTGGCGGGCAGGCCGACGACCCGGGCGCCGCCCGGACCTCCGCTAGCGTCCATGACCGCGACCGTAACCGCGGGCGGCGACAGTTCTCGAACGGAGGCCCTATGACCTACACCGGCGACGTCGAGGTGGGCGGCCCGGCCGACCGGCGGGAGCTGCCCGGGCTCACAATCAGCAAGGTCGCGGTGAGCGAGATGGCCAACAACGCCTACCTCCTGCAGGACGCCGCGACGGGCCAGGCGCTGCTCGTCGACGCGGCCGCCGAGCCCGACGTGCTGCGCGCGCTCATCGGCGACGCCGACCTGCGCACCGTCGTCACCACCCACGGGCACTGGGACCACCACCGCGCGCTGCCCGACGTCGTCGCCGCCACCGGGGCGACGACGGTGGCGCACGCCGCCGACGCCGGCGACCTGCCGGTGGCCGTCGACCGGACGGTCGCGCACGGCGACACCGTGGAGGTCGGCGAGCAGGTGCTCGAGGTGGTGCACCTGCGCGGGCACACGCCGGGCAGCATCGCGCTGGTCTGGCGCGGCGGGGACGCCGGCACGCACGTGTTCACCGGCGACAGCCTGTTCCCGGGCGGCGTCGGCAACACCCAGCAGGACCCGGAGCGGTTCACCAGCCTCGTCGACGACGTCGAGCAGCGGCTGTTCGACGTCCTGCCCGACGACACGTGGGTCTACCCCGGGCACGGGAAGGACACGACGCTGGGCGCCGAGCGCCCGTCGCTCCCGGAGTGGCGCGCCCGCGGCTGGTAACTGCTACCGGCGCCTGTTCGGGTCGGATCCGGAGCTCCCGGGTCAACCACGGCCCCGCCGGCACGTCCCGCTCGGGCGTGCGCCACTGCGTGTACTTCATCGTCAACTCGTGGAGGACCCGCGCCTCCTCCTTCGCGTCGCGCATGTCCTGGCGGTCGGCGTCGGTGAACCACCGGATCGTCATGCCCGGAGGCTCCTCGGGTCGGTGACCGGGCGCAACGCCGGACGGACCGGTCACCGCGGGGGCGTTCCCCGTCCTCCGGGGGTCCCGCAGGACCCCCGGAGGACGGGAACGGCTCCCGGAGAGGGAGCTCAGCGGCTCACTTGCGGCCGGGCGTCCAGTCCATGCCCCAGCCGTAGGTGCGGTCGAGCACGTCCTGGCCGCCGTGCACGTAGCGCACCTCGCGGTTGACGACGAGCTCCCCGCCCCGGTTCTCCAGCATCGCGATCGCGCAGATGCGGGCGCGCGGGTCGTGCTCGTCGAGGCGCACCTCGATCTGCGGCCCGTTGGCCGGGAACATCGTGACGACGGCGTCGGCCTGACCCCAGTTCGGCACGCCCTCGTAGATGAGCGCGAAGACGAGCACCCGGCGGATCAGCTGCGTGTGCTGCAGGTTGACCAACAGGTTCTCGCCGCCGCTGTTGGAGCCGGAGCGGTCGTCGCCGTCGAGCCAGACGATCGACTCGCCGTTGCCCATCGTGTGCTGCCCGCGGAAGGCGTTGCCGAGGGCCTGGATGACGCCCTTCGAGCCGTCGGCGTACTCGTAGAGGCAGCCGAGGTCGAGGTCGATGGCCCCGCCGCCGGCCGCCGAGGCCAGGCGCTTGAGGAAGCCGCCGCCCCCGCCGCCGCCACCGGGCCGGGAGTTCCAGTTGAGGTTGACCCGGAGGATGCCGCTGGTGCCGGCCGTCTTGGTCAGCGAGACCGACGGCGCCGACTTCGTCAGCGACACCTTGTTCATGTTGACGCCGCCCTGCTGCGCCGGCGGCTGCTGCTGCTGCGGAGGCGGGTACCCCTGCTGCTGGCCGTACCCCTGCTGGCCGTACGGGTCCTGCGGCGGCGGGTACCCCTGGGGCGGCGGGTAGCCGCCCTGCGGGGGCGGGTACCCCTGCGGCGGCGGGTAGCCGCCCTGCGGGTGGCCCTGCGGCGGCCCGTAGCCGGGCGGCGGCGCCTGCGGCGGCTGGCCGTAGGGCGGCTGGCCGTAGGGCGGGTACGGGGGCTGCCCCCCGTACGGCGGCTGGGCCGGCGGGGGCTGGTGCGGCGGCGGCTGCGGCGGCGCCGGAGGGGTCTCCGGCTGCGGCGGCTGCGCCTTCGGGCGCTTCGTGTAGTCGACCAAGGGAGGCCTCCCCGCGGGTCGCCCGACCGGGCGGACCCGCGCTCTGAGCGGCGGACACGTCCCCTGCGACCCTAGGGGTCGGCACTATCCTCCGGACCGTGCCCCGCGGTGCCCGCCTGCCCTCGCCCACCGTCTCCGGCATCGACCTCGGCACGACGTACAGCTGCCTGGCCCAGGTGGGCGAGGACGGCGTCGCGGAGGTCGTCCCCCTCCTCGACGGCGACCGCACCCTGCCCAGCGTCGTCCTGTTCGTCGGCCCCGACGACTACGTCACGGGCGAGCGCGCCCGCGTGCTGGCCCGCGCGCAGCCCGACGACGTCTGCACGCTGGTCAAGCGGCGGATGGGCGACAGCTCCTGGCGCTTCGTCAGCCACGGCCGCTCCTGGTCGGCGCCGGCGGTCAGCAGCCTGGTGCTCAAGGCCCTGGTCAGCGAGACGGCGTTCGGCGCGGCCGGCCCGGTCCAGGACGTCGTCATCACCGTCCCGGCCTACTTCGGCGACGAGGAGCGGCGCGTCACCCGGCTGGCCGGCGAGTACGCCGGGCTCACCGTCCTCGACGTCATCAACGAGCCGACGGCGGCCGCGCTGGCCTACGGTTTCGCCCGCCTCGACGGCGCCGGCCCCGCCGACCACCTCGAGGAGGTCGCGCTCGTCTACGACCTCGGCGGCGGCACCGTCGACGTCGCGGTGGTGGAGCTGGCCGACCGGCGGCTGGCCGTCGTCGCCACCGACGGCGACCACGAGCTCGGCGGCGCCGACTGGGACGAGAAGCTCGCCGTCCACCTCTCCCGCGCCTTCCTCGCCGCGCACCCCGACGCCGAGGACCCGCTCGACGACAGCGCCGGCGGGCAGGCCCTGGTGCTGGCCGCCGAGCGGGCCAAGCGCGAGCTCAGCGCCAGTGAGAGCGTCGTCGTCCCGGTCGAGCACGACGGGCGGCGCGCCGACGTGCCGGTCAGCCGCGCCGAGTTCGAGCGGCTCACCGCCGGCCTGCTCGACCGCACCATGGAGCTCACCCGCGCCGCCGTCGCCGCCGCCCGCGCCCGCGGGGTCGACCGCATCGACCGGGTGCTGCTCGTCGGCGGCTCCACCCGCATGCCCGCCGTCGCCGCCCGGCTCACCGCCGAGCTCGGCGTGCCGGCCGAGGTGCACGACCCCGACCTCGCCGTCGCCAAGGGCGCCGCCGTCTACGGCCGCAAGAAGCAGCTCGAGCGGCTGCTCACCGCCGACCTGGTCACCCGCGGCGCGCTCGGCCCCGGCACGCCGCTGGAGTACGCGGCCGACGCCGACGTCGACGCCGCCTGCGCCCGCCTCGGCGACGCCGTCGGGCTCACCGCGGCGCAGGTGCGGCGCACGGTGAAGATCCAGGTGCTCAACACCGTCTCCCGCGGCTTCGGCGTGCTGGCGCTCGACCGCTTCGGCGAGCCGGCCACCGTCTTCCTCGTGCACCGCAACGACCGGCTGCCCATCGCCGTCCGCCGCTCGTTCGGCACCGTCCACGACGACCAGCGGGTGGTCACCATCCGGGTGGTCGAGCAGGGCGGCGGCGCGGAGTCGCCGCGGCCGGAGGACGCCAAGCTGCTCGCCGAGGCCTCCATCGAGGACATCCCGCCCGGGTACCCGGCCGGCACGGAGATCCAGGTGGTGCTGCGGATGGGCTTCGACGGGATCCTCGAGCTCACCGCCCTGCACGAGGGCCTCGCCGACCGGCCGCTCACCGTGCGCGTGGAGACCGGCGCCGCGCTCAGCCAGGCCGATGTCGCCCGCGAGCGGGCGCAGGTGGGCCGGGTCCGCCGCCGGCAGGACTGACGCGTGCTCCCTCCCTTCGACGGGAACGGCTACCGCAAGCGGGTCCTCGCCGCCATCGAGGCCCGCGGCGGCGCCGACGCCACCGACCCGTTCGAGGTCTACGACCTCCCCCTCGACGCCGCCGGGCAGCTCACCGACGACGACGTCGCCCGGCAGGTCGACGCCGTCTGGGCGTTCTGGCAGAAGCAGCGCGACCACCCCAAGTACCGCGGCCTGGTCACCGCGCTGCTCGCCTCGCACGACGCCCTCGCCGCGCAGCTGCGCACCGCCGGCGGGCGGCAGTGGCTGGCCGGGCAGACCCGCGCCGAGCGGGCCCGCCGCGACGCCGCCCGGTACGCCGAGCTCGACGCCGCCCTGCAGCGGCTGACCGAGCGCTTCGGCGGGGTGCCGGCCGACAAGGTGGCCGGCCTGCGCGGGATGGCCGCCGCGGCCGGGCTCGACGACGCCGCCTTCGAGGCGCGGCTGCGCGGGCACCGGGTGCTCGGCGCCGAGGCCCCGGCGACACCCGCAGCGCCGGCCGACGCCGCCGTGGTGCTGCGGCAGGTCCGCGACGGCCTCGAGGAGCTCGGGCGGATCGAGGGCGCCCGGGTGCCCAGCCTGCACGCGCTGCTGGAGCTGCCGCCGACCGCCGACCGCGAGACGGTCCGTCGGCGCCGCGACGCCCTGCTCGTGGTCAACCGGCAGCGCCGCCCCGACCGGCGCCGCGCCCTCGTCGACGACCTGCTCGCCGCCGCCGGCACGCTGTTGGTCGACGGCGACCCCGCCGTCTACCTCGACGCCCTGGCCGACGACGTCCGCGCGGCGCTGCGCCCGCGCGTCGCGTCCGCGGTGCTCGTGGAGGACCGGCTCACCCCCGCCGACGCGTACCTGCTCCTGCAGGAGGCGCAGGCCGCCGGCCTGGACCCGCGGCGCGCGGCCGACGTGGTCACCGGCCTGGCCCGCGAGGCGGGCGCCATGGGGGACGTGCCCGCGCCCCCGCCGGCCCGCGTGCCCGGCCGGGCCGACTGGCAGGCCGAGGTGTCCGCCGCCCGCGCCGCGCTGCGGGACGGGCGGCCCGTCGCCGCCCGCCGGCACGTCGACGCCGCGCTGTCCGCCGCGGGCGAGCTGCTGCCGCCGATCCGGGCCGTCCGAGACGAGGTGGCCGAGGCCGCCGCCCGGGCCGAGGCCGCCTGGCGCACGGTCGGGCCCGCGCTGGCGGCCAGGCGGCACGCCGCCGCCGCGACCGCGCTCGAGCAGCTCGTCCCCAGCGCCGCCGACGTCCCCGGGCCGGGCGGGGAGGACGCCGCCGAGCTGCTCCGCCGGTCGCGGGAGGCGCTGGCGCTGGCCGACGCCGTCCTCGCCCCGCCCTGCACCGGCCGCGACCGGGAGGACGCGCTGCTGGCCGCCCTCGACGCCGTCGCCGACCACCCCGCCGCCCGCGCCGAGCTGGCCGCGCTCCCGGTCGCCCCGCCCACCGGCGTGCACGCCGTCCCCGCCCCCGGCGGCGCCCGCGACGTGCGCTGGACGGCCTCGGCGTCGGCCGGCCCGGTCGAGTATCGGGTGCTGCGGGTGCGGCCCGACGGCGGCCGCCAGGTGGTCGGGACGACGACCGGCACGTCGCTGGAGGACGGCGGCCACGGCCCGGTGACCGGCCACGTCGTCGTCGCCTCGCGGCTGGGCGTCGCCTCCGCGGAGGCGGCCACGGGCGAGGCCCCCGGACCCCGCCAGACCCCCGCGCCGCAGCCGGCCCCCGTCGTCGCAGCGCCGCCCGCCGGCTCGCTCACCGCCCTCCCCCACGGCCGCCGGCTCCGGCTGGTCCACGACGTCCCCGCGGCGGAGGTGCGCCGGCTGCCCGCCGGCGCGTCCCCGCCCGCGCCCGGCACCGCCGTCGCCGACCCCGACGCCGTCGGCGCGCTCGTGCCGGCGATGGGCCCGGGGCTCGCGGTGGACGCCCGGCCCTCGGCGCCGGTCACCGAGTACGTCCTCCTCGTCCGCACCGGCCCGGTGGCCGTCGCGGGCCCCAGCGCCGCGTGGGTGGTGCTGCCGCCGGTGTCCGGCGCGGCGGTCGACGGCGACCGGCTGCGCTGGACCTGGCCCGAGGGCTGCACCGAGGTCGTCGCGGTGGTCCGCCCGGACGCGCCGCCGCAGGGCCCCGACGACGGCACCCGCCGCAAGGTCACCAACACCCGCTACGAGATCGACGGCGGCCTGCCGCTGCCCGACGGCGGCGGCCACGTGGCGCTGTTCCCGTGCACGCGGGTCGGCGGGCGGCTGCTGGTGGGCGGCGAGGCGCCGGCGGACGCGCGGGTCCGCCTGGGCTAGTCAGCCGCGCCCACGGGCAGCCAGCGGTCCCACCAGGCGAGCAGGTGCTCGAAGCGGGCCACCCGGTGCCGCGGCCGGCCGGAGCGGGTCAGCTCGTGCCCCTCGCCGGGGAACAGCAGCAGCCCGGTGGGCACCCCGCGCCGGTGCAGCGCCACGAACAGCCGCCGCCCCTGCTCGACCGGGCAGCGCTCGTCGTCCTCGGAGTGCACGACCAGGGTGGGCGTGCGGATCTGCTCGGCGGCGGCCAGCGGGCTCGCCGCGTCCTCGCCGAGGTGGGCGCCGGCGAACCACCAGCCGATGTCGCTGGTGCCGGCGAAGGACACCGGGTCGGTGAGCGCCCGCTCCACGACGGCCGCGGCGAACCGGTCGGTGCGGGTGAGCAGCAGCGCGGTGAGGTAGCCGCCGTAGGAGCCGCCCGCGATGCCCACCCGGCCGGCGTCGAGCGCGGGGTCGGCGAGCGCCGCGTCGAGGAAGGCCAGCACGTCGTCGGCGTCGGGCCCGCCCCACGCCCCGACGACCGCCCGGCCGTGCGCCTCGCCGTAGCCCGACGAGCCGCGCGGGTTGCACTGCACCACCGCGTAGCCGGCCGAGACGTACACCTGCACCTCGTCGAGCAGCGACCACCCCACCTGCGTGAACGGCCCGCCGTGCACCAGCAGCAGCACCGGGTGCGGGCCCTCCCCCGGCGGCACGGTGACCCAGCCGTGCACCGGCGTCCCGTCGGGGGCGGCGGCGGTGCGCTCGGCGGCGCGGTGCAGCCGGCCGGTGGCGCCGAGCGCCGTCCCGAAGCCGGTGAGCAGCCGGCGCCGCCCGGGGGTGAGCGCCACCAGCTCCCCGGCCGAGCGGTCGTGCGCCACGGTGGCGACGACGACCCCGCCCGCCGCGGCGAATCCGCGCACGGTGAACGGGCCGTCGACGAGGGTCTCGGGCCGGCCGCCGTCCAGCGGCACCCGCAACAGCTCCACCCCGCCCCGCCGCTCGACGCCGACCAGCGCGGCCCCGCCGGAGAGCACCGTCGCCGGGGTCTCGTCGCCGCGGCCGTCCTCGGCGGGGTCGAGCACCGGCTCGAGCTCCCCGCCGCCGAAGGAGACCCGGCACAGGGTGAAGGAGCGGGCGGCGACGTCGAGCCCGTCGGGGCCGAGGTCGGGGCGGGCGGTGACGTAGATCGTGGTGCCGGCCGGGTCGAACGCCGGCAGCCGGCACTCGCCGCGGCTGCGGGTCACCCGCCGCGGCCGCCCGCCGGTCACCGGGACGACGAACACGTCGCGCACGCAGTCGCGGTCGGCACCGGGGTGGCGGGCGGAGACGAAGGCCAGCAGCGCGCCGTCGGGCGACCAGGCGACGTCGGCGTCCTCGCCCGACCCGTCGGTGATCCGGCGGGGCTCCGGGACGTCGTCGGCCAGCGGGTCGGCGGGCAGGTCGAGGACGAACACGCAGGAGGGCCGGTCGGCGGTGTACCCGACGTCGTCGAGCCGCGACCGCAGCCGGGTGACCAGCCGCGGCGGCTCGGCCTCCGGCGGCACCACCCGGCCGTCGGCGTCCGGGGTGCCGTAGCGGCCCTCCTCGGGGACGCGCGCCACCCAGGCGAGCCGGCGGGAGTCCGGCGACCACACCGGGGCGCCGGCGCCGAGCGGGGCGCCGGTGAGCCGGCGCGGGGCGCCCCCGGCGGTGGGCAGCAGGTGCACCTGCGGCCGGCCGCCGGGCTCGGCGGACAGGTAGGCCAGCCAGCGGCCGTCCGGGGAGAACGCCGGCGCGGAGTCGCGGGCCCCGGCGGTGAGCGGGCGGGCCGGCGCGGAGCCGTCGGTGGGCACCGCCCACAGCCGCCCGCGGTACTCGTCGGCGTCGACGTCGGGGGCCGTCACGGCCACCACCGCGATCCGCCCGTCGGGCGAGACGGTGGGCACCCCCGGCGTGCGCAGCAGGGCGAGGTCGGCGGGCCGCATGGCCTACCGAGCGTAGTGCAGCGCTCACCCCGGCCGGGTCCGCGCGGGACCCGGCCGGGGTGCGCTCAGTGCTGTTGCTGCGCGCGGGCGACCAGCCGCTGGCCGAGGGACCCGGCCTGGGCGTTGGTGAGCAGCTGGGTCTGCGACTCGACCAGCCGCAGCACCGCCGGGTCCTCGCGGGCGATCTCCGAGGACTGCAGCAGGATCGTGCCCTGCCCGGTGAAGTCGTACTGCCGCTCCTCGCCGGAGGCCCGGCCCAGCGCGCCGGAGATCATCCCGCGGATGTTCTGCGTCATCCACTGCGCGTCGTGGTGCACCGACGGCGAGGGGCAGTCGGCCCAGCCGAGCAGCGCATCGGGGTCGGCCCGGAACGGCGGCTCGACGAAGATCACCGGCCCGTTCGACGAGGCGATGAACTTGCCCGTGCCGATGAGGGTGACGAAGCCCGGCACGATCGACTGTTTGAGCTCCAGCTGCTTGGAGAACGCGCAGAGGTTGCTCGCCTTGATCGTCAGGTTGCCGTCGTCGAGGTCGTAGGCGTTGAGGTCGAAGCCGCGGTCGCCGATGAGCAGCTTGCCGTGCCCCTGGGCGACCACCCAGTCCTGGATGTAGACCGGGCTGGAGAACCGGTTGGCCACCCACGCCTGCACCGAGGAGTACTCCGTGACGGCGTCGAACTGGATGTTGCCGTAGTAGGCCAGCATCGCGCCCTTGCTCATGAACCACTCGCCGTTGAGCGCGATGCAGAACACGTAGGGGTTGACGTTGTCGTCGTCGGGCAGCGACTGCGGGTTCAGCGTGGCCGGCACGCCGCTGGGCGCGCCCTGGGGCGGCGGGCCCCCGTACGGCGGCTGCTGCCCGTAGCCGGGCGGGGGCGGCTGGCCGTACCCGGGCGGCGGCTGGCCGTACCCGGGCGGGGGCTGCCCGTAGCCCGGCTGCGGCTGGCCGTAGGGGTTGCCCGGGGGCTGGCCGTAGCCGGGCTGCGGCTGCCCGCCGTAGGGGTTGCCGCCGCCGTAGGGGTTGCCGGGTGGGTAGGTCATCGTCGCCGCCTCAGAACTTCTGCTCGCTGGCCTGCACGTACACGGTGCCGTGGCCGCTGATCCTCAACTGGAACGCCTCGCCGGACCCGCGGCCGACGACGTCGCGGAAGCCCACCTTGGCGGCGAGGTCCACCGACAGCTGGCCGACGTGGCCGACGTAGGCCTGCGGGTCGACGCCGACCTGCTGCCCGTTGAGCTGCAGCGGGAACGCCCCGCCGTGCGAGAGCACCGCGACCGAGCCGCGGCCGTGGACGTTGGTGGTGAACAGGCCCTGGCCGGTCATCGCGCCGCTGATCGCCTGCTTCATGCCGCCGGAGCCGAGGAACTGGACGCTGGTCTGCAGGTTCGCGTCGTGGGCGAGCAGCCGGTCGGCCTCGCAGACCAGGGGCGCGCCGCCGTCGAGCTCGAGGACGGTGACGTGCAGGCCCTTGTAGCCGTAGAGCACCTGGCCGGTGCCCTCGGTGGCCATCATCGCGTTGGACTCCCCGGACATGGCCGCGCCGACCATGCCGCCGATGCCGCGGCCCTGGCCGTGCACCGGCCGGAAGGTGACCTGCCCGGAGTAGCCGAGCATCGCGCCGCGGCGGGCCAGCACCGGCGTCGACGCGCTGACGTGGGCGCGCACGACCTTGCTGTTGACGGTCTCGAAGCTCACGGGTCAGCGCTCCGCGGACTGGACGAGCACCAGGCCGTGCCCGGTGAAGCGGAGGGAGAAGGGCTCGCCGGAGCCCTCGCCCACGAGGGACTTCCAGGAGACGCCGGAGACCAGGTTCATCGACAGCTGGCCGCGGGAGCCGACGTAGGCGTCGGGGTCGACGACGAGGTCCGCGCCGGGGGCGACCTCCAGCGCCATGACCGGGCCCTCGGACACCAGGGCGACCTGGCCGTGGCCGGAGACCGTCGTCGTCGCCAGGCCCTGCCCGCTGGTGACGCCGCGCAGCCCGGAGAACTGGACGTCGAGGCGCAGCTGCTCGGTGTGGGCGAGGATGTGCTCGCTCTCCACGGTGAGCGTGTCGCCGGCCAGGTCGACGACGAGGACGTCCATCGCGTCCAGCGCGAGGTACACCCGGCCGGAGCCGGAGCAGTCCATCAGCGAGATGCTCTCGCCGGCGACGGCGCGCTTGAGCGCCGCCCGCATGCCGCCGCCCCCGCCCATGCCGGAGCTCTTGAAGTCGACGTTGCCCTCGACGGCGACCATCGAGCCGCTGGCGGCCCGGATGCGGTCGCCGTGGAGGTCGGCGTGCAGGACGCGTTTGTGGGCGGTGAGCTGAGCCACGGATGCCTCTCGGGACGGGTGCGGGGACCGGCCGGACCGTATCCGCGAAGTCCCGGCCGGCGGTAGGTCCCCCGCCCCGGCCTCCCCGGACGCACCAGCGGCCCCGGGGCGGGTGCCCCGGGGCCGCTGGAGAGCCGGTGCGTCAGCGCCGGCCGGCGGTCACCTCGTCGCGCTGCTCGGCGGTGCCGGCGGGCACCTCCGCGGCCTCGCGGCGGCTGGCCACGATGCTGCTGATCACCGCGGCGACGATGAACAGCAGGCCGGTCAGGCCGGTGACGTACTCGCTGATGTGGAACCGCAGCTCGAGGATCATGATCACGGCCAGGAAGCCGATGGCCCACATGGCGCCGTGCTCGAGGTAGCGGTACTCGTCGAGGGTGCCCTTGTCGACCATGTAGATGGTCAGCGACCGCACCCAGAAGGCGCCGATGCCCAGGCCCAGCGCGATGATGAAGATGTCGCTGCTGATGGCGAACGCGCCGATGACGCCGTCGAAGGAGAACGACGCGTCGAGCACCTCGAGGTAGAGGAACGCGGCCGCACCGGCGCCGGCCACGGCCTTGGTCGCCGCCCCGGCCGCGTTGCCGCCGGAGGTCGTCCCGCCGGTGGCGTCGACGTCCTCGTCCTCGTCGGTCTCCGGGGCCTCCATGAGCTCGTTGAGGCCGCCGATGAGCAGGTAGGTGAACAGGCCGGCGAGACCGGACATCAGGACGGTCGCGTACTTGTCGTCGTCGGCGATCTGCGAGCCGACGTAGATGGTGGCCAGCGCGATGACGATGGCGAGGTAGGGCAGCTTGCCGGCCTTGGCCAGCGGGCGCTCCAGCCACGACAGCCAGTGGATCTCCCGGTCCTCGTCGAAGAGGAAGTTCAGGAAGATCATCAGCAGGAAGATGCCGCCGAAGGTGTAGATGGCCTCGGCGGCGTCCTCGACGGCCGAGCCGTAGGCCTCCTGGTCGCTGAGCGCCAGGTCCCAGACCTCGGGGATCGACAGCGAGGCGGTCACCGACACCAGCACGATCGGCAGCAGCAGGCGCATGCCGAACACGGCGATGAAGATGCCGACGTAGAGGAACAGCTTCCGCCACAGCGGGCTCATCCGGCGCAGCACCTTGGCGTTCACCACGGCGTTGTCGAACGAGAGGCAGACCTCGAGGACGCCGAGGACCGCGACGGCCAGCAGGGCCGCCGGCCCGCCGAACACCACCGCGGTGACGAGCGCGGCCACCGTCAGACCGACGGAGAAGCCGAAGTAGCGGAGCATCAGGTTTCCTTTCCGGCGCCTGGTCGACCAGGCGGCGACGACGGGCCCGCGCTCACCGGGCCGGATCGGCCGGGACGCGGGCCCCGGTTACCAACGGGAGGGGCGCGGTTGCGGTTCCCGCCGCCCTCCGGCGGGCGACGGGCGGGACGGGCTCAGCCGACCGGGCGGTCCGGGCCGCCCGTCCGGGGGCGGCCGGTCCCGACGTGGTAGGCAGACCGCGCCGGGGCGCGACCGCCCCGGTCGCGCGGGAGGAGTCGGACGTGGGCGGGCTCGGTGGTGCACCCGCTCCCCGCTGGTGGCGCCGCGACCGCGACGCCGGTCTGCGGGAGGCCGCGGCCGCGCGCGAGGCGGCGGCCGCCGCGATGCTCGACCTCGACGTCGCCCTGGCGGACCTGCCCGACGCGGTCGCCGCGGCCGAGGAGGCCGGCGCGGCCCCGGCACGGGGGACGGGCGGACGACGGGCTCAGCACCGCATCCCCGCTCCCGACTCGTTGGCCCGTGACTGGCGGGATCTCTCGACCCACGCCGACGCGGTCATTGGACACTATCTGCAGGCGCTTTCCAACAACGCCGCCGACGGGCCGGGCGCGTCCGACCCCACCCGCGCCGCCGCCGACCTGGGCGCCGCCGCCACCGCGCTGCGCGAGGTCCACGCGCAGGTGCTGCGCTTCCGCGAGCAGTACGGCGAGGTGCTCGCCTCCGCCGCCCGCACCCGGGCCGCGGCCGCCGCCGAGGTGACCGCGGCGCGGGAGGCCCGCACCGCGGCCGCCGCCGCGCGGGACGGGCTCGCCGGCACCGGGCTCGCCGACGCGGGCGTCGCGCCCCTGCTCGGGGAGGCCGACGCCGCCCTCGCCACCGCGGCGGCGGCGCTGGCCGAGCGCCGCGCCGCCGACGCCGCCGCGGCCGCGTCCCGGGCCCGCCGGGCCGCCGACGCCGCCGCCGAGCGGCTGCGCGGGCTGGGCGACCGGGCCGACGCGGTGCGCCGGGGCGCGGCGTCGGTGCGCACCCGCCGGGAGGCACTCGGCACCCGGCACGAGCGGCTGGCGCCGGTGATGAGCGAGCTGCGGCGGCGCTACCCGCTGTCGGCGTGGTCCGACGTCGAGCGGGCGCCGCAGCGGGCGGCCGAGGAGCTGGCCGAGGCCGACGCGGCCCTGGCGGCGCTGACCGCGGCGCTGCGCGAGCCCCCGCTCGACGTGCCGGAGGCCGAGGCGCTGCTGGCCCGGGTCCGTGCCGCGGCCGGCCGGGTCGACGACGAGGTGCGCGCCGCGACCGGCCGGCTGTCCCGTCTGGACGCCGTCGCCGCCGACCCCGGGTCGCTGCTCGGCGAGGTGCAGCGCGCCGTCGTCGACGCCCGGCGCTTCCTCGGCGGGCTGCCCGAGGAGCGGGCCCGCCGCTTCCGCCGGACCTTCGAGGACCTCGCGCGCCGGCTGCCGGCGCTGGAGTCGGCCGCCCGAGGCGAGCGGCCGGACTGGGGCGCGGTGCTGCGCGAGGCCGAGTCGATCGAGCGGGGCCTGGCCGCGCTGGTGCGCACCGCCCGCGCGGACTAGCCGCCGAGTCAGGCGCCGAGCCGGGCGAGCAGCCAGGCGTCGCGCTCCGCGCGGGCGGCGCGGGCCATCGCCGTCGGGTGCCCGGTGAAGCCGTGCGGCTGCTCCGGGTAGACGCGGACGTCGACGTCGACGCCCGCCGCGGCCAGCCGGTCGGCCATGGCCAGGTCGTCGTCCAGCAGGACGTCGTGCTCCCCGACGACGAGCAGGACCGGCGGCAGCCCGCGCAGGTCGCCGAAGGCGGGCGAGACGTCGGGCAGGGTGCGGTCGGGCACCGCCCCGGCGTACGCCTCGAGGAACCACTCGCCGGCGATCCGCCGGCCCGCGGGCGTGGCGCCGCTGAGGTCGAAGGTGCCGTACTCGAGCACCGCGCCCGCGAACGCCCCGGCGAGGCCGGCGTCGCGGAGCCGGAGCAGCGTCGTCGTGGCGAGCGTGGCCCCGGCGGAGCTGCCGGCGACCGCCAGCGCGGAGGTGCCGAACCGGGCCGGCGCGTGCTCCAGCAGCCAGCGCGCGGCGGTCTCGCAGTCGTCCGGCGCGGCTGGCCACGGGGACTCGGGCGCGAGCCGGTACCCGGGGACCACGACGGCGACGCCGAGCGACCGCGCCGTCTCCGCAGCCCGCGCCAGCCCGGCCGCCGTCGGCCCGAGGGTGAACCCGCCGCCCGGGACGTCCAGGACGGCGCCGCGCGCCGCGCCGTCCGGCTCGTGGACCCACAGCGGGACCGCGCCGGCGTGCGCGTCGGGCGGGCGCACCGGCGGCAGCTGCGCGCGGACGGCGCGCAGCTCGTCGGCCGAGGCCGGCCCGCGCCGCTCCCCGCGCGCGGCGTAGAAGGCTCGGGTCTCCGGCACCAGCCCGGCCAGGTCCGCCCGGACCGGCACGGTCAGGCCCGCGCAAGCAGCCAGCGCACGATCTCCTCGCCGGCCGCCGCGCCCGTGGCGTCGGTGACCGCGACCCGGGCGCCGGTCCAGCCCTGCTCGTGCAGCTCGCCGTGCGCGGGGCGGACGGCGGCGTCGGCGGCCAGCAGCATCGGCGCGTCGAGCAGGCTGTCGCCGGCGCACAGCAGCCGCGGCGCGGGCCCCTCCCCCGCGAGCAGCCGGCGCAGCCGCAGCAGCCCGGCGGCCTTCGACAGCCCCGCGGGGACGACGTAGACCTTGCGGCCCTGGACGCTCAGCGTGGCGCCCGCGGCCGTGGCGGCGTCGGTGGTGGCGGCCAGCCAGTCCTCCGGGATGCCGTCGCGGGAGTGCGCGACGAGGTACCCGAACAGGCCCTCGGCCGCGCGCACCGTGCGCACCCACGGCTCGCCGGCCACCGCCTCCAGGGGCGCGAGCAGCTCGGGCAGCGGCGCGGCCTCCGCGGCGGTGGCGGCCGCCCAGGCGTCCCACTCCGGGTCGCGGACGCCGTCGGCGAGCAGCACGCCACCGTTGCCGCACAGCGCGTACCGGGGCACGACCGGCAGCAGCACCCGGCCGTACTGGGCCTCGGTGCGGGTGGTCACCGGGACCAGGACGGCGCGGCGGGACAGCTCGGCCAGCAGCTCCCAGGACGTCGGCGTGGCGGAGCTGAGCGGGGCGCCGTCGAGGTGCTCGACCACCTGCAGGCCCTCGGTCGTCCCCGCCGCGGACGCCGAGTAGATGAGCGTGCGGTCGAGGTCGACGGCGGCCACGGTGGTCGGCCCGGTGGCCGGCAGGACGGCGGTCACCGGCCCACCGGCCGGATCAGCCCGACGCACGAGTACGGCAGGTCGGGGACCTCCACCAGCGGCACCCCGCGGGCCCGCGCGAGCGCGACGACGTGCCGCAGGTCCTCCGCGCGGTCCGGGCGCACCAGCACCTGCCAGGGCACCCGGCGCAGCAGCACGCGCGTGGTCTCCCCCACCCCGGGCTTGACCAGGTTGACGTCGGCGATGCCGAACCCGGCGGCGATCGCCTCGACGGCGGCCCACCCGGCCCAGGTCGGCCGGCGCTCGGCGGGCGGGACGTCGTCGGCGGGCGGGGTCGCGGGGAACGCGGCGGCGACGGTGTCGACGAACAGCGCGGAGACGTCGGCGCCGGCGAGCTCGGCGTAGTACTTCGCGCCGTGGAACATGCCCGGGCCGATGAGGTCCTCGCGCAGCACCGTGCGGCTGACCAGGCCCGACACCGTGCTGTTGAGGCAGGCGCTCGGGACGAGGAAGTCGTCGCGGGTGCCGTACAGCTCGGTGCAGACGCCGGGGTCGGCGAGGACGGCGAGCCGGTCGTCCAGCGCGGCGTCCTCCGGGTGCGCGGCGGCCCAGGCGGCGACGGCCTCGGTGAGCTGCCGCTGGATCGCGCCCTTGCCGGTCCAGCCGTCGACGAAGCGCACCGCCGCCGCCGGGTGCCGCGCGAGCACGTGCGCCATGGCCACCTGGTCGATGCCGCGGCCCCGGATGATCGAGACGGTGTAGTGCGGCACCTCCACGCCGCGCGAGGCGAGGAACCAGCGGCGCAGCAGCACGCCGATCGGCGTCCCGGCGCGGGCGAGGGAGACCAGCACCGGCGTCTGCCCGGACGCGGCCGCGGCGTCCCAGACCAGCTCGCCGACCCGGGCGACGGCGTCGGCCAGGCGCTGCGCGGAGGCCTCCAGCGCGGCGGTGAAGAGCGCGAGGTACGCCTCGTCGGGCTGGTACTCGACCGGCAGCATCTCCGAGTAGTGGGTGCCCGACTGGATGGCCTCCTCGCGGTCCTCCGTGCCGCGCTCGAGCGCGACCGAGGACAGGTCGGTGAGCAGCCAGGTCACCTCCTCGGGCGCGTAGGAGCCGAACCGGCCGGGGACGGCGGGCGCGAGGCCCGGCTGCAGCGCGGTCACGGGGCCGGCTCTGAGAGCGGCACGGGCACCAGGTGCACGGCGCGGGCGGCGAAGGGGCGCAGCGCCTCGGCCAGCGGAGCGGCGTCGGCGGCCGGGGCGTCGACGACGACCACGACGTCGGCGGCGCGCAGGTCCGACCAGCGCCCGGCCGGGACGGCGGCCGGGTCGGCGAGGTTGTGCACGAGCGAGGTGCGCGACGGCTCGTCGGGCGCGGGGAAGGCGAGGCTGCGGCGCAGGGCGTAGCCGGGGTCGTCGGCGGCGTGCACGGGGCTCCGGGTGGTCGACTGGGTGGTGACGGGGACGCCGGCGAGCCGGCCGGCCAGGGCGGCGGCGAGCACGGTCGGCGCGTACATGAGCTCCTCGGTGCCGAGCACGAGGACGCCGCGGCTGCCGGCGAGCGCCGGGGCGAGCGCGGCGGCGGCCTCCGCGGCGGCCCGCTGCAGCGCGGCGGTGCCGGCGGCCGTCAGGCCGTGCCGGGCGGTGGTCGGCGCGCCGGCCGGCCAGAGCCCGGCGTGCACGCGCACCGCACCGGGCGCCCCGGACGGCGGCGGCGCCGGGGCGGGCAGCGCGGCGCGCGCCGCGGCGGCCCGCGACAGCACGTCGTCCGGCAGGTCGAGCGACGTCCCGAGGACGGCGGCGACGTCGACCCGCACCCCCAGCTCGGCGGCGCGCTCGGCGAACGCGGCCCGGGCGGCCGGCGGGCGGGCGTCGAGCAGCGTGGCGACGACGTAGCGCTCCCGCGGCCAGCGGGCCTGCAGCTCCGCGACCGTGTTGAGCACGGTGCGGCCGCTGGTCAGCTCGTCGTCGACGAGGACGAGGGGGCCGGGGGCGTCCAGCGACACCGCACCGGCGGGCTGCAGCGCGTGCGCGACGGCGTGCGAGTGCTCCTCCTCGAACGCCGCGGCCACCGGCACGCCCGGGTGCACGCGGCGGGTGGTCGACAGCGCCGGCGCCCCGAGCCGGGCGGCGACGGCGTGCCCGAGGCCCGTGGCGGTCTCGCAGTAGCCGACGACCAGCCCGGGCGTCCGCCCGCCGAGCAGGGCGGCCACCTCGTCGCCGAGGGCGTCCGCGGCGGCGATCACGTCGGCCGGCGGGACCGGCACGTGCTTGCCGAGCACCCGGGAGACGACGAGGTGCGCGCGGCGCGGGTTGTCGCGCAGCGCCAGGCCGCACAGCGCGGCGAACGGGCTGGGGTCGGCGGGCCGCACGTCGAGCAGGCGGGAGACGGTGCCGCCGATCCCTGCGGCGACGACGTCCCCGCCGGGTCCTGCTGCACCGGAGAGCGTGGCCGTCACGCGCGCCGCGCCTCCCCCGCCGCGAACACCTCGGCCAGCCGGCGGCTGCCGGCCGCCAGCAGCTCGACCAGCGCGGCCTCGTCGGCGACGACGCCGTAGACCGCGGCGCGGCGGCTGATCAGCTCCGCCCACAGCGCGTGCGGGCCGATCTCGTTCATCCGCCCGTGCTCCGACACCGCGATGCCGCCCCGGCCGCGGGCGGTCAGGATCTCCAGGGCGTCGTCGTACTCGGTGCGGGAGACGGTGAGCAGGGCGTTGACCACCGACACGTGCGCCGGGTGGATGACGGTCTTGCCGAGCACGCCGTTGGCCTTGTCGAGGGCCACCTCGCGCACCAGGCCGTCGAGGTCACCGGCGATGAGCTGCTGCCGCAGCGGGCCCTCGTCCTGCTGGGTGAAGGGCGACTGGCGCAGCTGCGGCTTGAAGAGGCGCTGCCCGGGGATGTGCTCCCACACCGCGCCGGTGACCACGTGCTCGCCGCCCCGGGTGAACCGGTTGACGACGTCCGCGAGGCAGTCGCGGACGACGGCGACGTCCCAGATGGTGGTGTCGCGGTCGCGGCGCAGGCCGAACAGCCCCGACAGGTCGGTGCCGCCCACCCGCAGGCACAGCACGATCTCGCGGTACGCCTCGACGACCGCGGCGAGGGAGGCCAGCGCCTCGGCGCGGGTCTCCCGCCAGGCGAGGTCGGGCGTCTCGAGGATCGGCATGCCGTACAGCGGCAGGCCGGTGGCGGCGCCCACCTCGGCGATCGCCTCGAGCATCGGGCCGAGGGTGGCGCCGGTGGCCTTGGGCAGGCTGAAGCCGGTGAGCCGGGCCAGCGCCGGACCGGCGGCCAGCGCGATCGAGCGGATCTGCCCGGGAGTGCGGACCCGCACGAAGACCAGCGGCAGCGGCGCCGGGTCGCCGTCGGCCGCCCGGCGGTCGAGGCGCTGGAGGGCGGCGACGACGTTGGCCTCGGCCTCGCCGACCGCGGCGTGCGGGATGGCGTCCTCCAGGCACCAGACGGTGCTCGTGGCGCCGACCGCGGCGGCCCGGACGGCGTCGGCGTCCAGGGCCGGCCGGGTGCCGGGGCTGTAGAGGGTGGCGCCGAGGGCCAGGGCGAGCTGGGCCCGTGGCGTCGCCGGGCCCACGTCCCCGGGTGGGACGGCGAACAGCCGGGCACGCTCGACGTCGGTCAGGTAAGCGAAGTGGCGCACGTCAGATCCCTCTCACCCTCTGCTGGATGCGGGCTGGCCGCCGTCGGAACGGCAGGTGTCGGGCCGGGAACGGTCAGGGACGGTGCGACTCAGGGACGGAGCAGGCCCTGCGCGCGGGCCCGCTGGAGCCAGCCGGGGTACTCCGTCATGAGCCGGTCGAACAGCGCGTCGTCGCTGATCGGCCGGCGGCCCATGAGGTCGTCCTGGTCGACGGCGAAGAAGTCGGCGTTGTCGGTGTAGCGGCCGTCGAGGTCGTCGAGCCGCTGCAGGTAGGAGAACTGCCGCTCCGGGCCGATGCCCATGAACTGCCAGAACACCGGCTCGTAGGACGCCGCCTTGATCTGCCGGGTGGCCACCGACTTGTCGCTCGGGGCGCCGTCGGTGAGGAACATGACGTAGACGGGCACCTGCGCGGGCTGCGGCTCGACCCGCTCGCGGCTGTCGCCGAAGTACGCCTGCCGGACGGCGGCCATCGCGGCGCCGTAGCGGGTGTCGTACTCCAGCGGGTACTGCCGGGTGAGGTCGGCGATGTACTGCTGGTGGCCCTCCAGGCGCAGGCCGGGCTCGGGCCGGTGCACGTCCTTGCCGAACAGGAAGACGTCGACGACGCCGTCGTCGTCGAACCGCAGGCCGAGCGCGAGCACCCGCTCGGCGAGCCGCTGGACGGCGCCGGCGCGGTAGAGCGCGGCCATGGAGCCGGAGATGTCGAGCACCAGCGCGACCCGGGCGGTGTGCTCGCCGAGGCCCCGCTTCTCCAGGCTGACCCCGGCGGTCTTGACCAGGCTGAGCATCTGCGGCGCGGAGGTCGCGAGCTTCTTCTCGAGGTCGACCAGCCGGCGCTTCTCCATGCTGACCGGCGGCGCGGCCGGTGCGGCGGGCGGCGGCGGGGCGGCGGCAGGCGCCGCGGCTGCCGCGGCGGGCGCGGCAGCGGGCTCGTCGTCGACGCTGACGCCGACGTCGGTGGCCAGGCCGGCCAGGCCGTTGGTGTAGCCCTGCCCGACGGCGCGGACCTTCCACTCGGCGCCGCGGCGGTACACCTCGGCGAACACAAGCGCGGTCTCGGGCCCGGCGGCGAGTTCGCAGCGCACCGCGGCCGGACCGCCGCCCTCGGCGCCCACCTCGACGGCGAGCCCGGACAGCCCGCCGAAGGTGCCGGCGCCGTCGAGCGAGGCGCCGATGACGACCTTCTCGACGTCGGCCGGGAGCGCCGCGGGGTCGATGCGCACCTGGTCGACGGTGGCGCCGCCGCGGGCGGACTTGCCGAGGTGGCGCACCGCGCCGCCGGCCCCCGCGGGCTGGTTGTAGAAGACGAAGTCGTCGTCGCTGCGGACCCGGCCGGCGCCGGTGGTGAGGAACGCCGAGAGGTCGGCGTCGACCCCGGGCGCGGGCTTCCAGGTCAGGGTGACGACGACGGGGCCGGTCAGGCCGGCCTGGGCGAGGCCGACGTTGCCGCCCCGGGTGAGGACGTGGACCACCGGGCGGCTCAGGCGGGGTGCGCCGGGAGGCGGCGGGCGGGTGCGGACACGGCGGGTCCTCCGGGTCTCGGGGGGCTCGGGGTGCGGCGGGCGGGGTCCCCGCCGGCCGGGGCGCCGGACCCGGACGCGGTGGCGTCCGGGCCCGGCGGGGGGTGCGGCAGGTCAGCCGACGTTGACGCCGAAGTCCTGGGCGATGCCGCGCAGGCCGGAGGCGTAGCCCTGGCCGACGGCGCGGAACTTCCAGTCGGCGCCGTTGCGGTACAGCTCACCGAAGACCATGGCGGTCTCGACCGAGGCGTCCTCGGTGAGGTCGTAGCGGGCGATCTCGGAGCCGTTCGCCTGGTTCACGACGCGGATGAACGCGTTGCGGACCGCGCCGAAGTTCTGCTTGCGGTTGTCGGCGTCGTAGATCGACACCGGGAAGACGATCTTGTCGACGGTCGGCGGGACACCGGCCAGGTTGACCTGGATGACCTCGTCGTCGCCCTCGCCCTGGCCGGTGAGGTTGTCACCGACGTGGACGACGGAGCCGTCGGCGCTGCGCAGGTTGTTGAAGAAGATGAAGCCCGAGTCGTCCGGGGTGACCCGTCCGCCGGCGTCGAGCATGATCGCCGACGCGTCCAGGTCGAAGTCGCCGCCGGAGAACGTGTTGACGTCCCAGCCGAGGCCGACGTTCACGGCGGTCAGACCCGGCGCCTCCTTGGTCAGCGAGACGTTCCCGCCCTTGGAGAGGCTGACACCCATCTGTTGAGCTCCCATGACTGTCGTCGAGCGCCGCGGCGGTCGCCGCTGCGCAGCGCACCGGCGGGCCGGTGCGACCGGGGGACGCGGGCGCGGGCGCCCGGCACCGTCCCCCGGCACCGCCGCACCGGGTGCCGGTCGGGCACCCGGCGGAGCGGACGTGTCTCGGATACTGCCGCACGGTCACCCGGGTGAACAGGTGCCGCGACCCGGGTGCCGGGCGGGGCCGGGCGGGAGCCGCCCGAGCACCCGCCCGGCCCGGCCGGGTCAGGAGGAGCGGTGCCCGCCGCGCTCGTCGGCACGCACCGCAGGCGAGACGTCGCCGTCGGTGCGGACGGTCGGGGTCCCGGTCTCCCCGGCGACGGCGGCCGCGTCGTGGCCCGCGCTGGGCTCCGGGGCGCCCACCGCGGCGGCCTCGCGGGCATCGCGGCGGCTGCGCGCCAGGCTCGCCACCGTGGTGACGGCCAGCGTGACGACGATGACCAGGAGCGACAGCCAGGTCGGGATCTCCGGGATGGCGGTGACGTGCTCGCCGCCGTTGATGAAGGGCAGCTCGTTCTCGTGCAGCGCGTGGATGAGCAGCTTGATCCCGATGAAGCCGAGGATGACCGCCAGGCCGTAGTGCAGGTAGACGAGGCGGTCGAGCAGGCCGTCGATGAGGAAGAACAGCTGGCGCAGACCGAGCAGCGAGAAGGCGTTGGCGGCGAAGACGAGGAAGGTCTCCTCGGTCAGGCCGAAGATCGCCGGGATCGAGTCGACGGCGAAGAGGATGTCGGCGCTGCCGATGGCGACCAGGGCGATGGCCAGCGGGGTGATGAAGCGCTTGCCGTCGAGCTTCGTGGTCATCCGGTCGCCGTGGTAGTCCGACGTCGTCGGGACGACCCGGCGGACCAGGCGCAGGAAGCCGTTCTCCTTGAACTCCTCGTCGTCGTCGCCGCCGGCCCGCGCCTGCGCGACCGCGGTGTAGATGAGGAAGGCACCGAAGAGGTAGAAGACCCAGCTGAAGTTCTCGATCGCCGCGGCGCCGAGGAAGATGAAAACCGTCCGCAGGATCAGCGCGAACGCGATGCCGAACAGCAGCACCTTCTGCTGCAGCTCCCGGGGCACCGCGAAGCTGGCCATGATCAGGACGAAGACGAAGAGGTTGTCGACCGACAGGCTCTTCTCGGTGATGTAGCCGGCGAAGTACTCACCGCCGTACTGGCCGCCGGCGAAGATCCACACCCCGATGCCGAACACGACGGCGATGGCGACGTAGGCCGCCGACCAGGTGGCCGCCTCCCGCAGCGAGGGCGCGTGCGGGGTGCGCACGTGCCCGACGAAGTCGAACGCGATCATCGCGATGATCGCGCCGACGGTGATCGCCCACACCCAGAAGGGGACGTCCATACGGTGGTACCTCCGGTCCACTGGCAGTTGTCAGCACCGGAGGTCTCTCCCACCGACCGCATCGCGGTCGGCCGGTGGCGCCGGGGTCCTGCGGCCCGTGCTGACGACGCCACCGCGGCGGGATACTCCCCTCCACGCAGGACCCGGTCCGCGAGGCGCAGGAACGTCGCACGGGTGGATCCAGGACGCTCAACGGGCGGCGGGGCGCGGCGGGTTCCCGACTCGGGCAGACGGTTGCGTCCGTCTCACCCGGAGGCGTCCGCGGGCCGCCGGGCCCGGCGCACGGTCCGCGGGGCCGGCGCACCGGCCGGCCCCGCGCGCCCGGTCAGGCGTGCGCGGCGTCGAGCTGGCGCAGCTCCTTCTTGAGCTCGGTCAGCTCGTCGCGCAGCCGGGCGGCCACCTCGAACTGCAGCTCGCGGGCGGCGGCCAGCATCTGGTCGTTCATCTGGCTGATCAGGTCGGCGAGCTCCGCGCGCGGCAGGCCCTGGACGTCGATCGCCCCGGCCTTGCCCTTCGCCTTCGTCTTCGACGACAGCCCCGGCACCGGCGCCTTGCCGCGCGACTGCTGCCGGCCCGACCCGCCGACGAGCTCGGCCCCGCCGTCCTCCGCCTCGCGGTAGATCCCGTCGAGGAGGTCGACGATCTTCTTGCGCAGCGGCTGCGGGTCGATCCCCCGCTCGCGGTTGTAGGCGATCTGCTTCTCGCGGCGCCGGCTGGTCTCCTCGATCGCCGTGGCCATCGAGGGCGTGATCGTGTCGGCGTACATGTGCACCTGGCCGGACACGTTGCGGGCGGCGCGGCCGATCGTCTGGATCAGCGACGTGCCCGACCGCAGGAAGCCCTCCTTGTCGGCGTCGAGGATGGCGACCAGCGACACCTCGGGCAGGTCGAGGCCCTCGCGCAGCAGGTTGATGCCGACCAGCACGTCGTACTCGCCCTGCCGGAGCTCCCGCAGCAGCTCGACCCGGCGCAGCGTGTCGACCTCGGAGTGCAGGTACCGGACCTTGATGCCGAGCTCGAGCAGGTAGTCGGTGAGGTCCTCGGCCATCTTCTTGGTCAGGGTGGTGACCAGGACCCGCTCGTCCTTGTCGGTGCGCTCGCGGATCTCGCCCACCAGGTCGTCGATCTGGCCCTTGGTCGGCTTGACGACGACCTCCGGGTCGACCAGGCCGGTCGGGCGGATGACCTGCTCGACGACGTCGCCCTGCACGCGGCCCAACTCGTAGGGGCCCGGGGTGGCCGACAGGTAGACGGTCTGGCCGATCCGGTCGGTGAACTCCTCCCACTTCAGCGGGCGGTTGTCCATCGCCGAGGGCAGCCGGAAGCCGTGCTCGACGAGCGTCCGCTTGCGGCTCATGTCGCCCTCGTACATGCCGCCGATCTGCGGGACGGTCACGTGCGACTCGTCGATGACCAGGAGGAAGTCGTCGGGGAAGTAGTCGATGAGACAGGCGCCCGCGGAGCCCGGCGCCCGGCCGTCGATGTGCCGGCTGTAGTTCTCGATGCCCGAGCAGAAGCCGACCTGGCGGATCATCTCGATGTCGTAGGTGGTGCGCATGCGCAGCCGCTGCGCCTCCAGCAGCTTGCCCTGCTTCTCGAGCTCCGCCAGCCGCCCCTCGAGCTCGGCCTCGATGGTGCCGATCGCCCGCTCCATCCGCTCGGGACCGGCGACGTAGTGGCTGGCGGGGAAGACGAACAGCTCCTGGACCTCGCGGACGACCTCGCCGGTGAGCGGGTGCAGGTAGTACAGCCGCTCCACCTCGTCGCCGAACATCTCGATCCGGACGGCGAGCTCCTCGTAGACCGGGAAGACCTCGATCGTGTCGCCGCGCACCCGGAACGTGCCGCGGGTGAAGGACAGGTCGTTGCGGGTGTACTGCTCGGTGACCAGGGTGCGCAGCAGCTCGTCGCGGTCGCGCTCCTCCCCCACCGAGATCCTCAGCGCCCGCTCGACGTACTCCGACGGCGTGCCCAGGCCGTAGATGCAGGAGACGGTGGAGACCACGACGACGTCGCGCCGGGTGAGCAGGCTGTTGGTGGCCGAGTGCCGCAGCCGCTCGACCTCCTCGTTGATCGAGGAGTCCTTCTCGATGTAGGTGTCGGTCTGCGGGACGTAGGCCTCGGGCTGGTAGTAGTCGTAGTACGAGACGAAGTACTCGACGGCGTTGTCGGGCAGCAGCTCGCGGAACTCGTTGGCCAGCTGGGCGGCGAGGGTCTTGTTCGGCGCCATCACCAGCGTGGGCCGCTGCACCTGCTCGATGAGCCAGGCGGTGGTGGCCGACTTCCCGGTGCCGGTGGCGCCCAGCAGCACCGAGTCCTGCGTGCCGGCGTTCACCCGCTCGGCGAGGGCCTTGATGGCGGCCGGCTGGTCACCCGAGGGCTGGAACTCGCTGACGACGCGGAAACGCCCCTGGGTGGGCCGGATGTCGGTGGTCGCGCGCACGGGGACGACGGTACGACCGGCGTGCGACAGAAACCGCTGGGACGGGACGTGCGACTGCGCCGGGCGGGACGGACGGGACCGTGCCGGTGGGCCGGGAGGGGCCTCGGTGCTCGTCCCGGCGCGCCGTCCCCGCTAGCGTGTCGCCTCGCAGGAGCGCGCAGGGACCAGTGCCACCCGGACAGGGCGAGGTCGGACCCGGCGCCGCTCCCCGGCCGCCGGACAGGCGCCGCCGGACCTGCGCACGACGCCCCCCGCGGCCCCGCCGTGGGGGGCGTCGTCGTCGCGGCGCCGGGACCACCGGGACCGCCGGGACGGGCGGGACGTGACCTGCACCGCGGCAGGTGTGGGCCGGGCCGGATCGGGCAAGGGACGGGCGGGCAGCCCGTGCCCAGACCCCCTGCCGACGGCCGTGGCGGGGGGCCACCGCGTCCCGGACCCCCGCCCGGGGCGCCCCCTGCAGGAGGAACGACGTCCATGACCCAGCCCCGGACCCAGGTGTGGCCCGGTTCCGCCTACCCCCTCGGCGCCACCTACGACGGCACCGGGACGAACTTCGCCATCTTCAGCGAGGTCGCGGAGAAGGTGGAGCTCTGCCTCTTCGACGAGGCGGGCAACGAGGAGCGGATCCGGCTCCCCGAGATGGACGGCTACGTGTGGCACGCCTTCCTCCCCGGCATCCAGCCCGGGCAGCGCTACGGCTTCCGCGTGCACGGCCCCTACGACCCGGAGAACGGGCAGCGCTGCAACCCCAACAAGCTGCTGCTCGACCCCTACGCCAAGGCCATCGACGGCAACATCGACTGGGACGAGGCCTGCTTCGGCTACCGCTTCGGGTCCGGCGAGCGCAACGACGACGACTCCGCGCCGCACATGCCGAAGTCCGTCGTCGTCAACCCGTACTTCGACTGGGGCGTGGACCGCCCGCCGCGGACGCCCTACAACAAGACGGTCATCTACGAGGCCCACGTCAAGGGCCTGACGATGACCCACCCGCGCATCCCGGAGGAGCTGCGGGGCACCTACGCCGGCATCGCGCACCCGGCGGTCATCGAGCACCTGCAGTCCCTGGGCATCACCGCGATCGAGCTCATGCCCGTGCACCAGTTCGTGCAGGACGACACGCTGCTGCAGAAGGGCCTGCGCAACTACTGGGGCTACAACACGATCGGCTTCTTCGCGCCGCACAACGAGTACGCGCAGCAGACCGACGGCCAGCAGGTCCAGGAGTTCAAGGGCATGGTCCGGACGCTGCACGAGGCCGGCATCGAGGTCATCCTCGACGTCGTCTACAACCACACCGCCGAGGGCAACCACATGGGCCCGACGCTGTCGTTCAAGGGCATCGACAACCGGACCTACTACCGGCTGGTCGAGGGCGACGAGCAGTACTACATGGACACGACGGGCACCGGGAACTCGCTCAACGTCCGCACCCCGCAGGCGCTGCAGCTGATCATGGACTCGCTGCGCTACTGGGTGACCGAGATGCACGTCGACGGGTTCCGTTTCGACCTCGCCTCCACCCTGGCCCGCCAGTTCCACGAGGTGGACCGGCTCTCGGCGTTCTTCGACCTGGTCCACCAGGACCCGATCGTCAGCCAGGTCAAGCTCATCGCCGAGCCGTGGGACATCGGTGACGGCGGCTACCAGGTCGGCAACTTCCCGGCGCTGTGGACCGAGTGGAACGGCAAGTACCGCGACACCGTCCGCGACTTCTGGCGCGGCGAGGACGCCACGATCGGCGAGTTCGCCAGCCGGATCTCCGGGTCGGCCGACCTCTACAAGCACTCCGGCCGCCGGCCGGTGGCGAGCATCAACTTCGTCACCGCGCACGACGGCTTCACGCTCAACGACCTCGTCTCCTACAACGAGAAGCACAACGAGGCCAACGGCGAGGACAACAACGACGGCGAGAGCCACAACCGCAGCTGGAACTGCGGCGTCGAGGGCGAGACCGACGACGCCGAGGTGCTGGAGCTGCGGGGGCGCCAGCGGCGCAACTTCCTCGTGTCGCTGATGCTCAGCCAGGGCGTGCCGATGCTGCTGCACGGCGACGAGCTCGGCCGCACGCAGGGCGGCAACAACAACGGCTACTGCCAGGACTCCGAGCTGACCTGGATCGACTGGGACTCGGTCGACGAGGGGCTGCTGGAGTTCACCAAGCTGGTCACCCGGCTGCGCACCGAGCACCCGACCTTCCGCCGCCGCCGGTTCTTCCACGGCCGCCCGGTGCGCCGCGAGGAGGGCGACCCGGTGCAGGACGTCGCCTGGTTCACCCCGGCCGGTGAGCTCATGAGCGACGAGGACTGGGACGCCGGGTTCGCCAAGTCGCTGGCCATGTACCTCAACGGCCACGGCATCCGGGAGACCGACGAGCGCGGCGAGGACGTCGTCGACGACTGCTTCTACCTGGCCTTCAACGCCCACCACGAGCCGATCGAGTTCACCGTGCCGCCGGGCGAGTACGCCGAGGGTTGGACGGTCGTCGTCGACACCGCCGAGATGGGTGCCGTCGAGCCGGTGCAGGTCAAGGCCGGCGACACCGTCCGGGTCGAGGCGCGCGCCACCGTCGTCCTGCAGGCCGCCCCGTGACCGAGGCGACCGACGGCGACGCCGCTCGCCGGAGGGCCGTCCCGACGGCGACCTACCGGCTGCAGGTGACCGCCGACTTCACCCTCGACGACGCCGCGGCCGTGGCCGGCTACCTGGCCGACCTCGGCGTCAGCCACGCGTACTCCTCCCCGCTGTTGCGCTCGGCGGCGGGGAGCACGCACGGCTACGACACCGTCGACCACGCGCACGTCGACGAGACGCGGGGCGGGCAGGAGGGCTTCGACCGGCTCGTCGCCGCGCTGCACGGGTCCGGCCTGGGCCTGGTGCTCGACCTCGTGCCCAACCACATGGGCGTGGCCGACCCGGCCGAGGCGCCGTGGTGGTGGGACGTGCTGCAGCACGGCCGCGACAGCGCGCACGCGTCGGCGTTCGACGTCGACTGGGACTTCGGCGGCGGGCGCGTGCGCATCCCGGTGCTCGGCTCGGCCGACGACGTCGAGAAGCTGGAGGTGGTGGACGGGGAGCTGCGCTACTACGACAACCGCTTCCCCCTCGCCCCCGGCACCGGCGACGGCACCCCGCAGGAGGTGCACGACCGGCAGCACTACGAGCTGGTCGACTGGCGGCGCGCGGACGCCGACCTCAACTACCGGCGGTTCTTCGCCATCAACACCCTCGCCGGGCTGCGGGTGGAGGACCCGGAGGTCTTCCGCGCCACCCACGAGCTGGTGCTGCGGATGGTCGAGGACGGTGCCGTCGACGGGCTGCGGATCGACCACCCCGACGGCCTCGCCGACCCGAAGGGCTACCTCGACCGGCTGGCCGAGGCCTCGGGCGGGCGCTGGACCGTGGTCGAGAAGATCCTCGAGCCCGGCGAGGACCTGCCCGAGAGCTGGCGCACCGCCGGCACCACCGGCTACGACGCGCTCGCCGAGGTCGGCGACGTCCTCGTCGACCCGGCCGGCGAGGCGGGCCTGACCGCGCTCGACACCGAGCTGGCCGGCCGGGAGGTCGACTACGCGCAGCTGGTGCACGACTGCAAGCGCGAGGTGACCGACGGGATCCTCGGCTCCGAGGTCGCCCGGCTGGTCCGCGTGATCGGCGAGCTGCCGGGCGTCGACGCCGCGACGCAGACGGAGGCCCTGGCCGAGCTGCTGGCCACCTTCTCGGTCTACCGCAGCTACCTGCCCGACGGGCGCGAGCACCTCGACGCCGCGGTGGCCGCCGTGCGCGACCGCCGGCCCGACCTGGTGGCGGCGGTCGACGCGCTGCACCCGGTGCTGGCGCAGGCCGGCACCGAGGCGGCCACCCGCTTCGAGCAGACCAGCGGCCCGGTGATGGCCAAGGGCGTCGAGGACAGCGCCTACTACCGGTGGGCGCGGTTCGTGGTGCTCAACGAGGTCGGCGGCGACCCGGCCCGCTTCGGCGCCACCGCCGACGAGTGGCACGAGGCGCAGGCCCGGCGGCTCGCGCGCAAGCCCGAGTCGATGACCACCCTCACCACGCACGACACCAAGCGCAGCGAGGACACCCGGGCCCGCCTGGCCGTCCTCGCCGAGGTCACCCCCGAGTGGGCCGACCTGGTGCGCGGCTGGCTGTCGCGCCACCCGCTGCCCGACCGGCCGCTGGCGCACCTGGTGTGGCAGAACCTGGTGGGCGCCTGGCCGCTCTCCCGCGAGCGGGCGCACGCCTACGCGGAGAAGGCGGCCCGGGAGGCCGGGCTGTCGACGACGTGGACCGACGTCGACGAGGAGTTCGAGGCCGCGCTGCACGCGATGGTCGACGCCGCCTTCGACGACGCGACGACCCACAGCGAGATCGAGGCGTTCGTCGCGCGGATCGCGCCGGCCGGGCGGTCGAACGGGCTGGCGCAGAAGCTGCTGCAGCTGACGATGCCCGGCGTCCCCGACGTCTACCAGGGCACCGAGTTGTGGGACCACTCGCTGGTCGACCCGGACAACCGCCGGCCGGTCGACTACGACGCGCGGCGCGCGCTGCTGGCCCGGCTCGACGGCGGGGAGGTGCCGGAGGTCGACGACACCGGCGCGGCGAAGCTGCTCGTCACCTCGCGGGCGCTGCGCCTGCGCCGGGACCGCCCGGAGCTGTTCACCGGCTACACGCCGGTGCGGGCGACCGGCAGCGCGGCCGGCCACGTCGTCGCCTTCGACCGCGGGTCCGCAGAGCAGGGTGGCGCGGTCCCCGTGGCGACGCGGCTGCCCGTGGCGCTGGCGGCGTCGGGTTGGGGCGACACCGCGCTGGCGCTCCCCACCGGCGCCTGGCGGGACGTCCTGACCGGCACCCGGGTGGTCTCCGACGCCGGCGGGACGCCGGTGGGCGAGCTGCTCGCCCGGCTGCCGGTGGCGCTGCTCGTCCGCGACTGACGGGCGGCTGCGGCTGGGGCGCGTGAGGCGTCGCGTGACCTGACCGTTACCGTGGCCCGGCGCTCTCCCACACCGGGAGGGCGCCGGAGCCGGCCCGCCGAACCCCGTCCACCGGCCTCCGCACCTCTGCACAGCCAGGACGGGGGTGGGGGACCCATCTCGGCGTCTGCGCCGTGGTCACGGGGGGACCGGACCAGCGCCTGGGGGTGAAGCCGCACGTCCGTGCGGCCGGGGCACCGATCGCTCCGAACCCGACAGCTCACCTCGCAGGCGGCGGATCGGAGTACCCCCATGCGCACGTCCACGTCCCTGCTCCGCCGTGCCCTCGTGACCACCGGCGCGGCCGCGGTCGCGCTCGGCGTCGCCGCCGGCCCTGCCTCGGCCGCCGCCCCCAACGACTGGGACGCCGTCGCCGCGTGCGAGTCCAGCGGCAACTGGTCGATCAACACCGGCAACGGCTACTACGGCGGGCTGCAGTTCAGCCAGAGCACCTGGGAGGCCTTCGGCGGCCTGTCCTACGCGCCGCGCGCGGACCTGGCCACGAAGGAGCAGCAGATCGCCGTCGCCGAGCGCACGCTCGACGTCCAGGGCCCGGGCGCCTGGCCCACCTGCGGCAAGGCCCTGGACCCGTCGGCGCCCGAGGCGGGGTCCCCCGCCGCGGCACCGGCCCCGGCCCCCGCGGCGGCCCCCGCCGCCGCGCCCGCCACCTCCGGCGACACGCACACCGTCGTCCGCGGCGAGACCCTCGCCAAGATCGCCCGAGCCGAGGGCGTCCACGGCGGCTGGCGGGCCCTGTGGGCCGCCAACCGCGCCGAGGTGCCGAACCCGAACCGCATCTCGGTCGGCCAGGTGCTGCAGCTGCCGTGACCCGCGTGGGGGGGGCCGGGGGCCCCCCGCCGCCCCCCCCGGGGTTTGGGGGCCCCACCCCGGGCCAAAACGGCCCGTCACCCCCCCACCCCCCCGGGGGTGACCCCCATTTC